>JAGOOG010000007.1:0-120198 GCA_017992605.1 Deltaproteobacteria bacterium
TAGTATATAAAAAAATGGAAAGAGCCAAGGGCGACTTTGATAAAAGGCGTAGCGATCAATCTCACGCTTGGGAGGAAGAATGAATGGCTCGTTTGACCTTCTACAGAGATGACAGGACAAGACCTATTGACTTTCATTACAACGTAATTATTAACAGACTAACATTCAATAGGTTTCCACAGAATACATCATAGATGTTACCACATTTACCATTTTAATTTCATTGAATAATATTTGCGGCAGGAGGTGGCTATGCGACATATGAAATTACCTTACATAAGCTAGGATGCACTTCCCTTCGACAGTACTATCATGAAGGGGTTAAGCATCGGGAACAATGTATATATTGAAGATTTTGCTTTAAAGGAGAGAAAGAGATGAAACATATCAAACTGTTTAGTATGATAACAGTAGTCATGCTGGTTGGGATATTATTCTCGTCAGCGACAACAGTCGATGCCAAGAAGTCAGCACCCACACCTGGCAACCCCATGATCTTCGTTCATGGCGGTTCGGGTTCAGCGACCCAGTTTGAATCACAGGCCATGCGGTTTACAAGCAACGGCTACCCGCATGAGCTCATCTATGCCCTCGAGTATGATTCTACCTTCTCAATCAACACTGTGGCTCAAGTTTACACCGCCATGGATGCGCTCATAGCGAAGGTTCAGTCAGAGACCAGCGCTGCCAAGGTTGACATTCTCGGACATTCCCTTGGTACAACGATGATGATTGGCGGGATGGTCGGGGCGGTAATGACTCCGGGATACCTGAACACTTCAGCAGAACGTAACGCAAAAGTTGGTCATTACGTCAACATCGACGGCCGCACGGCTACCGAGCTTCCCGGCACCGGGGTCGGGGTGCCTATTCCTACCCTGGCTTTATGGTCTGGCTGGGGATTCCCTGGTCGTGAGATAGTGGGTGCTTGGAACGTTATTGTTCCCAACCAGACCCATGTCCAAACAGCAACCTCTGCTGAGTCTTTTGTCTATATGTACGAGTTCTTTACCGGCCAAGCTCCAGCAACAAGTGACATTGTGCCTGAACCGCCCGGGCAGGTCAGGCTTGCCGGTAGGGTCGTCTTTTTCCCGCAGAACGTGGGGGTTCAGAACGCTATCCTAGAGGTCTGGAGAGTTGACGGAGATACCGGCTTCAGAATCGATAAAAAACCCGAGGCGGTCTACTCCATAAACGGCGATGGAGCCTGGGGACCATTCAAGGCTAAAGGTGGTTGGTACTATGAGTTCGTCCTGTTCCGAGATGGCGCCATTCCTCAGCATTTCTATGCCGAGTCCTACCACAGAAGCGACTACTTGATCCGGCTCCAAACTAGTGACGCCATTAGTGCCTATTTGGACAAAAGCGACCACACTACCAACCTGAATATCCAGAGGGATAAGGAAATCTGGGGCGATCAGGGAATCCAGAATGACTCTCTCGAGATCAACGGTTTCGAAGTGATATATCCTGTCCCATTCACCATCACCAAGAGGGTAATCGGGGTATTTGTCTTCGATCAAGGGGCTTTGTTGCCCCCTCCCGCTTTTAGTGATCATGTGCCTGATGGTGTGAGCCATCTTGGCAACACGATCTTACCTTTCTATTTACAATCATTCTTAACCGGGGTTGATCTGGTCATCCCTGGAGCTACACCACCCGATTCAACTATACCTGTTGTTCTGACCCCCCGAGATGGTGGCGGCGGAACACAGGTGATAAATGTACCCAATTGGGCATCCTCGGGTGACGCAGTGTCAATCCGATTCCGTGACTACCTCCAGGACATTAATTCCTGGACCGATTATGTCCCCAATCAAGCTCCGGGCCAGGAGTGATGGAATCAGGCGCAACCTGCATGTCGAGGGCATGGGCCGTTATAGCCAAGGACAGTTGGCGAAGGTTAATCACTTAACGTAAGTGACCTGCAGGGGGGCGGAGATAATCATCTCTTGCCCCCCTTTCTTGAAGAATGTAGATTCTGCGATAACTGATCGGTTTCACAAGACCCGCCCCCCCGATCATGTTCCACTATCGCCGGTTTGTACATAGTAACTCATACCTCTCAATTTGCCCAAACCGATGCTTTCCGCGATAAATCGTCAGTGTAAAAATCAAAGCGTTAACCATAGATTCCTGAACAGGATCAACAGTAGTCTCTGGGTTTTCGTGTAATCATTGGGGGTTACCGTGGGGTGCTTCCCGGGCCGGGGGCCCGGAATCAGTCGGAGCTGTCCTTAGGTTTTTGGTCCTCGCGCCTCTGTACGTCGTCGAGCGTGATCCCATCTGGCAGGTAGCGGGGGATGATCCTCCTGAGGGCATCCTCGTCGTTTCCGCACTCCTCTATGACGATGTGGGTCACCTCGAGCAGGTACTCGGCCAGCACCTTAAGCGGGTCTGCCTCCTCACCGCGGGCCACCGCCGAAACGCGCTTCTTCTCCAGATCCTTGACGGCCTTGATGACCCTTTTCTGGATACGCTTCTCGTAGAGCTCATAGACATCCACCATAGGCGCCTCGCAGCGACACATTATAGGTGCGGGCGTCCGGTTCTGTAAAGCATGGTGTGGGGGCGTGCTGATGTCCCTATGAAAGAGCTGGGGCCGGCGATGCCCTCTCTTTGATGAAAAGCTTAATTCGTCACGATAATGGTCTTATGGTTATCATGTGATGATAACTATATCGAAGAGGAGTTCTTGCGGGCATGGCCAGGCCAATGGCCGGCCTGGAAAACCTCTTGCTGCTGCATGGGGAGAAGTTCCTCATGGAAGGCGGGTACTGGGTGAAGATAGAAGCGTGGGAGACAGCCACGGCAGATCAGGTACCTCATGGCCTTCGATACAACCTAACCCTGCACAATAAAGACAACGAAAAAAATAATCTATTGTGGACATCACGCATGCTTACAACATAATGTCATAACTCAATATTAGCGCTTTGCCTTCCCTTTAGCGGTTCTTTCAAGCAGCAGCATGGCGTCCGACTCCCGGGCATAGATGGGCAGGACATCGGCCGGGTATGTCTCCGGCGCCATGCCCAGGGCGATCCCGGCGAGCACCGATGCCCGGGGGTTCCACAGGTGCATGGCGGCCTCGTGGTAAAGCTTGCCCAGGCCCCTGATGAACACGTCCCGGTAGAGCTCACACCCGCTGCCCATGAACAGGGTCTCGTCCCTGACCAGACCCACGACCTCCTCGGGCCTCAGGTTCATGTACCCGCTGAATCGGGAGCCGTGCTCGTCGTATCTGCTGCAGAAGACCTCGCCCTTCTTGGCATCGACCACCGGCATGACGGGCAGGTAGGACGGCACGGCGGCATGGGCCAGGGTGTCCAGCGAAGGCACGCCCACGAGGCGGCATCCCAGGGACTCGGCCAGGCCCTTGGCCGTGGCGATGCCGATGCGCAGCCCCGTGAAGGATCCGGGCCCGGTGCCCACGGCGATGAGGTCTATGGCGGTACGTGGCGTCCCCGACTTGTTCAGCACCTCGTCGATGACGGACAGGAGCATCCCTGCATGCCCGGCCTTGACCGTGAGGTTGATCTCGCAGGCGGTCAGGCCGTCCCTGAGAAGGGCGACGGACAGGCAGCTCGTGGAGGTGTCCAGGGCCAGGACCTGCACGCTTCTCACCCTTTGAAGATGCGCACGATGTCGTTGTAGAAGGCGAAGAGCATGAGCATGATGAGGATGAAGAGCCCGATCTGCTGGGCCACCTCGCGGGGTTTGCCCTCGACCGGCTTGCCGGTGATGCCCTCGATGGCAAAGAGCAGCAGGTGGCCGCCGTCCAGGACCGGAATGGGCAGCAGATTGATGATGGCCAGGTTGATGCTGATGAAGGCGATCAGCGAGACGAAGGGCAGCAGGCCCGCCTTGAAGGTCTGGCCCGACACCTGGGCGATGAGGATGGGGCCGCCAAGGCTCTCCTTGACGCTTATGGAGCCCTTGATCATCTTGGAGAAGGCCATCGCGGTGAGCTCCACGATGCGGTAGCACTGGGAAAATCCGTACCCGATGCCGCCGATGGGGCCGTAGTGCCTGACCGCCGTCTGTTCACCCACGGTGATGCCGATCATGGGCCGCTTGATCTCCTCGCCGAAGAGGTTCTTGCCTGTGCTCATGGCAGGCGTCACGTGCAGGACAAAGATCTCGCCGTCGCGCAGGACCTCGATCTCCACGCTGCCGGCCACCCCCGATTCCTGGAGCATGGTCGCCACGTCGTCCCATCCCTCCACCGGCTTGTCCGCGATGGTCTTGATCGTGTCGCCGGCGAGCATACCCGCCTTCTCCGCAGGCGACTCCTTCTGCACCTCCCCGATGACCGGCAGGAGGAAGGGGACCCCGACCCAGGCGATGGCGGTGTAGACGAACACGGCCAGGATGAAGTTGAAGAACGGCCCGGCAAAGACGATGGCGGCCTTGACGGGCAGGGGTTTGTGCGAGAAGGAGCGCTTCGGATCGATGTGGGAGAGCTGGTCCTTGTCGTCAGGGTCCTCGCCCAGCATCTTCACGTAGCCTCCCAGGGGGAACGCCGCCACCTGGTACTGCGTCTCGCCGATGCGCTTCTTGATGAGCGCCGGACCGAAGCCCAGGGAAAACTTCAGGACCCCCACGCCGCTGGCCTTGGCCACGAGGAAGTGGCCCAGTTCGTGGAAGAAGATCAGCACGCCGAGAACGATGATGAAAGCAAGGAGTGTTATCATGAGAGCAATGCCTCTGCAGTCTTTCGCGCGTTTTTGTCGAGCACCATGAGCTCTTCGGGAGTTTCTACCGCGAATGTGTCGAACATGTCCATGGTCTTTTTCATCACGGCCACGATTTGGTCGAATCTGATCCGCCCGTCCAGGAAGGCATGGACCGCCACCTCGTCGGCCGCGTTCATGACGCAGGGCAGCACCCCGGGCTTTTCCATGGCATGGCGTGCCACGGACAGCGCCGGAAACCTGGCCTCATCCGGAGGCAGGAAGTCCAGCCTCATGGCGGAATCCGCCGGAAGGGGGGCGAGGGGGATGTCCATGCGTTCCGGCCAGGAAAGCGCATAGGCAATGGCCATACGCATGTCGGGCAGGCTGAGCTGGGCCTTGACGCTCCTGTCCGAGAACTCCACCATGGAGTGCACGATGCTCTGAGGGTGGACGGTCACCGTGACCGCATCCATCCCGACGCCGAAGAGCCAGCAGGCCTCGATCATCTCGAGGCCCTTGTTCACGAGGGTGGCCGAGTCGATGGTGATGCGCCTCCCCATGGACCAAGTCGGGTGGTTCAGGGCCTCCTGTGGCGTGATGGAGGCAAAGGTGTCCTTCGGCCGGTCCCTGAAGGGTCCGCCCGATGCGGTGAGGATGATGCGGCGGATGGCTGCCGGGTTCTCCCCTGCCAGGCACTGGAACACGGCCGAGTGCTCCGAGTCCACGGGGAGGATATGAACGCCTCTTCTGCGTGCCTCTTCCGTGAGGAACAGGCCCCCGATGACCAGGGACTCCTTGTTGGCCAGAGCCAGGGCTGAGCCCTGCCGGACGGCCTCCAGCGAAGGCAGGAAGCCCGCCGCGCCGGATATGCCGTTGACCACGATGTCCGGCTCTGACCTGCGGATGACCTCCATGGCCGCACGTTCACCCGAGATGAGCGATGTCTCTGTCGTATGGGGTGGTGCGGGAGAAGAGGCGCCGATGACCCCCACCTTGAATTCCCCGGCCTGCTCGAGCAGGCGCCTCGTGTTCCTGCCGGCCGCAAGGCCCACGAGCCGGAAGTGGTCAGGCCTCATGCGCAGCACGTCGAGGGTCGACTCGCCGATGGAGCCCGTTGATCCGAGAAGGGCCACCCGCTTCATTCAGCCGAATACCTTCAGGACGAAGTAGAGGAGGCAGCCCACCGGGATGATGCCGTCCATGCGGTCCAGCATGCCGCCGTGGCCGGGTATGAGGTTGCCCAGGTCCTTGATCTGGAATTCCCGCTTGAACAGCGAAGCGGTCAGGTCGCCGGCCAGGTCCAGCACGGCGATGCATGCGGACAGGACCGCCAGCAGCCACACGGGGTAGGCGCCCGTCAGCGTTTCGACCTGGTAGTGGGCAGTGACTGCACTATATATAAGGTAGGTGGCGTACCCGAGCATCACGGCCAGGCCGATGCCGCCGATGAAGCCCTCCACGGTCTTCTTGGGGCTGAGCCGGGGTGCCAGGTGGTGTCTGCCAAGGTTCTTGCCCACGTAGTAGGCGCCCACGTCGGATGCGAACACGCTCACCAGGCCGAAGATCATCCAGAACCTGCCGTCGGGAGCCACGCGCAGGAGCACCCAGAAGCCGATGAGCGCCATGGGATAGAACAGGCCGGCGATGGCATAGACCAGGTCCCGGGCGCCGCCTTTGTTCTTCTCGTAGAGGAAGAGCGAGACGATCATGAGGACAACGCTCGTGACCCCCACGGTCATGAAGCACCATGCCGCGTCGCCCCGGTAGGCGAAGTACAGGAAAGGTGTCGACGAAACCATGGCGATCCAGCCCAGTACCCGTGCACCGGTTCCGAGGGCCACCCGGAACAGCTCGTACATGCACACCGGCACCACCAGCATGGCCAGCAGGGCCAGTACCCAGGCGGGCCCGAATATGGCCGGGAGGGCGAAGATGACGATGAGAATGAGCGCCCCGAAGATACGGGTCATTTGAGTCTCCCCTCGACCTGCTCGCCGGTCATGCCGAACCGCCGCTGCCTGCCCCTGAACCAGGAGATCGCCTCGTCCAGGTCCTTCTCGTCGAAGTCGGGCCAGAGGGTGTCCATGAAGTAGATCTCGGTGTAGGCGAGCTGCCACAGCAAGAAGTTGCTGATACGCCATTCGCCGCCCGTGCGGATCAGGAGGTCCGGGTCGGGCATGAAGGCCGTGTCCAGGTGGCCCGAGAAGGTCTCCTCGGTGATGTCGTCGGCCCGGGTACCGTTGGCCAGGAGCTTCCGGGCGCAGCGGAGGATCTCGTCCCGGCCCCCGTAGTTGAGCGCGATGGCCAGGTGCAGCTGCTGGTTGTCCTTCGTCTCGTCGAGGGTGCGGCGGATGGTGTCCTGGAGGTGGTCCGAGAAACGCGACAGGTCGCCGATCACGTGGATGCAGATGCCGCTGGACTTGAGTCGGTCAACCTCCTCGGCGATGAACCGTTCCAGGAGGCGGAACAGGCCCTCCACCTCTTCTTTGGGGCGGCTCCAGTTCTCGGACGAGAAGGCATACAGGGTGAGGTATCGTATGGATCTTGCCTTGGCCAGTTCCACCACGCGCTTGGCAGCCCGGGCCCCCATCTCGTGGCCTTTGAGCCTGGAAAGGCCCTTTCTCTGCGCCCACCTGCCGTTGCCGTCCATGATGATCGCCAGGTGGCTGATCGGGTTCTGCATGGACCATTGTGTTAACACAGGGGTGGAGGGGGGTCAACGGGCAAGGGCTCGACGGAATCGTTCCATGGCGTCCGGAATACGAGGAGTCTCTTCCGGCGAACCGGGGACAGGGGCATCCTGAAATGCTTATCATATGAATCTGAAACAGCTTTTTCTCCCATGCAAAAATCTTTCCCATGACCATATTTGCCCCTTGACTTTTTCATTGTCCTTAGGATACAGACACCTGGTGCGCAAGCTATGGGTGCGCCTGGAGCGCTGGAGTAGCTCAATCGGTAGAGCAGCTGATTTGTAATCAGCAGGTTGCGGGTTCGAGTCCCATCTCCAGCTCCATGAGAGACACTTCGGGAGGGGTTCCCGAGCGGCCAAAGGGAGCAGACTGTAAATCTGCCGGCGAAGCCTACGGAGGTTCGAATCCTCCCCCCTCCACCACGAGCAACGAGGGGTTGCAGGAGACGTGAGTCGCTGATGACTGCACTGTCCTCAAACGATGATGCGGGAGTAGCTCAGTTGGCTAGAGCGTCAGCCTTCCAAGCTGAGGGTCGCGGGTTCGAATCCCGTTTCCCGCTCCATTTTCCCTTCAATTTCGTGGAGTCGTGCCCACGTAGCTCAGTAGGTAGAGCACTTCCTTGGTAAGGAAGAGGTTTCCCCGGTTCGATCCCGGGCGTGGGCTCCACTTTTATTGAGACGAGAGCGGAGAAAAAAATAGAACACAAAGGGGGAAGTACATGGCTAAGGAGACATTCAAGAGGACGAAGCCGCATGTGAATGTGGGGACGATTGGTCATATTGATCATGGGAAGACGACGTTGACGGCGGCGATCACGAAGCATTTGGCGAAGAAGGGATTGAGCGAGTATGTGGCGTACGATCAGATAGACAAGGCGCCGGAGGAGAAGGAGCGTGGGATCACGATCAACACGGCGCACGTGGAGTATCAGACGGCGACGCGTCACTATGCGCACATCGACTGTCCTGGGCACGCGGACTACATCAAGAACATGATTACGGGTGCGGCGCAGATGGACGGGGCGATATTGGTGGTGGCGGCGAGTGACGGGCCGATGCCGCAGACGCGGGAGCACATATTGCTGGCGAAGCAGGTGAACGTGCCGGCGATGGTGGTGTTCATGAACAAGGTGGACCAGGTGGACGATCCTGAGCTGCTGGAGCTGGTGGAGCTGGAGCTTCGGGAGCTGCTCTCGGCGTATGATTTTCCTGGGGACGAGATCCCGATCATACGGGGGAGTGCGCTCAAGGCGATGGAGAGTGACGATCCAGACAGTGCGGAGGCGAAGTGCATATTTGAGTTGATGGATGCGGTGGACGCGTACATACCTGAGCCTGCGCGGGACATTGACAAGCCGTTTTTGATGCCAGTTGAGGACATATTCACGATCAGCGGTCGTGGCACGGTGGTGACGGGCCGAGTGGAGCGTGGGGTGATCAAGGTCGGGGAAGAGGTAGAGATTGTGGGGATCCGGCCGACGACCAAGACGGTGTGCACGGGAGTAGAGATGTTCCGGAAGACGCTGGACGAGGGTCGTGCTGGGGACAACGTGGGGGTGTTGCTGCGTGGGACGAAGCGTGAGGAGGTGGAGCGCGGGCAGGTGGTGGCGAAGCCTGGTTCGATCATGCCGCACACGCATTTTACCTCTGAGGTGTACGTGTTGAAGAAGGAAGAGGGTGGGCGGCACACGCCGTTTTTCACGGGGTACCGGCCGCAGTTTTATTTTCGGACGACGGACGTGACGGGGGACATCAAGCTGCCCGAGGGGGTGGAGATGGTGATGCCCGGGGACAACGTGACGATGGAGGTGAAGCTGATATCGCCGATCGCCATGGAGGAGGGTCTGAGGTTCGCCATCCGCGAGGGCGGCAGGACCGTCGCCTCCGGCGTCATCGTCAAGGTCATCGAGTAGGACGGTAAGGATCCATGAGAGACATCATCACACTGGCATGTTCCGACTGCAAGAGGCGCAACTACAACTCGACGCGGAACAAGAAGAAATCCACGGACAAGCTGGAGCAGAAGAAGTACTGCCCGTTCTGCAGGACTCACACGCTCCACAAAGAGACGAAATAAAATAGTGCAGGCCAGTAGCTCTAATGGCAGAGCGCCGGACTCCAAATCCGGATGCTGGGGGTTCGAGTCCCTCCTGGCCTGCCAGTTCGGTTGGCAGGGAACATATGGACAATGAGAAGCTAGCGGTTTTCCTGAAGGTCCAGCAGTTCTTGAAGGAAATCAGGGCCGAATGGAACAAGGTAACCTGGACGGGCAGGAAAGAGGTCATAAGCGGGACCATCGCGGTGGTCATCATCAGCGTGGCGATCTCGATCTTTCTCTGGCTCATCGATGCAAGCCTGTCCCAGGCAGTCAAGCTCGTTCTGGGCGTCGGGTAGCGGACCATGGATGACAATCTCGAACACAAGTGGTACGTGGTTCACACGCACTCCAACTACGAGCACAAGGCAAAGAAGTCCTTGGAGGAGCGCATCAAGGCCTACAACGTGGAGGACCACTTCTCCGGGATCCTCGTGCCCTCGGAGCAGATCAAGAAGGCCACCCAGGGAAAGAAGAAGGCCGCAGCCAGGAAGTACTTCCCCGGCTACATACTGGTCAGGATGGTCCTGACCGACAAGACCTGGCACGTGGTCATGAGCACACCGAAGGTCACCGGGTTCGTGGGCGGGAAGACATCCCCGTCCACCATACCCGATGCCGAGGTGGAGACCCTGAAGGCCCAGCTCGAAGACGGCATGGAGGCACAGACCCTCAGGTGCGAGTTCGCCGTGGGCGACGAGGTGGTCGTCAACGAGGGCCCCTTCCAGAATTTCAGCGGCGTCGTGGATGACTGCAAGCCCGACAAGGGCAAGGTCCGCGTACTCGTGAGTATCTTCGGCCGCTCGACACCCGTGGAGCTCAATTTCGACCAGATAACCAAGAAATAGACCCTGTAGAGGTAGCACATGGCAAAGAAAATACTGGCAAAGATCAAGATTCATATACCCGCAGGCGAGGCCAAGCCGTCGCCCCCCGTCGGCCCGGCGCTGGGTCAGCACGGGGTGAACATCATGGAGTTCTGCAAGGCGTTCAACGCCGCCACGGACAAGCAGCGCGGATACAAGATCCCCGTGGAGATCTCCGTGTTCCAGGACCGTTCCTTCTCCTTCATCACCAAGAGCCCGCCGGCATCCACCCTGCTGCTCAAGGCCGCAGGGCTCGAGAAGGGCTCGTCGGTTCCCAACAAGGACAAGGTGGGCAGGGTGACGCGGGCCCAGCTCATGGACATCGCAAAGCAGAAGATGAATGACCTCAATGCACAGGACATGGACAATGCCGTGAACATCATCGCGGGCACTGCCCGGAGCATGGGGATCGAGATAGTTGACTGAAGGAGATGCACGTTATGGCGAGGTGTGGCAAGAAATACACTGAGGCGAGGGACAAGGTAGATCCTCAGAAGAAATATGAGCTCGGTGAAGCGCTCGCGCTGGTGGTGGACAACGCCTTTGCCAAGTTCGACGAGAGCGTCGACGTGGCCCTGCGGCTCGGGGTCGACCCCAGGCATGCGGACCAGATGGTCCGCGGTTCGGTGGTCCTTCCCCATGGCACGGGCAAGACCACGAGAGTACTGGTCTTCGCGAAGGGCGAAAAGGAGAAGGAGGCCAGGGAAGCCGGGGCTGACCATGTGGGCGCCGAGGACCTGGCCGAGAAGATCCAGGGCGGCTGGCTCGAGTTCGACAAGGTCATCGCCACGCCGGACCTCATGGGAACCGTGGGCAAGCTGGGCAAGGTGCTCGGCCCCCGCGGCATGATGCCGAACCCCAAGCTCGGCACCGTGACCTTCGATGTGGCCAAGGCGGTTGCCGACATGAAGGCCGGCCGGGTCGACTTCCGGGTGGACAAGGTCGGCATCGTGCACTGCAGCGTGGGCAAGGTGTCCTTCGGCAAGGACAAGATCCTGGACAACTTCAAGGTGCTGCTCGAGATGATCATGAAGCTCAAACCGTCCGGCTCCAAGGGCACCTACGTCAAGGGCGTGGCCGTGTCCAGCACCATGGGTCCGGGAGTGAGGATCGACCCGTCCGAGGTATCGAACATACTGAAGTAAGCAAATCCTGGTCAAAGACAGCGGGAGCGCGCTCAGGCGAGCTTAAACATTCCCGCCGAGATCCGGGCAGGATATCCCCGATGCACCCTTTGACAGGATGAATCCAAAAAAGAAAGGGGTGAGGTGTTTCATTGAAGAGGGAAGAGAAAGAACAACTGGTGCAGGTCCTGCACGATGAGCTGGACAAGTCCCAGGCGGTCTTCGTCACGGACTACATGGGTCTGAACGTGGAGAGGATCACCAAGCTCAGGAGGGACATTTCGGGTGCGGGCGGTTCCTATCAGGTCGTGAAGAACACCCTTCTCAGAAGGGCTTCCGAGGGGACTCCCGTCACAGGTATCGGGCAGTTCTTCACGGGTCCCACGGCGATAGCCATCGCGCACAGCGATGCGGTGGCCGTGGCCAAGACCCTGGTGAACTTCGCCAAGGACAATGAGCAGCTCGAGATCCAGGGTGGTATCCTGGGCGAGCGGCCCATGACCGCGGCGGACATCCAGGAGCTGGCAAAGATGCCGCCCAGGGAAGTGCTGCTCGCACGCATGCTCGGATCGCTCAACGCCCCGGTTTCCAACTTCGTCGGCGTTCTGGCGGCCATCGTGTCTCAGCTGGTTTACGTACTCAAGGCCATTGAAAACAAGAAACGTGAAGGAGTGTAGAAATGTCACAGATTACCCGTGAAGATGTCATAAAGTTCATCGAGAGCATGACCGTCCTCGAACTGGCGGAATTCGTCAAGGAGCTGGAAGACAAGTTCGGTGTCACCGCTGCGGCGCCCGTTGCGGCCGTTGCGGCCATGCCCGCAGCCGGCGGCGCGCCCGCTGCCGCAGCCGAGGAGAAGACCACCTTCGACGTGGTGCTCAAGGATGTCGGCGCCCAGAAGATCCAGGTCATCAAGGTCGTCCGCGCCCTGACGGACCTCGGTCTCAAGGAGGCCAAGGACGTGGTGGAGGGTGTGCCCAAGGCCATCAAGGAAGGGGTGAACAAGGAAGAGGCGGAGGATGCCAAGAAGAAGCTCGAAGAGGTCGGCGCCGTCGTCGAGATCAAGTAGCTGCTGAAACGGACACCGCGACGGGGGGGGGAAGGCGGTGCCTGTCCCCCCTTCTTACCTGGAGCGTGCAGCATAACCCCATAAAAGAGGAAGACAAAAGAAGATGATTGAAAGCATCCTGTTAAATCCGCAGTTGAGGCGGAAGAACTTCGGAAAGCGGCCGACCACCCTGGAGATCCCCGACCTGGTCGAGCTGCCGAAGTCGTCCTACAGCACCTTCCTGCAGAAGGACGTTCCGCCGGAGAAAAGGAAGAACATCGGGCTCCAGCAGGTGTTCAAGTCCGTATTCCCCATCAAGGATTTCAATGAGGACGCATCCCTGGAATTCGTGGAATACCGTCTGGGCGAGTCGAAGTACGACATGGACGAGTGCCTCCAGAAGGGCCTCACGTACTCCGCCCCCGTGAACCTCAAGGTCAGGCTCGTGGTATACGACCGGGACGAGGAGTCCGGGACCCAGAGCATCAGGGACATCAAGGAGCAGGAGGTCTATTTCGGGGAGATCCCGCTCATGACCCCGAGCTCCACCTTTATCGTCAACGGCACGGAGCGGGTCATCGTGAACCAGCTCCACCGCTCACCCGGCATCTTTTTCGACAAGACCACTGCACGGGCGGCCACCGGTGGCCGCGTACTCCACTCGTCCCGCATCATTCCGGCCCGCGGGTCATGGCTCGACATGGACTTCGACGCCAAGAACATCCTCTACCTGAGGATCGACCGGCGCAGGAAGATGCCCGTGACCACCCTCATGAAGGCCATGGGGTTTTCCAACCAGGACATCCTGGCCATCTACTACCCCAAGGAGCGTTACACCTTCGAAGGCGACGCGGTCCACAAGCACATCGACATCGAGAACCTGGTCGGGCTCAAGGTGGATTTCGACCTGAAGCTCAAGGGTTCCGACGAGGCCGTCGTCAAGGCCGGCCGCAAGATCACGGCGAAGACGGCAACCAAGTACAAGGGCAAGGTCTTCGAGCCTGTCGTTCTGGAGGAGGCCGACATCCTCGGGAAGGTTCTGGCCGAGGACATCGTGAATCTCGAGACCGGCGAGGTCCTCGCCGACGCCAACGAGGAGATCACCGAGGAACTGCTTGCCAAGATTCACGAGATGGGCCTCACCGAGATCAAGGTCGTCTACTACGACGAGATCATCTACAGCTCGTCGCTCTCCAAGACCCTGGCCCTGGACAAGGTGGACACTCCCGAAGAGGCGGTCATCGAGATATACCGGCGGCTGAGGCCGAGCAACCCCCCGACGCTCGAGATCGCCACCCACTTTTTCGAGAACCTCTTCTTCAATCCCTCCTACTACGATCTCTCCCGGGTGGGCAGGATGAAGATCAACCAGAAGCTGCACGTCAGCGAGGAGGAGGCCCCCCTGGACCTCACCGTGCTTCGCAAGGAGGATATCCTCCTCACCGTGAAGTACCTCCTGGAGCTCAAGGACGGGGCCCAGGGAAGGACGGTGGACGATATCGACCACATGTCCAACCGCCGGGTGCGCTCGGTGGGAGAGCTCCTGGAGAACCAGTACCGCATAGGCCTGGTGCGCATGGAGCGGGCCATCAAGGAGCGCATGAGCCTCCAGGACGTCGAGACCATGATGCCCAACAACCTGATCAATCCCAAGCCCGTCACCGCCGTGATCAGGGAATTCTTCGGATCCGGCCAGCTGAGCCAGTTCATGGACCAGACCAACCCGCTGTCTGCCATCACGCACAAGCGCAGGCTCTCGGCCCTGGGGCCCGGCGGCCTCACCCGCGAGCGGGCCGTGTTCGAGGTGCGCGACGTGCACCCCTCCCACTACGGCAGGGTGTGCCCCATCGAGACCCCCGAGGGACCCAACATCGGCCTCATCGTATCGCTCTCCACCTACGGCCGCGTCAACGAGTTCGGCTTCATCGAGACCCCCTACTACGTGGTCACCGACGGCGTGGTCACCGACGAGATACGCTACATGAGCGCCATCGAGGAGGACGAGCAGGTCATCGTCCAGGCCACCGAGCCGCTCGATGAGGACGGCAGGATCAAGGCCGACATGGTCCGGGTCCGCGTGCGCAACGGTCAGTATTCCACCGTGCCGAAAGAACAGGTCACCTTCATGGACGTGGCCACCAACCAGCTCTTCTCGGTGTCCGCCAACCTCATCCCGTTCCTGGAGCACGACGACGCCAACAGGGCGCTCATGGGCTCCAACATGCAGCGCCAGGCCGTGCCGCTGCTCTTCTCCGTCCCGCCCGTCGTGGGAACCGGCATCGAGCAGCTCGTGGCCAGGGACTCGGGCGTGTGCGTCGTGTCGCACCGCGCCGGCACGGTGCAGGACGTGGACAGCCAGCGCATTGTCATCAAGGCCGACTCCATAGGCAAACACCCCGAGGACACCGGCATCGACATTTACCGCCTCACCAAGTTCAAGCGGGCAAACCAGAACACCTCCTTCAACCAGAAACCCATCGTGCGCAAGGGGCAGCACGTGGGCAAGAACGAGATCATCGCCGACGGCCCGGCCACGTGCAAGGGCGAGCTGGCTCTGGGCAGGAACCTCGTGGTCGCCTTCATGCCGTGGGGCGGCTACAACTATGAAGACGCCATCCTCATCAGCGAGCGCGTGGTCAAGGAAGACTTCTACACCTCGGTGCACATCGAGGAGTTCGAGGTCATGGCCCGCGACGTGAAGCTCGGCAGCGAGGAGATCACCCGGGACATCCCCAACGCCGGCGAGGAAGCGCTCAAGAACCTCGACGATTCGGGCATCATCCGAATCGGCGCCGAGGTCAAGCCCGGCGACATCCTCGTGGGCAAGGTCACGCCCAAGGGCGAGACCCAGCTCTCCCCCGAGGAAAAGCTCCTGCGCGCCATCTTCGGCGAAAAGGCCAGCGAGGTGAAGGACACGTCCCTGCGGGTCCCGCCCGGCATCGAGGGCACCATCATCGACGCCCGGGTCTTCAACCGGCGCGGCCAGGAGAAGGACGAGCGCACCCTGCAGATCGAGCAGGGCGAGATCGAGCAGCTCCGCAAGGACCAGGACGACGAGATGGCCATACTGGCCGACGGTGCCCGGGCGCGGCTGGAAGACCTGCTCGTGGGCAGGAAACTCTCCGGCCCCATGCTGTCGCACCTGGGGGATTCCGTCATCGCCAAGAAGGGTAACCTCATCACCAAGGACATGCTCGACCAGCTCAGGATAGATGACTTCAAGGACATCCGCGTGACCGACGGCGACGAGGTGGAGCGCGAGATCGAGAAGGTCATCAGCAGGGTCGACCACCAGAAGAAAATCATCCTGGACTTCTACGACGCAAAGATCGAGAAGCTCTCCGCCGGCGACGACCTGCCGCCCGGCGTGAACAAGATGGTGAAGGTCTATGTCGCCATCAAGCGCAAGCTCTCCGTGGGCGACAAGATGGCGGGACGCCACGGCAACAAGGGCGTCATCTCGCGCATCCTTCCCGAGGAGGACATGCCGTTCTTCGACGACGGACGGCCCGTGGACATCGTGCTCAACCCGCTGGGCGTGCCGTCGCGCATGAACGTGGGCCAGATCCTCGAGACCCACCTCGGCTGGGCCATGCACGGCATCGGCGAGCACATCAACGCCATGATCGAGGAGGCCTATCCCGACGAGGATCTCAAGGGCCTGCTCAAGAAGTTTTACGGCTCCAAGAAGATCAGCAGGATCCTGGAGAAGGCATCCCGGGAGGAACTGCTCGACCTGGCGGCAAAGATCAAGGAGGAGGGCCTCACCGTGGCGGTGCCCGTGTTCGACTCCGCCACCGAGGAGGAGATCGACGGCATGCTCAAGGTGGCCGGCATCACCGACGGAGGCAGGGTCACCCTCTATGACGGCAGGACCGGCGATCCCTTCGACAGCAAGATCACCGTGGGTATCATGTACATGCTCAAGCTGCACCACCTGGTCGACGACAAGATCCACGCCCGGTCCATCGGCCCGTACTCGCTGGTCACCCAGCAGCCGCTGGGCGGCAAGGCCCAGTTCGGAGGCCAGCGCCTCGGCGAGATGGAGGTCTGGGCCATCGAGGCCTACGGCGCGGCATACGCACTGCAGGAGTTCCTCACGGTCAAGTCCGACGACGTGGCCGGCCGGACCAGGATGTACGAGTCCATCGTCAAGGGCCAGCACGAGCTCGAGCCCGGCATTCCCGAGTCATTCAACGTTCTCACCAGAGAACTCAAGAGCCTGGGCCTGGACATCTCCCTCATCGAGGGCCAGGGCCAACACTAAGGGGGGATAACATTGGAAGATCTATACAGCTATTTCGAGAAACCCAAGGATCCTTCCAACTACATGGCCGTCCGCATCGGGCTGGCATCGCCCGAGAAGATTCTGGCATGGTCGTACGGCGAGGTGAAGAAGCCCGAGACCATCAACTACCGGACCTTCAAGCCGGAGCGGGACGGACTTTTCTGCGCGCGCATCTTCGGGCCCATCAAGAGCTACGAGTGCATCTGCGGCAAGTACAAGCGCATGAAGCACCGCGGCGTGGTCTGTGAGAAGTGCGGAGTCGAGGTCATCGATTCGAGGGTGCGGCGCGAGCGCATGGGCCACATCGAGCTCGCCACGCCCGTGGCTCACATATGGTTCCTCAAGAGCCTTCCCAGCAAGATCGGCGCCCTGCTCGACCTGTCCATCAAGGAGCTCGAGCGGGTCCTCTACTTCGAGAGCTACATCATCACCGACCCCAAGGACGCCCCGTTCCGCAAGGGGGAGCTGCTCACCGAGGACAAGTTCCGGCAGGCCGTGGACAAGTACGGCATCGGCAGCTTCTCGGCCAAGATGGGGGCAGAGGCCGTGGACGAGCTCATCGCCGACCTCGACATCCTGGACATCTCCGACAAGCTCAAGGAAGAGACCTCCAAGACCAAGAGTGAGGCCAAGAAGAAGAAGCTTTCCCGCCGCCTGCGCATGGTCAATGTTTTCAGGGGTATCGAGCCGGCTGAACTCATGGCCTTCATCGAGGATCGCTTCCACCTGGAGAAAGACGAGCAGTTCAGGCGGGCGCTCGGCGAGTTCCTCACCGAGTGCCGGAAGGTGGTCAAGCGCTGGGAGGAGACCACGACCTACGAGGAGAAGAAGACCGTCATCCCCAAGATCAACGAGGTGATCGACCGGCTCGTAGACTCGCGCAAACTCTCCCACGACGAGATCGACTACATCAAGCCATGGCAGGACCCGTCCTGGATGATCCTCAAGGTCGTCCCGGTGCTGCCGCCGGACCTCAGGCCCCTGGTCCCCCTGGACGGCGGCAGGTTCGCCACCTCCGACCTGAACGACCTCTACCGCAGGGTCATCAACCGGAACAACCGCCTCAAGAGGCTCATCGAGCTCAACGCACCGGACATCATCCTGCGTAACGAAAAGCGCATGCTCCAGGAGGCGGTGGACGTCCTGTTCGACAACGGCAGGCGCGGCCGGGTCATCACCGGCGCCAACCGCAGGCCGCTCAAGAGTCTTTCCGACATGCTCAAGGGCAAGCAGGGCCGCTTCCGTCAGAACCTGCTGGGCAAGCGCGTCGACTACTCCGGTCGCTCGGTCATCACCGCGGGCCCCGATCTCAGGCTCCACCAGTGCGGGCTGCCCAAGAAGATGGCCATCGAGCTCTTCAAGCCGTTCATCTACAACAAGCTGGAAAACAAGGGACACGTCAGCACCATCAAGAGCGCCAAGCGCATGGTGGAGAACGAGACCCCCGAGGTCTGGGAGTGCCTGGCCGAGGTGGTCCAGGAGTATCCCGTCATCCTGAACCGCGCCCCCACCCTGCACCGGCTCGGCATGCAGGCCTTCGAGCCCATACTCATCGAAGGCAAGGCCATCCAGCTCCACCCGCTGGTCTGCCCTGCCTTCAACGCCGACTTCGACGGCGACCAGATGGCCGTTCACGTGCCCCTGTCCATCGAGGCGCAGGTGGAAGCCCGCGTGCTCATGATGTCCACCAACAACATCCTGTCTCCTGCGCACGGCAAGCCCATCATCGGCCCAACCCAGGACATCGTGCTCGGCATGTACTATCTGACGCGCGAGAAGCCGAACGCCCTGGGCGAAGGCATGGTGTTCTTCGGCCCCGAGGAGGTCCGTGCCGCATTCGACGCGGGGGTGGCCTCCATCCACGCGCGGATCAAGGTGCGCATGGAAGGCAGGACCATGGACACCACGGTGGGCCGGGTGATCTTCCGGGAGATCGTGCCACAGGAGATACCCTTCGACGCCATCAACCGGCCCATGACCAAGAAAGCCCTGGGAGAGCTCGTGGATGCCTGCTTCTCCCTGGCGGGCGACAAGAACACCGTGCTGCTGGCTGATCGCATCAAGGACCTGGGCTACCAGTTCGCCACCAAGGCAGGCATCTCCATCGGCATCGAGGACATGAAGATCCCGGGCTCCAAGGGAGACATCATCGAAAAGGCCAAGGAGGACGTGGCCCAGATCATCAACCAGTACAACGAGGGTCTCATCACCGACGGCGAGCGGTACAACAAGATCGTTGACATCTGGACAAAGGTCACCGACCACATCGCCGGGGACATGATGGAGACCATCAAGAGCGACACGGTCACGCTCAAGGACGGTTCCACCATGGAGTTCCCGTCCTTCAACCCCATCTTCATGATGGCCGACTCCGGGGCCCGCGGCTCGGCCCAGCAGATCAGGCAGCTGGCAGGCATCCGCGGGCTCATGACCAAGCCCTCCGGTGAGATCATCGAGACCCCCATCGAGTCCAACTTCAGGGAGGGCCTCGACGTCCTGGAATACTTTATATCCACCCACGGAGCCAGGAAGGGTCTGGCGGACACGGCGCTCAAGACGGCCAACTCCGGGTACCTCACCCGCCGCCTCGTCGACGTGGCCCACGACGTCATCGTCACCGAGGAGGACTGCGGGACCTTGGACGGCATCGAGCTGGAGGCCCTCATCGAGGGAGGCGAGATCATTCAGAACCTGGGCGAGAGGATCCTCGGCAGGGTTACCCTGGACGACCTCCGCGACCCCTACACCGGCGACGTGCTGGTACCCGCCAACACCATGGTCACCGAGTCGCACGTGAAGCTCCTGGACGACGCGGGCATCGAGAAGGTCGTGGCCCGCTCCGCCCTGTCCTGCCGGTCCAAGCACGGCATCTGTGCCAAGTGCTACGGCAAGGACCTGGCCCGCGGGCGCATGGTCAACATCGGCGAGGCCGTGGGCATCATCGCGGCCCAGTCCATCGGCGAGCCCGGCACCCAGCTCACCATGAGGACGTTCCACGTAGGTGGTACGGCCATGGTCGTGGAGCAGTCGAGCATCAAGTTCAACCATGCCGGCACCGCCAGATATAAGGACCTGAAGGTATCCCTGGGGAGGGAAGGCGACCTCGTCGCCATGAACCGCAACGGCACGGTGGTCCTGGTGGACGAAACCGGCCGTGAGCGCGAGCAGTACTCCATCGTGTACGGTGCCAAGGTCAAGGTGGCGGACGGACAGAAGGTCGAAGCAGGCACCCTGCTGGCCGAGTGGGATCCCTACACCATCCCCATCCTCACGGATGTGGGGGGCAAGGCCAAGTTCCAGGACATGGTGGAAGAGATCACGGTCATGGAGCACATCGACGAGGTCACCGGCCTGTCCCGCGCGGTCATTATCGAGCCCAAGGACCCGGAGCTCAGGCCCCGCATCTACATCACCGACGACGCAGGCAAGATCGCCAAGATCCCCGGCTCCAAGAACCAGGCCCGGTACAACCTGCCGGTGGGGGCGCATATATTCATCAAGGAAGGGGACGAGGTCTTCGCCGGCGACGTGCTCGTGAAGATCCCGCGCGAAACCACCAAGACCAAGGACATCACGGGCGGTCTGCCCCGGGTCGTGGAACTCTTCGAGGCGAGGCGTCCCAAGGAGTGTTCCGTAGTCACCGAGATCGACGGCGAGGTCTCCTACGGCAAGGACACCAAGGGCAAGCGCAAGGTGACCATCTCCCCGGAGATCGGGTCGGCCAAGGACTACATGATACCGAAGAACAAACACGTCTCCGTGCACGAGGGCGACTTCGTTCGCGCGGGAGAGCCGCTCATGGACGGTGCCGTTGACCCCCACGACATCCTGCGCATCAGGGGGGAGAAGGACCTTGCCAAGTACCTCGTAAACGAGGTCCAGGAGGTCTACCGGCTCCAGGGCGTGCGCATCAACGACAAGCACATCGAGGTCATCGTCCGCCAGATGCTCAAGCGGGTAAAGATCAAGGAACCGGGCGACACGGACATGATCGAGGGCGAATTCGTGGACAAGTTCCTCTTCGAGGAAGAAAACCAGCGCATGGTGAGCCAGGACCTGAGGCCCGCCGTGGCGGAGCCGTACCTGCTCGGCATCACCAAAGCCAGCCTGAACACCGAGAGCTTCATCTCGGCGGCGTCCTTCCAGGAAACCACCCGGGTGCTCACCGAGGCAAGTGTCGAGGGCAAGGTCGACCACCTGGTCGGGCTCAAGGAGAACGTCATCATGGGCAGGCTCATCCCTGCGGGTACCGGGTTCCCCATCTACCGGAAGGTGGATATCGAGCTCGGCGAGGACGATATTCTCGAGGAGGAATTCGTATAGAAAGTCCTTGACAGAACAAGGCGCACATTGATAGAAGACTGCGGCTATCTGATCATGGATTCAGGTACGTTTTTCCCATTGATTACGTGAGAAGGAAGAAGGATCGATGCCCACACTGAATCAGCTCGTGAGAAAAGGCAGGAAGACTGTCGAAAAGATCAAGAAGACGAGGGCCCTGCAGGCGTGCCCTCAGAAGAGGGGCGTCTGCGTGAGGGTGTACACCACCACCCCCAAGAAGCCCAACTCGGCCCTGAGAAAGGTTGCCCGCGTGCGGCTGACCAACGGATACGAGGTCACGTCCTATATTCCGGGAGAGGGCCATAACTTGCAGGAGCACTCAGTGGTGATGATCAGGGGCGGCCGCGTCAAGGACCTGCCAGGTGTCCGCTATCACATCATACGCGGCGTCATGGATTCAGAGGGCGTGTCCGAGCGCCGCAAGGGCCGGTCCAAGTACGGGACCAAGAGACCGAAGTAGAGGATTTGCCATGCCGAGGAAAAACAGAGGAACCCTGAAGAGAGATATACCACTGGACCCCAAGTTCGGTGACTTGAACGTGGCCAAGTTCATCAACTGCCTCATGTGGGACGGCAAGAAGTCCGTCAGCGAGATGATCTTCTATGACATGCTGGACATCCTTGCCAGCAGGACCAAGGAAGACCCGCTGCAGGTCTTCCTCAAGGCCTTCGACAACGTGAAGCCTTCCCTGGAGGTCCGCTCCCGCAGGATCGGCGGCGCCACTTACCAGGTGCCCCAGGAAGTCCGCCCCGACCGGAGGGACATGCTGGCCAGGAGATGGATCATCACCGCAGCCCGGGAACGATCGGAGCACACCATGAGCGAACGGCTGGCCGCCGAGTTGATCGACGCCTACAACAACCGCGGCACGTCCATTAAGAAGAAGGAAGACACGCACAAGATGGCGGAGGCCAACAAGGCGTTTGCGCACTATCGCTGGTAACCATACCACTTATAATAAGGAATTCGGCAGTGAAACGTTCCGTCCCCATAGAGAGACTCAGAAACATCGGTATCATGGCCCACATCGATGCGGGCAAGACCACGACTACCGAGCGCATTCTCTTCTACACCGGGCGGAGCTACAGGATCGGCGAGGTCCATGACGGCCAGGCCACCATGGACTGGATGGAGCAGGAGAAGGAGCGCGGCATCACCATAACGTCGGCAGCCACCACCTGTTCCTGGAAAGATCACATCATCAACATCATCGACACCCCGGGCCACGTGGACTTCACCATCGAGGTTGAACGCTCCCTGAGGGTCCTCGACGGGGCCGTGGCGGTCTTCTGCGCAGTGGGCGGTGTCGAGCCCCAGAGCGAGACGGTCTGGAGGCAGGCCGAGCGCTACCACGTGCCGAGGCTGGCCTTCGTGAACAAGATGGACCGCGTGGGCGCCGACTTCTTCAGCGTGGTCGACCAGATTAGGAACAAGCTCGGAGCCAATGCAGTGGCCGTTCAGGTTCCCATGGGCCAGGAGGAACACTTCACCGGGGTCATCGACCTCATCGAGATGAAGGCTGCGGTCTTCGACGAATCCACCAAGGGTTCCAGCTATTCCTTCATCGACATACCCCCGGAGTATCGTGAGAAGGCCGAGGAATACCGCGAGCGGCTCACCGAGGCGCTCTGCGACGTGGACGACGCCGTCATGGAGACCTACCTGGCCGGAGAAGAGATAACCAACGGTGCCATCCGGAAGGCCGTCAAGAAGGGAACGCTCATCGGTGTCGTCACGCCCGTGCTCTGCGGCACGGCGTTCAAGAACAAGGGCGTCCAGCCTCTGCTGGACGCGGTGGTGGACTTCCTTCCGTCGCCTGTCGAGATCGGCGCCGTCAAAGGCAAGACCGAGTCCGGAGACGATGCGAGCCGCAGCCCGCGGGACGACGAGCCGTTCTCGGCCCTTGCCTTCAAGGTCATGAACGACCCGTACGTGGGCCAGCTCACCTTCATCCGCGTCTATTCGGGGATGTTGAGCTCCGGTGACACCGTCTACAACTGCAGCACGGGCAAGAAGGAGCGGATCGGTCGCCTCGTGCGCATGTACGCGGACAAGCGCGAGGAGATCAAGGACCTCTACGCGGGTGAAATCGCCGCAGTCCTGGGACTCAAGAACACCATCACGGGCCACAGTCTGTGCGATCTGGCCAACCCCATCATCCTGGAGTCCATGGACTTTCCCGAGCCGGTCATCTCGATCGCCATCGAGCCGAGGAGCAAGGCCGACCAGGAGCGTCTCGGGTTCGCCCTTTCCAGGCTGGCCATGGAAGACCCGTCCTTCCGCGTGCAGTCCGACCGGGAGACGGGCGATACCCTGATCTCAGGCATGGGTGAGCTCCACCTGGAGATCATCGTGGACAGGCTCCGCCGTGAGTTCAGCGTGGAGGCCAACGTGGGCAAGCCCCAGGTGGCCTACCGCGAGACCATCACGAAGACCGTGCAGGAGACCTGCAAGTACGTCAAGCAGACCGGCGGTCACGGCCAGTACGCCCATGTGGTCATCACCGTTGAGCCCATGGAGCCTGCCAGCGGATTCGAATTCGTCAACAAGATCGTGGGCGGCGTGATCCCGAGGGAATACATACCGGCGGTGAAGAAGGGCGTGGAGGAATCCCTGGAGATCGGACCCATCGCAGGGTATCCCGTGCAGGACATCAAGGTTTCGCTCCTGGACGGATCGTTCCACGAGGTGGATTCCTCCGAGCTCGCATTCAAGATCGCAGGCTCCATGGCCATCAAGAACGCTCTGAAGAAGGCGAGCCCCATCATGCTCGAGCCCATCATGGACGTCGAGGCGGTCTGCCCTGCGGACTATATCGGTGACGTGATCAGCGACCTCTCCTCCCGGAGAGGCAGGGTTCTTGGCATGGACACCAGGTCGGACGTGCGGGTGGTGGCAGCCCAGGTTCCGCTGGCGGAGATGTTCGGCTATGCGACGACGTTGCGCTCGCTTTCCCAGGGCAGGGCGACCTTCACCATGCAGGTCGCGCACTACGAGCCGGTGCCGAGCAGCATCTGCGATACCTTAAAAGTTTCCAGGGGAGGACAGCTCAATGGCTAAGGAGACATTCAAGAGGACGAAGCCGCATGTGAATGTGGGGACGATTGGTCATATTGATCATGGGAAGACGACGTTGACGGCGGCGATCACGAAGCATTTGGCGAAGAAGGGATTGAGCGAGTATGTGGCGTACGATCAGATAGACAAGGCGCCGGAGGAGAAGGAGCGTGGGATCACGATCAACACGGCGCACGTGGAGTATCAGACGGCGACGCGTCACTATGCGCACATCGACTGTCCTGGGCACGCGGACTACATCAAGAACATGATTACGGGTGCGGCGCAGATGGACGGGGCGATATTGGTGGTGGCGGCGAGTGACGGGCCGATGCCGCAGACGCGGGAGCACATATTGCTGGCGAAGCAGGTGAACGTGCCGGCGATGGTGGTGTTCATGAACAAGGTGGACCAGGTGGACGATCCTGAGCTGCTGGAGCTGGTGGAGCTGGAGCTTCGGGAGCTGCTCTCGGCGTATGATTTTCCTGGGGACGAGATCCCGATCATACGGGGGAGTGCGCTCAAGGCGATGGAGAGTGACGATCCAGACAGTGCGGAGGCGAAGTGCATATTTGAGTTGATGGATGCGGTGGACGCGTACATACCTGAGCCTGCGCGGGACATTGACAAGCCGTTTTTGATGCCAGTTGAGGACATATTCACGATCAGCGGTCGTGGCACGGTGGTGACGGGCCGAGTGGAGCGTGGGGTGATCAAGGTCGGGGAAGAGGTAGAGATTGTGGGGATCCGGCCGACGACCAAGACGGTGTGCACGGGAGTAGAGATGTTCCGGAAGACGCTGGACGAGGGTCGTGCTGGGGACAACGTGGGGGTGTTGCTGCGTGGGACGAAGCGTGAGGAGGTGGAGCGCGGGCAGGTGGTGGCGAAGCCTGGTTCGATCATGCCGCACACGCATTTTACCTCTGAGGTGTACGTGTTGAAGAAGGAAGAGGGTGGGCGGCACACGCCGTTTTTCACGGGGTACCGGCCGCAGTTTTATTTTCGGACGACGGACGTGACGGGGGACATCAAGCTGCCCGAGGGGGTGGAGATGGTGATGCCCGGGGACAACGTGACGATGGAGGTGAAGCTGATATCGCCGATCGCCATGGAGGAGGGTCTGAGGTTCGCCATCCGCGAGGGCGGCAGGACCGTCGCCTCCGGCGTCATCGTCAAGGTCATCGAGTAAACGAGACAGGAGCACAGAGCAATGGAGACCCAAAGGATACGCATACGACTGAAAGGTTACGACCATAAGCTCATCGACCAGTCAGTGCAGGAGATCGTCGATGCGGCACGCAGGACCGGTGCCAGGGTTGCCGGACCCATTCCCCTGCCCACGAAGATCGAGCGCTTCTGCGTCCTGCGGTCTCCTCATGTGGACAAGAAATCCAGGGACCAGTTCGAGATCCGCACCTTCAAGCGACTCCTCGACATCCTCGACCCCACTCAGCAGACCGTGGATTCCCTCATGAAGCTGGATCTCTCGGCCGGTGTGGATGTGGAGATCAAGCTTTAGTTATTCCGGAGACAGCCATGATCAAGGGTATACTTGGAAAGAAACTCGGCATGAGCCAGATCTTCAACGAGAGCGGCGAGGTCGTTCCCGTCACGCTCATACAGACAGGTCCCTGCTACGTGATCCAGAAGAAGTTCCAGGACCGTGACGGCTACGATGCGCTGCAGCTCGGTTTCGGCGAGAAGAAGGAGGCGCGCGTCAACAAACCGGTCAAGGGGCACCAGGAAAAGGCGGGCAAGGGATTCTTCTACCACCTGCGCGAGGTCCCCTGCGACGACGTCGGCGCCGTGGAAGTGGGCCAGGAGGTCAAGGCATCGGAGGTCTTCGCCAAGGGCGAGACCATCCGGGTCACGGGTATTTCCAAGGGGAAGGGCTATGCAGGCGTTGTCCGCAGGCACAACTTCGGCGGTCTTCCCGCCAGCCACGGCTCGCTCATCCTGAACGAGACCGGGTCGATCGGCACGAACACCTCCCCGGGCAAGGTCATCAAGGGAAAGAAGATGTCGGGCCATCTGGGCAACGAGCAGGTGACGGTCAAGGGTTTGAAGGTCGTGGACATTTTCGAAGACAGGAATATGATCGCGATCCGCGGCGCGGTTCCCGGCAGCAACGGTCAGCTCGTCATATTACGGAAGCAAGAGGGTTAAGTCATGCCGGTCGTTGATGTGTTCAACATTGCAGGCGAGAAGGTAAATGAGATCCAGCTCGACGAGAGCGTGTTCGGCTGTGAAGTGAAGCCCCATCTGCTCCACGACGTGGTGGTCTGGCAGATGGCGAACCGCAGGGCGGCCACGGCCAAGACCAAGAGCCGCTCCGAGGTCTCCGGCGGCGGCAAGAAGCCGTGGCGTCAGAAGGGTACGGGCCGCGCACGCGCCGGCACCAACCGCTCGCCCCTCTGGAGGCACGGCGGCGTGGTCTTCGGTCCCAACAGCAGGAACTACAAGATCGATCTCCCCAAGAAGGTGAGGAGGCTGGCCCTGTGCTCGGCGCTGAGCATGAAGGCCGGCGAGAACATGCTCAAGGTGGTGGACTCCATGGCCATCACCGAGCCCAAGACCAGGGATTATGTCAAGGCCCTGGGGGCCCTGGGCATGCAGAACTCGCTCGTGATCGTGGGAGAAGAAAACGCGAACGTGGCCTTGGCATCTCGGAATCATCCCAAGAGCAAGCTGCTGAACGTCAGCGGCCTGAATGTCTATGACATCCTCAAGCACAAGGGGCTCATCATTGACCTGAAGGCCGTCGAGCTCATAGTTGAAAGGCTGAAGCCATGAAGACAGCACATAGCATACTCAGGCGGCCGCTGGTCACCGAGAAGGGCACCATGCTCAGGGAAAAGGGCAATCACGTGATCTTCTCCGTAGCCAGGGGTGCCAACAAGATCGAGATCAAGAAGGCCGTGGAAGCGCTGTTCAACGTGCACGTGGAGAACGTGCGGACCATGAACATGAAAGGCAAGACCAAGCGCTGGGGTCTCAGGCATTACGAGCGCGCCGACTGGAAGAAGGCGATCGTCACGCTCAGAGAAGGCGAGACCATCGAGCTCTATGAAGGGGTATAACCGATGAGCATACGTGGATTCAAACCGACATCGGCAGGCAGGAGGACCATGACGGTCTCCACATTCGAGGAGATCACCACCACCGCCCCCGAGAAGTCGCTGAGTTACCGGCTCAAGAAGAACAGCGGCCGCAACAATTTGGGCCGCATCACCGTGCGCCATCAGGGCGGCGGCACGACGAGGCTCTACCGCATCGTCGACTTCAGGCGGGACAAGGTGGGCGTGCCGGGCAAGGTCATGACGGTGGAATACGACCCCAACCGCTCGGCCAGGATTTCCCTGGTGCAGTATGCAGACGGAGAGAAGCGCTACATCCTCTGGCCCGAAGGGCTGGCCGTGGGCAGCACGGTCGTCACCGCCGAGGATGCCGAGATCAGGACCGGGAACGTCCTGAGCCTCAAGATGATGCCCTTGGGCACGAGCGTCCACAATGTGGAGTTCAAGCCCGGCAGGGGCGGACAGCTCATCAGGTCCGCGGGTACGGCAGGCCAGGTGCTGGCCAAGGAAGGAAACTACGTCCAGATCAAGATGCCGTCCGGCGAAGTGAGAAAGGTCTACGCCGAATGCAAGGCCACCATCGGCCAGGTAGGCAATGTGAGCCATTCCAACATCACCGTGGGCAAGGCCGGCCGGAAGCGCTGGCTCGGTATCAGGCCTACGGTGCGCGGCGTGGCCATGAACCCGGTCGACCATCCGCATGGAGGCGGCGAGGGCAGGGTGAAGGGAAATCACCCGGTCACGCCATGGGGCGTTTCGACCAAGGGCCACAAGACCAGGAAACGCACCAAGGTCTCCAACAAGTTCATCGTGAAGAGGAGGAAGTAAGCCGTGTCCCGTTCATTGAAGAAAGGGCCGTTCGTGGATGACCATCTGCTGGCCAAGGTGCTCCAGGCCCAGGAGGCCGGCAGCCGGAAGGTTATCAAGACCTGGTCCAGACGCTCCGTAATCCTCCCGGAATTCGTGGGGCTGACCTTTGCCGTGCACAACGGCAAGAAGTTCGTCCCTGTCTACTGCACTGAAGAGATGGTGGGACACAAGCTCGGCGAGTTCTCGCCGACACGTACCTTCTTCGGCCACGCAGCCGACAGAAAGGCGCAGAGGAAGGGATAGACCATGGAAGCAAAAGCCATTCTCAGACACACCCGGGTCTCGCCCCAGAAGACGAGGCTGCTTGCCGACCAGGTGAGGAGCAGGCAGATCGCCGACGCCCTGCGGATGCTCAATCTGCTCGGCACGAAGCGAGCCCGCGTCATCGCCAAGGTGCTGAACTCGGCCGTGGCCAACGCCATGCAGACGGGCATGGTGGACGTGGACAATCTCTATGTGAAGTCCATCCAGGTAGATGAGGGCCCCATGATGAAACGGTTCAGGCCCAGGGCGCAGGGGCGCGCGAACCGCATCCTGAAACGGACTTCTCATATCGCAGTCGTTCTCGAAGAGCTCTAGGAAAGGGGTCGAAGGTGGGACAGAAGATACATCCGTACGGTTTTCGGCTTGGGGTGACCAAGGACTGGAAGGCCAAGTGGTATGCCGACAGGAGCTTCGGCCAAATGTTCGTGGAGGATCGCAAGATCCGCAACTTCATCAACAAGAGCCTGAGCCATGCAGGGATCTCCAATATCATCATCGAGCGGGCCGCCAACAAGGTGAAGCTGGTCATCTACACCGGTCGTCCGGGTCTCGTGATCGGGCGCAAAGGCCAGGGCGCGGAGACGATCAAGAACGATCTCGCCCGTTTCGTGAACAAGGACATCATGCTGGAGATCAAGGAAATCAGACGCCCCGAGACCGATGCACAGATCGTGGCCGAAGGCATCGCGAGCCAGCTCGAGCGCCGGGTCGCCTACCGCAGGGCCATGAAGAGGGCAGTGAGCCAGGCGCTGCGCATGGGCGCCCAGGGCATCAAGGTCGCCTGCGCGGGCAGGCTTGCAGGGGCTGAGATCGCACGGAGCGAGTGGTACCGCGAGGGCCGTGTCCCCCTCCATACGCTGCGAAGCGATGTGGACTACGGCTTCAAGGAGGCCTTCACCATCTACGGTGTCATCGGCGTGAAGGTGTGGATCTACCATGGCGATATCATTAAGAAGCAGGAAGAGGCGAGCGCGTAAAGGGAGCAGCAGGCCATGTTGATGCCGAACAAGGTAAAACACAGGAAACAGATGCGGGGACGCATGATGGGAAGCCCGGAGCGCGGCTCCCGGGTCTCCTTCGGAAAATACGGACTCCAGACCACCGAACCGCACTGGATAACGGCCAGGCAGATCGAGGCGGCACGTATTGCGATCACCCGTTTCATCAAGAGGGGCGGCAAGGTGTGGATAAGGGTCTTCCCGGACAAGCCCATCACCAAGAAGCCCGCTGAAACCCGCATGGGCAAGGGCAAGGGAGCCCCTGAAGAGTGGGTCGCACCGGTGAGGCCCGGCAGGATCCTCTTCGAGATCGATGGCGTAACCGAGGATCAGGCCAAGGAGGCCTTCCGTCTCGCCGCGCACAAGCTGCCGGTCAAGACCAGGTTCGTCGCCAGAGAGGGGGCCCTATGAAGGCCAAGGAAATCCGTGAGAAGAGCGTTACGGAGGTGTCACAGCTCCTGACCAAGCTTGAGCGCGAGCTGATGGACGCACGGTTCCAGAAGGCCACGGGCCAGCTCAAGGACAAGACACGCATAGGCAAGCTACGTCGTGACATTGCGCGGATCAATACGATCACCCGGGAGAAACAGTAATGGCAGAGAAATCGAGAAAGCTTGAATTGCTGGGAGTTGTCACGAGCGACAAGATGGACAAGACCGTGGTGGTCACTGTCGAGCACCTCGAGAAGCACCCTGTCTTCGAGAAGTACATCCGCAGGCGCGCAAGGTTCAAGGCACACGACGAGCGAAACGAGTGCAGGCAGGGCGACAAGGTCCTCATCCGTGAGTGCAGGCCGCTCAGCAGGGACAAGAGCTGGAGGGTTGTGAAGATCCTCGAGAGGCAGGAATAGAAAGGTTGTAGTGGCGGAGGCCGATCATGATCCAACAGCAGACAAGGCTCAAGGTTGCGGACAATTCGGGGGCGAAGGAGGTCCAGTGCATCAAGGTGCTGGGTGGAACCAGGCGCAGATACGCCTCGCTGGGTGATATCATCGTCGTGAGCGTGAAGGAGGCCATCCCCCGATCCAAGGTGAAGAAGGGCGATGTGGTGAAGGCAGTGGTCGTGCGCACGAAGCGCACGCACAAGCGTCCGGACGGGACGAGCATCCGGTTCGACGAGAACTCCGCCGTCATCCTCAACAACCAGATGGAACCCATCGGCACGCGTATATTCGGGCCGGTCGCCCGCGAGCTGAGGACAAAGAACTTCATGAAGATAGTCTCACTGGCACCCGAGGTGCTGTAGGAGTGGAGAGATGGCAGTCGTAAGGCACGAGACAGGAAGGATCAGGAAGGGCGATACCGTGGTCGTCCTTGCGGGCAAGAACAAGGGCAAGCAGGGACAGGTGATCCGGGTTATCCCGAAGAAAGGCCGGGTGCTTGTCGAGCGGGTGAACCTCATCAAGAGGCACACCAGACCCACCCAGACATCGCAGGGCGGCATCGTGGAAAAGGAAGCGAGCATCGATGCGTCCAACCTGGCTCTCTTCTGCCCCAAGTGCAAGAAGGCCGTCCGCGTCGGGTTCAAGGTCCACGAGGACGGCGCCAAGGTGAGGTACTGCAGAAGCTGCAGCGAGGAACTGGATAAGTGAGGTCATAGATGGCAAGGCTCAAGGATTATTACGTCAAGGAAGTCGTACCTCTTCTGAAAACAGAATTCGGGTACAAGAACGTCCACCAGATCCCCAAGCTCGTCAAGGTTGTCCTGAACATGGGGCTGGGTGAGGCAGTCCAGGACATCAAGATCATCGACAAGGCGGCCGAGGAGCTCACGCTCATCTCCGGTCAGAAGCCCATCGTCAGGAAGGCCCGCAAGTCCATCGCCGCATTCAAGCTCAGGGAGGGCATGCCGGTGGGGTGCACGGTGACGCTCAGGGGAGAGAGGATGTACGAGTTCCTCGACAGGCTCATCAACGCGGTGCTGCCCCGTGTCCGCGACTTCCGCGGCGTGTCGGCCAAGGGCTTCGACGGCAGGGGCAACTACACCATGGGGCTGGCCGATCAGTCCGTGTTCCCGGAGATCAACTACGACGCGATTGACAAGCTCAGAGGTATGAATATAACCATTGTCACCACGGCCGCCAGCGACGACGAGGGCAGGAGCCTGCTCGCAGCTTTTGGCATGCCATTTCGGAAGTAGGTGAGGGGATACTATGGCGAAGAAATCATTGATAGCGAAGCAGCAGAGGTCGCCCAAGTTCAAGGTGCGGCAGTACAACCGGTGCATGCTGTGCGGGAGGCCGCACGCATACTACCGCAAGTTCGGCATCTGCAGGATCTGCCTGAGGAATTTTGCCATGAAGGGCGAGATCCCCGGGTTGAAGAAATCAAGCTGGTAAGAGGGGAACACCAATGCATACTGATCCCATTGCGGACATGATCACCAGGATTCGTAACGCTGCAGGTGCCAAGAAGGAGAGCGTCGATATCCCGGCATCCAAGCTCAAGATAGAGATTGCCGATATCCTCCAGAAGGAAGGGTACATCAAGGCATACCGGGTCATAGACGACGAGAAGCAGGGAACGTTGCGCGTGAACCTGAAATATTTCAACTCCCGGCATGTCATGAGCGGTATCCAGAGGGTGTCCCGACCCGGCAGGAGAGTCTACCGGGGCGCCGGCGACATCGCGAGGGTGCGTGAAGGAATGGGCATATCCATCGTGAGTACCTCCGCCGGGCTCATGACCGATGTCAAGGCACGGGCCAGCAATGTGGGCGGCGAAGTCCTGATAAAGGTCTGGTAAGGAGTCAGCCATGTCGATGTCGAGGATTGGAAAGCTGCCCATCGCCATCCCCAAGGGCGTAACCGTGTCGCTGGACGGCGACATGCTCAAGGTCAAGGGGCCCAAGGGTGAGCTGAAGAAGAGGTGTGTGGGCAATATCGAAGTGAAGATCGATGGCGGCGAGCTGCGTTTCGCCACCCTCGATGAAGAGCGGCAGACCAAGGCGTATCACGGTCTGATGCGGGCGCTGGCCAACAACATGGTCAAGGGTGTCACCGAAGGGTTCACGAGGAAGCTCAGGATCGTGGGCGTGGGGTACCGCGGCGAGGCAAAGGGAAACACCCTCGTGCTGAACGTCGGCTACTCGAACCCGGTAGAGTTCAAGCTGCCCGCCGGTGTCAGCGGCACGGTGAGCAAGGACGGCATCATCGAGATCGCCGGCATCGACAACGAGATCCTCGGTGACGTGGCCGCCCGCATACGCAAGGTCCGCAAGCCGGATTCCTACGCCGGCAAGGGGATCCGCTACGAAGGTGAGCAGGTCAGGATCAAGCCCGGCAAGAGCGCGGCCAAGGGCTAAGGGCTGTTGATTGACAAGGAGTGGTGTACAGTGAGCAGGAAGACCGAAAAGGAAGCCTGGAATCTCAGGAAAGACCGTATCCGCAAGAAGATCTCCGGCACCCCGGAGCGGCCCCGTCTGAGCGTGTATCGCGGGATCAGGAACATCTATACCCAGATCATCGACGATACGAGCGGTGTCACACTGGTGGCCGCCTCGACCCTGAGCCCCGAGCTCAAGGGGAAGGCCAGGGGCTCCAGCATCGAGACCGCGCGGCAGGTAGGCGCCCTGATCGCCGCAAAGGCGAAGGAGAAGGGGATCGAGACCGTGGTGTTCGACCGCTCGGGTTACCGGTATCACGGCAGGATCAAGGCGCTGTCGGATGCGGCCCGCGAAGGCGGATTGAAGTTCTAGGAAGCGAGGTGGTGAATTGGCTAGATTCGAACAGATCGACGATAACCAGGAACAGTTGATCGACAAGGTTGTCTTCATCAACCGCGTCGCCAAGGTCGTCAAGGGCGGCAAGCGCTTCCGCTTCAGTGCGCTGGTCGTGGTGGGCGACGGGAACGGCAAGGTCGGCCATGGGCTCGGCAAGGCAAAGGAAGTCTCGATAAGCATCCGCAAGGGATTCGAGGCGGCCAAGAAGTCCATGCAAGACGTGCCCATCGTCTCCGGCACGATCCCCCACGCCATCACCGGTGAATTCGGGTCCTCAAAGGTCTACGTGAAACCCGCCCCCGAGGGGACAGGCATCATCGCCGGCAACGCCGTGCGTGCGGTCATGGAGGCTGCGGGGTACCGCAACGTGGTGGCCAAGACGCTGGGCTCGCGCAACCACAACAACGTCATCCGCGCCACCTTCGACGCGCTGGAACGCCTGGAGACAAAGGAACACGTCGAGGCGAAGCGGGGCAAGACCCTGGACGCGGCATCGTAAACTGTGTGAAGAGGATGGATTGATACCATGGCTGGCAAGATCAAGGTGACATTGAACCGATCGGTGATCGGCTGCACCGAGAAGCAGAGGGCGGTCGTCGCTGCACTGGGACTGAAGCGGCGCGGCAGGTCGAGGATTCTTCCCGATAACCAGGCGACACGCGGCGCCATCAACAAGGTGCCCCACCTGCTGACCTGGGAGGAGGCATAACATGATAGATCTATCGAACCTGAAGGCCGCAGCCGGATCGAGGAAGAAGAAGCAGCGGGTAGGACGGGGCAATGCCTCGGGCATGGGCACCACGAGCGGACGCGGGGCCAAGGGACAGAAGGCGCGCTCCGGCGGTAGTGTACCCCTGTGGTTCGAGGGCGGGCAGATGCCCATCTACCGCAGGCTCCCCAAGAGGGGATTCAAGAACCGCTTTCGCGTTGAGTATGCAGTGGTGAACATCAGGGACCTCACCGTCTTCGAGAAAGGCGCGGTGGTGGACCGCAAGGCCCTCAGGGAGAAGGGCAAGATCCCCTCCCTGCAGGTATCGGTCAAGCTCCTGGCCGACGGTGAGATCGACTTTCCGCTGACCGTCAAACTGGAGAAGGCATCACAGGCGGCCGTCGACAAGATCGTGAAGGCCGGCGGCACCTTCGAGCAGCTCTAAGGGGTAGAACGTGAACTACGGATTCGGAAATATCACCAAGGTCCCCGAACTCTGGAACCGCATACTCTTTACCCTGGCGATGCTCCTCGTCTACCGCCTGGGCATCCACATCCCCACCCCGGGGATCGACTCGGCCATCATGAAGGAGTGGTTCGACCAGCAGCAGGGGACCCTGCTGGGCATGTTCGACATGTTCTCGGGCGGCGGCCTGCGGAGCCTGTCCATCTTCGCCCTGGGCGTCATGCCCTACATCAGCGCATCCATTATCGTACAGCTGCTGTGCATGATCTACCCGCCCTTCGAAGAGCTCAAGAAGGAAGGCGCAGCCGGCAGGCACAAGCTCACCGTGTATACCCGCTACCTCACGGTACTTCTCTGTATGGTCCAGAGCTACTTCATGGCCTTCGGCGTGGAGCAGATGACCGTGGCAGGACAGACCGTGGTGCTTTTCCCGGGCTGGGCGTTCAGGTTCATCGCCATGACCACCATGACCACCGGGACCTGCTTCCTCATGTGGCTGGGCGAGCAGATCACGGAACGGGGCATCGGCAACGGCATCTCGCTCATCATCTTCGCGGGCATCGTGGCGCGGCTCCCCCTGGCGATCTTCAACACCTTCAGGCTCGCCCGCACGGGCGAGATGTCCATCCTCGCGCTTATCCTCGTCATAGCGGTCGTGGCAGTGGTCGTGGCCGGCATCGTCTACTTCGAGACCTCCCAGCGCAGGGTGCCTATCCAGTACCCCAAGCAGATCAGGGGGCGAAGGGTGTACGGCGGGCAGAGCACGCACCTGCCGCTCAAGATCAACATCTCGGGCGTCATACCGCCCATCTTCGCATCGTCCATCATCGTGTTCCCTGCCACCATCGCCCAGTTCTTCCCGGACGTGGGGATCATGAAGAACCTGGCGAACGCCTTTTCACCGACGGGGATCATGTATAACGTCATCTATATCGTAGCCATCGTGTTCTTCACGTACTTCTACACCGCGGTCATCTTCAACCCGCTCGACGTGGCGGACAACCTCAAGAAGAATGGCGGGTACATCCCGGGCATCAGGCCGGGCAAGGCGACCGCCGATTACCTCGACAGGGTGCTGTCCAGGCTCACCTTCATCGGGGCCATCTACCTGAGCGTCGTCTGCGTGCTGCCCATGTTCCTCATAGCGTGGACGAACGCGCCCTTCTATTTCGGCGGCACCTCGCTGCTCATCGTCATAGGCGTCTCGCTCGACACCATGAGCCAGATCGAATCGCACCTCATCAGCAGGCAGTATGACGGCCTGCTCAAGAGCGGCCGCATACGCGGGAGAAGATAGCTCACACAACCTTACGAGGGGGGAATGATCATGAACATAATATTAATCGGACCGCCGGGCGCCGGCAAGGGAACGCAGGCCACCAGGATGATCGACAGACTGGGCGTACCGCAGATCTCCACGGGCGACATGTTCAGGGCCGCCGTGAAGGAAGGCTCGCCCATGGGCAAGAAGGCCAAGGAATATATGGACAAGGGTGCACTGGTGCCGGACGACGTCGTTATCGGCGTGGTGAAGGAGAGGTTTCAGAAGCCCGACTGCAAGAAGGGGTTCATCCTCGACGGCTTCCCGAGGACGCTGGAGCAGGCCAAGGCCCTCGACGGACTCCTGAAGGACCTGGGCACCAAGCTCGACCATGTGGTGGTCATCGAAGTCCCGGACGACTATCTCGTCAAGAGGCTCACGGGCCGCAGGACATGCAGGGGCTGCAACTACATGCACCACATCGAGTTCGACCCGCCCAAGAAGGCAGGCGTGTGCGACAAGTGCGGCGGCGAGCTCTACCAGAGGGACGACGACCAGGAGGCCACCATACGCCAGAGGCTGACGACCTACCACGGCCAGACCTCGCCCCTGATCGAGTACTACGGGAAACAGAACATCGTCAGGAAGATCAACGGCACGCTGAGCATGGAGAAGGTGCAGGACGAGATCAAGAAGGCGATAGGCGCATAGGAGAACCATGGCGAAGGATGTAATCGAGGCTGAAGGGATCGTGCTGGAGCCGCTGCCGAACGCGATGTTCAAGGTGGAGCTGGCCAACGGGCACCAGATACTCGCGCATATCTCGGGCAAGATGAGAATGCACTACATCCGGATACTGCCGGGAGACAAAGTACAGGTGGAGATCTCGCCCTACGATCTGACCAAGGGCAGGATCGTCTACCGATCAAAGCAATAACGAGGCGGACATGAAGGTGAGCGCATCAATCAAGAAACGGTGCAGGAAGTGCAAGATCATCAGACGAAGCGGAGTTGTCAGGGTAATCTGCGAAAACCCGCGGCATAACCAGAGACAGGGTTAAAGGAGGCGCACGGTCTTGGCTAGGATAGCAGGAGTAGACTTACCACGGAACAAACGCATCGATATCGCACTGACCTACATCTTCGGTATCGGCAGGGCAAAGGCGTCCGAGATCGTCGGGGCGGTGAACATCGACCCCGCGAAGAAGAGCGATGACCTGACGGAACAGGACATCGCGGCCATCAGGGACTTCATCGACAAAAACATGATCGTCGAAGGCGACCTGCGCAGGGATGTCAGTATGAACATCAGGCGGCTGATGGACATCGCTTCGTACCGAGGCATCAGGCACCGCAAGGGCCTGCCCGTGCGCGGACAGCATACCCACAACAACGCCAGGACCCGCAAGGGGCCGAGGCGGGTCGTTGTAGGAAAGAAGAAATAAGGCCGCTTATAAGGAGTGCTTCGCATGGCGAAAGTAAGACAGAAAACCGGACGCAGGAAGGCCAAGAAAGAGGTGTCCGAAGGTGTCGTGCATATCCAGGCCACCTTTAACAACACCATCATCACCATCACCGACCAGCAGGGCAACACCCTGTCGTGGTCTTCAGCCGGGGCCCAGGGATTCAAGGGATCACGCAAGTCCACACCGTTTGCTGCTCAGATAGCGGCCCAGGAGGCCTGCAAGAAGGCGCAGGAATTCGGGCTGAAGAGCGCGTTCGCCTACATCAAGGGTCCGGGCAGCGGCCGCGAATCGGCACTGCGGGCGATCAACGCGAGCGGCATCCGCATCACCGGCATCCGCGACATAACACCGATTCCTCACAACGGCTGCAGACCGCCGAAACGCAGAAGGGTTTAACAAGAAGGAGGACCACGTCTTGTCACGATATACAGGAGCTGTTTGCAAGATCTGTCGCAGGGAGGGGATGAAGCTCTTCCTGAAGGGAGAGCGGTGCTTCACCGACAAGTGCGCCATCGACCAGCGTGAATATCCCCCGGGCCAGCATGGACAGGGCAGGGTGAGGGCCACGGAGTACCGGATCCACCTGAGAGAGAAACAGAAGGTCAGGAGTACGTACGGCGTGTCCGAGGCCCAGTTCCGCAGGTACTATGACATGGCCAAGCGCAAGAAGGGAGTCACCGGCGAGCAGCTCCTGCAGTTCCTGGAGAGAAGGCTCGACAACATCGTGTACCGCCTCGGGTTTGCGCCGTCGCGCAACGGCGCCCGCCAGCTCATCACCCACGGACACATCAGGGTGAACGGGCACAAGGTGGACATACCGTCGTTCCTGGTGAACGCCGGGGACGAGGTGGAGGTCAAGGAAAAGAGCAAGAAGCTCGAGGCCATCGGGACCTCGCTGGAGAATCGCGAGCAGCGGGGCCTTGCCGAATGGCTTGAGGTGGACAAGGAAGCCCGCAAGGGAAGGATCAAGGCATTGCCGGAACGCAAGGACATGCCGATGTCCGTTCAGGAAACCCTGATTATAGAGTACTATTCGAAATAAGAATTCAAAGGTACGGGTGAGGGATGATTGAGAAGAACTGGAAAGAGATCATAAAACCGACCAAGTTGGAGATAGTGGAAGACACGTATTCGGACACCTATGCCCGCTTCAATGCACAACCTCTGGAGCGCGGCTTCGGCGTCACCATCGGGAACTCTCTCCGGCGGATTCTGCTGTCTTCTATCTACGGTACAGCCATTATCGGTGTGAAGTTCGACGAATCTCTGGGAGTTCTCCACGAATTCTCCAGCATCTCGGGTATCTACGAGGATGTCACGGACATCATCCTGAACTTCAAGAAGGTTGAACTGCGCATGCACACGGACAAGCCTCAGACGGTAACCCTTGAGAAGAAGGGTCCCTGTGAGGTCAGGGCGGAAGACATCGAAACGGGCGGCAAGATAGAAGTGGTCAACCCGGATCAGCTCATCGCGACCATTCAGAGCGACATGACTTTCAAGGTTGAGCTCCGGGTGGACTGGGGAAGAGGCTACGTCCCGGCCGAACTCATCAAGGAGAAGCTGGACGCCCACGGCTGGATCCCCATCGACGCCATCTTCTCGCCGGTGAGAAGGGTGTCGTTCAACGTCACGCCAACCATCGTGGGACGCAGGACAGACTATGACCGGCTCTCCCTGGAGATATGGACCAACGGCGTGGTGACACCGGACAACGCCCTGGCATACGCTGCCAAGATTCAGAAGGAATACATGGACGTGTTCATCAATTTCCACGAGGAGGAGATCGAGCACAGCGCGAGGGAAGAGGAAAAGGACAAGGAACTGAACAACAACCTCTTCAGGACCGTGGAGGAACTGGAGCTCTCCGTGCGCTCGGCCAACTGCCTGAAGAATGCGAACATGTCCTATATCTACGAGCTCGTCCAGAAGACCGAGGCGGAACTCCTCAAGACCAAGAACTTCGGCAGGAAGTCCCTGGAAGAGATCAAGGAGAAGCTCTCCAAGATGGGACTCCACATCGGCATGAAGCTCCCGGATCTGCCGTCGCCCGACGAGATCGAGGCCCGGCGGAAACGGATGGAAGAAGAGGAAAGCAAGTAGGATTGGAGTAGGTACGATGAACCATCAGATAGCAGGAAGAAAGCTCGGTCGGACCACCGACCACAAAGAGGCGATGCTCAGGAACATGGTGACATCGCTGATCATGCATGACAGGCTCACCACCACCGAGGCCAGGGCAAAGGAGCTCAGGAGGATCGCAGACAGGATGATCACCTTGGGCAAGAAGGGTGACCTCGCCGCCATCAGGCGCGCGGAGCGCGTGCTGAGGTCCAAGGATGCCATCGGCAGGCTCTTCAAGGAGCTCGCTCCCCTCTTCGCAAGCCGCAATGGCGGGTATACCCGCATCATCCGGTACAAGACGCGTCGGGGAGACCATGCGCCGCTCGTCATCATCGAGTGGACCGAATCGAAGGACGTGAAGGCGGTACCCGAAAAGCCGAAGAAGGACACGGAGAAGAAGGCAGCGACGAAGAAACCCGAGAAAAAGGCTGCGGCGCCGAAGAAGACCTCGGAGAAGTCCGCGGAGAAAAAGGCACCGGCAAAAAAGACAACCAGGAAGAAGGCCGACGAGAATGAGGATTGATGCGGTCTGACGATACCACGGCCGCCCTCACGCTGAAAGGCGTCACCTTTTCCTATCCCCACGCAGTCGTTCTGGCGGGCATCGACCTCACGGTGCCCGCCGGTTCTTATTGCGGCATCGTCGGCCCCAACGGCAGCGGAAAGACCACGCTGGCATACCTCATCGCAGGCATCCACCTTCCCGCCTCGGGAACGATCGATACCCACGGACTGCGGGTGGGTCTCGTGCTCAGCAATCCGGCCAACCAGATAGTCAGCCTCGTGGTGGAAGAGGACATCGCCTTCGGACCCGAGAACATGGGCCTTCCCGGAGACCAGATCAGGACGCGGATTGATGGGGCGCTCAAGGTCATCCACTGCGAGCATCTGCGCAATGCCCTGACCTCGACCCTCTCCGGCGGCCAGCTCGCCAAGATCGCCTACGCCGGACAGCTGGCCCTGGACGTGGATATCATGGTTCTCGACGAGGGTACGGTCATGCTCGATCCGGACAGCCGTTCGTCCCTGCTCGGCCAGATCAGGGAACTCAACGCCGATCTCCACAAGACCGTGATCCACATTACCCACCGCCTGGAAGACCTCATGGCCGCGGACAGGGTGCTGGTCATGGAAGAGGGAACGATCAGCCTTACCGCCACGAGCGCCCTCGGCCTTGCGTGCATGATCTCCCGGGAGGGAACCCCTGGAATCGAGGCGGGACCCGAGCTCCTCTACCGGTGCTTCCTGAGAGAAAGGGGCATCGATGGTGAAGACCTCAGGCTCTCGACCGCGATGCTGGCCGATCGTATCAGGAAGCCGAGATCCTGAGCAGAGGGCCCCCCTGTTCGAGAGTACCTTTTGAGTCCCCGGACATTTTCACGGTTGACAGTCAAATCGGCCTGGGCTAGTAGGCATAAGATAGTCTTATGATCATACAATAGACAAGAGGAGGAGAACTGTCGTGTATACATCCTATGATGAGGCATACAGGCGTTCCATTGAAGACAGGGATGCCTTCTGGTCAGAGGCTGCCGAGAACATCCAGTGGGAAAAGAAGTGGGACAAGGTGCTTGACGATTCCAGGAAGCCCTTCTACCGGTGGTTTTCAGGCGGCAGGGTGAACACGTGCTACAACGCAGTTGACCTTCACGTGGCCAACGGCCGGGGAGACCAGGTCGCCATCATATACGACAGCCCGGTGACGTCAACGGTGAAGAAGATCACCTACAGGGAGTTCCAGACAGAGGTCTCCCTGGTGGCGGGTATGCTGAAGAATCTGGGTGTGACCAAGGGCGACCGGGTTATCATCTATATGCCCATGATCCCCGAGACCATGTTCGCGATGCTGGCCTGTGCACGTATCGGTGCCGTGCATTCGGTCGTCTTCGGCGGATTCGCAGCCAACGAGCTGGCGGTCCGCATCGAAGACGCCAAGCCCAAGGTCATGATCTCGAGCTCCTGCGGCATCGAACCCAAGGGTGCCATCCCGTACAAGCCGCTGCTGGACAAGGCCATCGAGCTCTCCAGCCACAAGCCCGATAGGTGCTTGATCCACCAGCGTCCCCAGGTCAAGGCCGACCTCGTACCCGGCCGTGACATCGAATGGAACGAAGCCCTCAAGGGGGCCTCGCCTGTTCCCTGTGTCACGGTGGAGGCTACCGATCCGCTCTATATCCTCTACACCTCCGGAACTACGGGCAAGCCCAAGGGAGTGATGCGCGACAACGGCGGGCACGCCGTGGCGCTCAAGTGGAGCATGGAGAACATCTACAACGTGAAGCCCGGCGACGTGTACTGGGCAGCCTCGGACGTAGGCTGGGTCGTGGGGCATTCCTACATCGTCTACGGTCCGCTGCTCTACGGCTGCACCACGGTCCTCTACGAGGGCAAGCCGGTGGGCACACCCGATCCGGGGGCGTTCTGGAGGGTGATCTCCCAGCACGGCGTCAAGGTGCTCTTCACCGCCCCCACGGCCTTCAGGGCCATCAAGAAGGAAGACCCGGATGGATCGTTCATCAGGAAATATGACATCTCCTGCCTGAAACACCTGTTCCTGGCAGGTGAGCGGCTCGACCCCGACACCTACTACTGGGCCAGCGGCCTGCTCAATATCCCGGTCATCGACCACTGGTGGCAGACCGAGACGGGCTGGGCCATCGCAGCCAACTGCATGGGTATCGAGCAGCTGCCGGTGAAGGCGGGCTCGCCCACGAAACCTGCGCCCGGCTTCGACGTGCACATCATCGACGAGGCGGCCAGGGAACTGCCAAGGGGCAAGGAAGGCGTCATCGGCATCAGGCTGCCCCTGCCGCCGGCCTGTCTGCCCACCCTGTGGGAGAACGACGAGGGCTTCGTGTCGTCGTATCTCACCGAGTACCCCGGGTACTACGCAACGGGTGACGGCGGATACATGGACGAGGACGGCTACATCTTCATCATGGGCCGGGTGGACGATGTCATCAACGTGGCCGGCCACAGGCTTTCCACGGGCGGGATGGAGGAGGTGGTGGCCAAGCACAGGGACGTTGCAGAATGCGCGGTCATCGGGGTCAACGATGTGCTCAAGGGCCAGGTGCCCATCGGGTTCGTGGTCCTGAAGGCCGGGGTTGTCAGGCCCCATGAGGAGATCACCAAGGAAGTCGTCACCATGGTGAGGGGCGAGATCGGTGCCCTGGCCTGCCTGAAGGACGTGGCCGTGGTGCCGCGGCTGCCCAAGACCAGGAGCGGCAAGATCCTGCGCTCCACCATGCGCAAGATCGCTGATGGCCAGGAGTACAAGACGCCGTCCACCATCGAGGACCCTGCGGCCCTGCAGGAAATCGCCGGGGCTGCCAAGACCATCGGCTACCCGAAACAGTGAGGTGCTGCATATCCGGGAGGGAGGGAAGCCGCCCTCCCGGTCGTTTCTGACGAGTCGTCCCTTCGAGAATCCCGCCCCACGAAGCTTTCCGAGTAACGGATCCGAGGGGAAGATGTACCCCGTGAACGGTCCCCGGGGATGGAAGCAGCAAGTTCATATCAAAAGGGAGGGTTCTATGAATCACGGGAACGTGATGCCTCGTTGGATTCCCCTTGTGGGCGGGGTGCTGGGAAGCACCACCTGCGGAGCGCTGCTCTATGCCTGGAGCGTGTTCATCAAGCCGCTCAACGCCGAGTTCGGATGGAGCAGGGCGGACATCGCACTGGCCTTTGCCATCGCATGTCTCGTCTTCGGGCTCATGACGTATCCCGCAGGGAGGCTTTCAGACAGATACAGTCCCCGGATCGTGGTGCTCATCGGCGGTATCGTTCTGTGCTGCGGTTTTGTCCTGTCCGGCTACATCCAGACAAAGCTCCAGCTCTACATCACCTACGGGGTCATCGCAGGGTTCGGGGGAGGCCTCGTGTACCTGCCACCCATCGCCACGGCCCCCAAGTGGTGGCCCGACCGGAGGGCGCTTGCCACCGGCTTCGCCGTGGTGGGGCTGGGGCTCGGGTCGTTCATCATGGCGCCGCTGGCAACGTACATCATCGCGAACTCCGGCTGGCGCTCGGTGTTCATCTACGTGGGCATGGCCATGGGCATCATGGCCGTCGCCGCCGCCCTGTGCCTGAAGGTGCCCCCTGCCGGGTGGAAGCCGGCCGGATGGGAACCTCCCCGGACCGCACAGCCCGGGGACAAGGAAGACCGTGATTACACCTATGCCGAGACCATACGCACGCCCCAGTTCTGGCTCCTCTACACCGCGTACTTCTGCGGGTCCTTTGCCGGGCTCATGGTGATTGGACATATAGCCGGCCACGGCATCGACAGGGGCCTCGACCCCATGGTGGCGGCGGGCGCCGCGAGCTGGCTCGCCATAGCGAACGCCACCACCCGCGTCATGTCCGGGTGGATTGCGGACAGGATCGGCATCAAGATCAGCTTTGTGGCCTTCTTCGTTGTCCAGGTGGCCGCCATGGCACTGCTGTACCCCTCGGGCCATCTCTACTGGGCCCTGTGGGCCGTCGCGGCACTGATCGGATGGAACTACGGGGCCATGTTTACGCTCTTTCCCGCCACCTGCCTGCAGTACTACGGCCCCACGGCTCAGGCCACCAACTACGGGCTCCTCTTCACATCGTGGGGATTCGCGGGCTTCCTGGGCCCGTTCGTGGGGGGCTGGCTCAAGGACGCCACCGGGACCTATTCGGCTCCGTTCCTCGTGGGGGCTGCCGTGGTCTCGATATCCGTGATCATCATCGCCTTCATGAAGCCGCCGGCACGGAAACACGTGTGATGGCCCAATGGTTACACCAAGAGGCTCTGCTCCAGGGCAGCGAGGTATCGACCGGTTACCCCGCTCGATGACGTGAGTGCTTCCCGTGCCCTGAGCCCTCCAGCACGGGAAGAGTCCCTGTCGAGCAGCATGCCGGTGACCGCATCGGCGAGCTCGCGGGCATCCTTTACCACGGTGGTGTGTCCATGGACCGCCTCCAGCGCCCAGGTGAAGTTGTCCATAAAGGGGCCGTGCACGGTCGGGACACCCCAGGCGACCGGTTCGAGGATGTTCTGCCCCCCCATGTCGAGGAGCGAACCGCCGACGAATGCCGCGTCGCTGATACCGTAGAGGGTGAAGAGTTCGCCCATGGTGTCCACGATGAGGAGGTCCGCAGCCGGCTCCGGGCTGCTCCTGAGCGCCCACTTGACACCCAGTCCCTGTGCCATGTCCCTGATGTACGCGATCCTGTCCGGGTGGCGGGGCGCGACGATGGAGTAGAGGCCGGGTACCCGTGCAGCGGTGCGGATGATGGCGTCCACCACGGATTGCTCCTCCCCTTCGCGCACGCTGCCCGCTATGAAGACCGGCCTGTCCCCGATGCCGAGTTCACCGCGCAGGGCGTCGGCCCGTGACCTGTCCCCTGTGGCAAGGTTGTCCAGCTTGAGGTTGCCCAGGACCTTAACGTCCCCGGCCCCGATCCCCCTGAACCGCTCGGCATCCACCGAGGCCATGGCGAAGACCGTCACCCCCGACAGGACGGCACCGAGGGTGGAGGAGAACCGCCCGTACCTTTCGAAGGCCCGCTCGGACATGCGTGCGTTCACGAAGAAGACGGGAGTGGAGAGCCTCCGGGCTGCGAGGATCATGTTCGGCCAGATCTCGGTCTCCACGATGAGGAGCGCCACCGGCATGATCCTCAGGGCATGCCGTGTCATGGCCCGGGGTGTATCGAAGGGAACGGGGAAGACCATATCGATGCCCGTGGTCTCCGCAGCCACCTGCCTACCCGTTGCGGTCATGCAGGACATGCACATGAACAGATCAGGCCAGCGGGATTTCATGGCCTGCACCAGGCCGGCCACAGCCTTCACCTCGCCCACGGAGGCCGCATGGATCCACAGGACCTTGCTGCGGGAAGGTATTTCGGGCAGCCTCAGTCCGAGTCTCTCCGGCAAAGTGCCCGTGAAGTTCGGATGGTTTCTCAGCAGGAAGCACAACGGCCAGGCCGCGATGGACCCCAGAAGACCGTAGAGGATGATCAGGATGCGGGCCATCGGGCAGGAAGCCTTTCCAGGTCCGTCGGGGTGTTGATCTCGTGAAATGCCCCATGTGCGATGATGACCTTGATCGGGATGCCGCTCTCCAGTGCCCTGAGCTGTTCCAGGGACTCGGTGCGCTCGAGTGGAGTCGGTTCCAGGGAGGTGAAACGCCGGAGGGTATCCACGGCAAACCCGTAGATGCCGATGTGCTTGAGCATGCCGCTGTGGCCGGGATTGCGCACAAAGGGAATGGCCGACCGGGAGAAGTACAGGGCATCACCGTTCACGGCGCACACGACCTTCACGCAGTTCGGGTCGGCCTCTTCACCGGAAGCCAGCGCCGTGGCGATGGTCGCCATTGCTGCGCCTGCCTTGAGGGCACGGACGAGACATGAGAGCGCGTCCAGGTCGAGGACCACCTGATCGCCCTGGACATTGACGATATACTTCTCATCCAGGTATTTCACGGCCTGTGCCACACGGTCGGTGCCCGAAGGACATTTCGGGCTGGTCATGACCACCCGGCCCCCGAAGGATAGGACCGCCTGCTCGATCCTCTCGTCGTCAGTGGCAACGAGCACCCTGTCCACATCCGGGCAGGTCTGGACCTGTTCATAGATCCGCCGTATCATGGGCTTGCCCGCGATGTCCACCAGGGGTTTCCCCGGAAACCGCGAGGATGCGTAGCGGGCGGGGATGACGGCCACGACGCTCATGTCAGGCCGATCCCTTCTTCGAGGACACCATGTCGAGGGCCCTCAGGTGGGCAAGGTAGGACGCATCGTCATAGAGGACCATCCGCACGGTCTCGATAGCGGTATCGCCCTCGAGGTAATCCCAGATCGCGGCGATGGACACGGCGACCGCGTCTTCGACGGGATAGCCGAATATGCCCGTGGACAGCGCAGGAAAGGATACAGACCTGATGTGGAACTTGTCAGCGAGCCTCAGTGAGTTGACATAGCACGCTTTCAGGAGTACCGCGTCACTGCGCGTCCCGCTGTAGACCGGACCCACCGTGTGGATCACGTACCTGTTCGGCAGGTCGTGGCCGCCGGAGATCCGTGCCTCTCCCGTCGGACAGCCGCCCAGCGCCTTGCATTCATCCCACAGGCCTGGTCCCGCCGCACGGTGGATCGCCCCGGCCACCCCCCCGCCAGGGGCCAGCCGGGAGTTGGCTGCATTCACCACCGCATCGGTGTCCTGGGCCGTGATGTCGCCCACCACGAACTGGAGTCTGGATTTGTGGATCACTATCTCCTTCATCTCCACCCCCACCTGGGAAACTTGGAACCGGCAGTATCTGTATAATACCGGACTGCCCGTGAAAGCAATGCTGCAGTGAAGGTTTTTCCCGGTCCCGGTTGACTTTTCGCACCGGTCTTGGGTATCAAGTATCCCATGGACATCAACGCGCTGATCGATACCATCAAGGCACATCCCGATTACCGGAAGGTCGGCATGATCCTGTGTCACAACGGGGTGGTGCGCGGGACGTCCCGGGACGGTTCCCCCGTGAGCGGGGTGACGGTCAAGGCCGACCGGAAGACCATCGAAGAGATCGTGAGAGAGCAGAAGAAGAGGCCCGGCATCATCGAGATCCTCTACGAAATAAACGAGGGTGACCTGAAGGTGGGTGATGACCTGCTCATCATCGTCGTGGCCGGAGACATCAGGGAGCACGTGATCCCGGTGCTCGCGGACACCCTCAACCTCGTCAAGGCGCACGGGACGAGGAAGATCGAGCGCGGCTGATACCCCTTCGGAAGCGGCTCCATAAGCGGTCTGCCTGGCGTACGATTTTTTCTGGGGACTGGGGTGCTCCGCCTTGACTCCCCCCAGAGAGTATGCTACCCAAGGGAAGCTTGCGTGGGGCCGTAGCTCAGTTGGGAGAGCGCTTGAATGGCATTCAAGAGGTCGAGGGTTCGATTCCCTTCGGCTCCACCAGTAAGTCCGATGCATTGTGTTATTCGTACGTGTCAACCAACCCGAACATGCCTGCCTAGTGCCGACCTGATTCAGTTCCATCCGGGTGTATTCCGATCAGCTCTCCGGCCTCGCTCAAGGGATAAGCTGTTCTGCCGATACGGTAATTGAGCATCCTAGGCCCTCCTGATTCACTCCCCTGGCACCCAAATTCGCCAGGGGTCTGTCCAAGACATGAGAAGCTTGCCGCTCAGAATCCTCAGGCCAAAGAACCCTGAAGCCGTGTCGTGATGTGGGATTTAACCGTCATTGCTAACCCGAGTGATACGTGAATGACGACAGCATCCTTGCTTCGCTTCAGCAGGACCCGGCATGTATCAGGCACAGCCTCCACGGGAACATCGAGCGCGGTGCTTCCAGGTACAGGGGGTTTTCAGACGGTAGCGTGAGTTCCAACACATGATCTCCATGCCGGCCTCTCTCTATACACGGGAGCACAGGCCGTACGATAGTGTACGCGCACGTACATTTTTCTCCCGGTCATGCGTGGGTCCTTCGTGTAACCCGCCCATATCACTGGGGCACAATCCCTGGCATGTAATTTGTATTTCCCAGGGATCAATGGCATGGAACTCTTTCAGGATTTCAATGGTGATCATCCTTTTGATGCAGTGTACGCAGGCGGCCTATGCATATGGGGTGAGCATCAGCTGGAACGGCAATACTGAAAGCGATCTTGAAGGCTACAAGGTCTACTACGGAACGTCAACGCATACCTACCACGATGTGATCGACGTCGGTCCCTTCACCTCAGCGGTCATTGACGGACTGAGCGGGGGGGTTGCCTATTTCTTTGCCGTGACGGCGTATGACACATCCGGAAACGAGAGCGCTGCCTCACAGGAAGTCAGGGCTACCATACCAGCTGCATCCTCGAACGTCTACACACTCACCATTACCACGAGAGGGGCGGGACGAGGAACCGTGACGGCCAGTCCCGCAGGGCCCACGTTCAGCGCTGGAACGACAGTGACCCTCACGGCGGCCCCCGACCCGAATTCAACCTTTGCCGGCTGGTCCGGCGGATACTCCGGGACCAATGGAGACAGATGCATCGTTGTAATGAATGCTAACGCGAGTATCTCTGCTGCCTTCAATCTCAAGAAATACACCATCACTGCAGGCGCAGGAAGTGGCGGCTCGATCTCCCCATCCGGCTCGATTTCGGTGGATGCTGGATCGTACAGGACCTTTGTCTTCACGCCAAGGAGAGGATATCGCGTCAGTTCGGTCAGGATCGACGGGATCTCGATATCACCCGTCGCTTCATATACCTTCAATAATGTCAGGGCCAATCATACCATAGCGGTGGCCTTCAGAAGGACATACCGATAAAAGCTTCAGTGCAGGGTGAGCAGCGTGAAGACGCCCCGTATTCAGGTTTCCGTTTCGCTCAGAGACGAGAGCGCATCCAGGAAGGCGTGAATGGCGGTCTGTCTTGTGGCCTGGTTCATCACTCATCCCTGTTCACATAGAAATAATCACAGTGATTGAGGTATGGATACCGGGTCATGTCCGTGTAGATATAGCAGACGCCCCCGATCGTGATCGTGTCTTCTTCTTCGTCGATATTGTTGTCCAGCACCTTCTTCAGATCCGTGATATCAATGCCGGCAAAGCCACCCTCCACCATCTTCGACGTGGCGGAGTCTTTGAGGATCGCCGTGTCGTCATTGATGCTGTTGAGAACCCCCTGTAAGAGTATGTAGGAACCATGAATATCCGCATCGGTGTCCAGTGCGTCCCAGAGCCCCTGAACCGTGTAGGGCTCACCATAGGTTTCTATCTTCTCTTCATACGTCTCCACTTCATCGGGTGTATGTATAGTCCCATCGGTATCACTTTCTGACTCTGTCTCGACCCCACAAGCGAAGAGGAGTATGAGGGGCATCACGAGACAGAGAAATAATAGGTCTCTGACAGGCGGCTTTGTCTTACCCATGATCTTTTCCTTTGGCACACTCTTCCATGAATTCAGATAGTATCATTTTTCCGTGCATCCTTCCACCACCATATGTGTTCCCGGGCTCATGATCATCGCGCTGCCCTTGTCGACGGCTCCATTGTGAGGCAGAGGGTTTTCCTCGGTCATACCGCTGACCGATAATGTCTTTTTGTTGGTCCTTATCATGGGTATAGTGCTAACATATCCATGGGTGAGTGGTGAACGGAGTCTGCAGCAGGATCAGCTTCTCCATTCATGAGACCGAGCCTGAGGAGAGACACTGGGGGACGCACAGATGGTGGTTGAGCATCAGGGGATAAGGCCCGCAATCGATGGGCAGGCATTCATCGCCCCCACGGCGGTCCTCATCGGGGACGTTGGGATCGGTGAGGGATCGAGTGTCTGGTATAATACCGTCATCAGGGGAGACAGGACGGCCATCCGCATCGGTCGGAACACCAACATCCAGGATAACTGCACTGTCCACTCGGACCCGCCGTATACGGTGTTCATTGGGGACAATGTTTCCGTTGGACACAACTCCGTCATCCATGGCGCCACGGTTGAGGACGACTGCCTCATAGGCATGGGCGCCGTTGTGATGAACGGGGCAGTGGTGAAGAAAGGCTCCATCGTTGCTTCAGGCTCGGTAGTCAGGCAGGGGCAAGTCATCGGGCCGTACCAGCTTGTCGCAGGGGTACCTGCCTCCTTGAAAAAGGAGCTCGGCGTTCAGGACGCTTTAGAAAATCTGGATAACGCCATGATCTATGTCAAGCTCGCGCGAATCTACATGGGAAGATGAATCCACGTCCATCAGGCTGCGGATGCAATGTTCAGCCATCATTGATGCCCAGTAATGGTAAGCGCTCAAGTCCCCCTCCCTATCCCCTGGCGTTCAGGAGATAGGGGGCTCTCGATCACGGCATTCCCTCCGGCTCCACCACCTCCTGACACATCCTGCCAGTCAGTCTGCGCTGAAGAACAAGGCAGGACCGGACAATCGCCAATCCGTTTGCATCTTAGAAAGTTTTCTGGTAAGTGGCAGCCGGAGAACGAGGAGCCCGAGGTGGAAAATCCAGCACATACACTCATCTCCCAGGTAGGCCAGCGGAGACGAATCCTCATTGTGTGCCACAACAATCCGGATCCGGACACCATTGCATCTGCAGCGGCGCTCAAGAGCCTGTTTCTCCACACCATACGGGGAAAAGTCACGATCTGCTACGGAGGCATCATCGGCAGGGCGGAGAACCGCCAGCTCACCCGCCGGCTCAAGATAGAAATGGTCCCGATCCGCGAGGTCGACTTCAAGGCCTTTTCGGTGCTCTGCATGGTGGATACGCAGCCCGGTACGGGCAACAATTCACTGCCCAGGGGAGTACAGCCGCACATTGTCATCGATCACCATCCCCTGAGGAGGAACACGACCAAATGCGCCTTTTTCGACGTGCGCCCCAAGTACGGAAGCACGTCCACCATCCTGACCGAATACCTCCGCGAACTCGATCTTCCCCTGGACAAGATGCTCGCCACCGGTCTCTTCTATGGGCTGAAGACCGATACCAACGGCCTCTTGCGGTCTGCGACGAAGGCGGACCTGGATGCCTTCAATTTCCTCTTTCCCAGAATAGCCCCCAAGACGCTCTCGTCCATCCAGAACCCGCGCATACCTAAGTCCTACTTCCTGAAATTCGCTGATGGAATCAACAGCTCCGTCCAGTACGGGGACGTGATCGTGTCCCAGATGGGCAGGCTGCACAACCCGGATATCGCAGCAGAGATGGCTGATTTCCTCCTCAGGATGGAGAACATCCACTGGAGCCTGTGTATCGGTGAGTATCGCGAGGAGATAGTCATGTCCGTGAGGACAACCCGCAGGGGCTGGTGGGCCGGGAGGGTGGCCATCAAGGTGCTGCGCGGTCTCGGTACAGGCGGCGGTCATGAGAAGGCCGCTGGCGGCAGGGTGAACGTGTCTGGCCTGACGCCGGAAGACCGCCAGGAACTGAAAGACAAGATCATCGAACGGTTCCTCAAGGTCGTGGGCTCCCAAGAGCACAAGGAACGCAAGCTGCTGGCCACTGCAGCCTGATCAGCCCCCGTTCTTCCGCCGGGGTCAGTGTTCCGGCTTCCTCCGGCCTTTCCCTCCCTCCTGTAGATAGTGAACCGCGATCGTATCCCCGCAGAGACAGGTGAGAACGTGTTTTTCAGGGAAATGAAAGTCAGAAATCATCAAAAGGGCCCGATACGACAACCAATACGGAGAAACCGTAAGAAATAAAACTGTGGCAACCAACACCTGTCCAGACAATACCGAATTCTTCCCGGGCAGGCTGTTTTTATCCTTGTAATTTTGTACCGAAGGAGTATGAAGTCACCCAAATCCTACTCATTGCGAGTGAAGAGGGGGAACAGAGGGAAAATGAAAAGAAATATCATGTTCACCGTGACGATCATCTGTGCGCTCATCATTCTGTCCTTGGCCGGATGCGCCAAGAAGGCTGCAGAGCCTGGCGCGGAAGTTACCCCGCCGGCACCGGCGGCACCGGCAGCACCGGGCCAGGAAATGAAACCCGGAGAGGGAATACCGGCAGGTGGTCCTGTTGTCCCTGCTGCGGGAGAAACGGTGGTCTTCGATAAAAAGATCTACTTCGACTTCGACAAGTTCGATCTCGGCGCAGAAGCCATCGGTGCGCTCAATGAGCTTGCCGCGTTCCTCAAGGCCAATGCGGGCCTGAAGGTGAGCGTCGAAGGACATTGCGATGAAAGGGGCACCAACGAGTACAACCTCGCCCTCGGCGAGCGCAGGGCAAAGGCCGCATACGACTATCTGGCCGCTCAGGGTATAGACGCGTCGCGCCTTTCCACCGTCAGCTACGGTGAGGAGAAGCCGGCCGATCCCGGGCAGAACGAAGAGGCCTGGGCCAAGAACCGCAGGGATGAGTTCGTCCTGAGCAAATAAAGACAGCACCGGTCTAAAAGGGATAGACAAATCATTCTGACTGGTTTATGAAGGACAACAGTATTTTTCAGAGCTTGAATGATATGTATGAGGGTGGGAACGCCAGAGATCATGCATCGCTCGGATGTGCATCGGCACAGATGCACCGGTCATTGCCGTGGCGTATTCCCCCATACGGGGTCGTTTTCCCCTGCTCCATGCGTCATGGAGCGAAAAGTCAAAGGTAGATGCGGGGTTGTGTCCTGCATCACGAACGAAAAAGGGAGAGACAGCACCTGCCGAGTAAAATCGGCAGAAAATAAAAAGGATAGGAGATGAAGAAGATGAAGAAGGGTTCTTTATGGGTGTTGTTCGTGGTTGTCGTGTTTGGAATCATGATGTTCTTCACCGGTTGCCAGAAGCAGGAACAGCCTGCAGAACAGCCGGCAGTGACCGAAGAGGCAGCACCTGTCCCTGAGGCGGTTCCCGCAGAAGAGGCAGCACCTGCTCCTGAGGCCGCCGCTCCGGTGGAAGGCGCACCGGTGGAAGGCGCACCGGCCGAGGCACCGGCTGAGGCACCGGCAACAGCTCAGTAAGCAAGAAAAGTCAAACCGCTTTCTGAAAAGGCAGCAAGACTACCCCCGGACCTGTGCCGGGGGTAGTCGGTGTGTTTCTTCCGATCACATTTCATCGCTTTTGTTCGTATACCTCCCCGGCGGCCTGTTACGGTGAAGAACTCCCTGTTCCCTGCACCATGAGCCCTGCCACGATGAGCGCGAGCCCTGCGAAGGTCGGGACGAGGATCTCTTCGCCGACCAGGAAGTGTATGAACAAGAGTGAGATGAACGGGGACAGGAAGATGAGGTTCCCCACCCGGGCCGTGTTCTTGGAGAGCTTCAGGGCATTGAGCCAGAAGACGAAGGTGATGCCCATCTCGAAAACACCCACATAGGCCGCCCCGGCAAGGCCACGCACGTCCTCTACCACCACCGATGAAGTGAGCAGGCAAGCTGCCAGGATAAAGGGCAGACCGAAGAGAAAGGCCGTCAGGAGGCTTTCCACGGGATCGCGGTCGTCGCGCGTTGAAGTGATCCAGGAAAGAGACCAGACAATGGTGCTCACGAGGGCAAGAATGACCCCCAGCGGGTTCAAGGACTCGAGACCGGGCATCTGTCCCCGACTGACAATGACCACGACCCCGGAGTAGCAGATTATTCCCGCCACGATTTCCCTGGGATGGAGCTTCTGCCTCAGCAGCGGGACGGACAGATAAGCCAGGGTCAGTGCCCAGGTGTAGTTCAGTGGCTGCGCAACCTGTGCGGGCAGGAGATCATAGGCCTTCAGCAGGATGATGTAGTAGAGGAAAGGCAGGAGAAACCCCTGCCGGAGGGAGAGCATGTAGTGTCGTGCAGTGTACGTGAAGATGCGCCCGAGTGTTCCCCTGGCCTTCAGGATGAGCCCCAGGACGGTGATGGATGTCAGTGAGGAATACAGGAGGAGCTGGATGGGGTCCATGTACCTCAGCGAAAGCTTGAAGGCCGATGCCACAGTGGACCACAGGAGTACGGTGACCATCCCGTAGAGATAGGCTCTGCGCTGATCCGTCATGCCTCAGGAAGTGCTTCCCGCGATCCTCACAAACCTTTCCCTGAACCTCAGCACCTCATTCGAGACCGTATCGACCTTTCCGGCCAGCACATCCTTTGCTCTCACGCTGCTCTTGCCGTAGAGGGCCGCGGTGGAGACATCGTCCAGGCGCAGGTGGGTTCCCTGAAGAGAGAATCCTGCGGTCAGGCCTGTCGTCTGCGAAAATGAATAGATCTCGGTTCCGAGGTCTGTTGAGGTATTTTCATCCATCTGTATGCCGATGACTCCCACCATGATGGACGCGTCGGCTCCCAGCATGACGTTTCTCCTGGTGCGCTTGTCCAGCATCGTCCCCCTCCTGCTGACGAGGACGAGGTCGGTGGACTGGAGGCCCAGCTGCAGGCCGAAGCTGCCGCCCCCGAGGATTATGAACACGGGGTTGCCCCAGCGGCCATCTTCTTCACGGACCATGAGCACACCCCTGCCGTAGCGTGCCCCTAGCAGGAAACTCGCCTTGACCATGTTGGGTATGATCACGACGGCACTCGCCTTCTGAAGCAGGGCCGATGGTATGACCGTCCGCGGCGAGGCCATGATCTGGGTCAGGGTCTTCAGCGATGCCTCGAGCCGTTTGACCGCTTCGGGATCGGCCGCCGCCCCTGCCTGACAGGGCAGTATGATGATCAGGAGCAGGCAGATGCTCAGCCGTAGTCGTCTCAAGAATCAGGTCTCCTTGTCAAGGTACATACCATGGGGGCATGAATCTTACCATAAGAGTAAATGATGATCCTTCAGGATTCAAGTCCGGGATGTGCCTGCCGGCGACTTCGTGCCTGCGGGCGGCATATCAAGGGGCAGGGCGACCTCTGAATCGAGGAGAATGGCCACCCACCGCGTGGAGGGGAAACTCTCGAAGGCGATCTTGAAGATCATGGTCAGCGGCGCCGACAGGAGCATGCCCACCGGGCCGAGAACCCAGCCCCAGAATATCAGTGAGAGGAACACGACCAATGTGGAGAGCGACAGACCACGGCCCATGAATATCGGCTCCAGGATGTTGCCGAAGACGAGGTTCACCAGGGCATACCCTCCGGCGGCAAGCACTGCGGTCCCCACGTTCACGTCCACCATGGCGAACAGGATTGCGGGTATGGCCGCTATGAGCGAACCGATGTTGGGGATGTAGTGCAGCAGGAAGGCCACCAGACCCCACAGGACCGGATAACTCACCCCGATGATCATGAGCCATACCATGACCGATATACCCGTGGCCAGGCTTACCCATGTCTTGATGGCGAGATACCTGCCCACGCACGTGAAGATGAAGTCGAAGGTCTCCAGCGTGTGGGCGGACACCCTGAATGCCGACTTGATCTTGCTGAGGAAGGTGGATGACTCCATGAGGATGAAGACCACGGTGAACAGGATGAGAAAGGTGTTGGTGAGGACACCGCCCAGTCCGCTCAGGATGTTCGCGATGATCTGCATGATGGAGGCCGGGTCGAAGAAATCCATGACGACGCGTTGAGAGATGTTGATGCCGAATCCTCTCAGCCAGAAGATGAAGCGTATGAATTCGTCCTCGATACGGGTCTGATACTGCGGGATCTCCAGGAGGAAGCTGTTGACCGATGCCCCCATGTAAGCCCCCAGTCCCAGGAGGACGGCGATGACGCAGGCAATGATGATGACGACAGCCAGGACCGACGGAACCCTTTTCCTGATCAGCCATGAGAAAGGACCGCCGCATATCACCGCTATGAAGATGGAGAGGAGAAAGGGGACGATGATCCCGGAGGCAGCCTTCATGCCTGCAATGATGACGACAATGCAGGCGGCGATGATCATGAATCCCATTCGCGCGGGCATGTCTCGCGATGTGTCCATCTGCCTACTGGAGGTTGATTCTCATGGTCTGTACATCGGACTGGAGGTTGAACCTGCACATAAGGTCGCTCGCCTCCTGCTGGCCGGCCGCCATGCACAGTATCGACAGTGCCGTCACCGTCACGATACGTGCCTTCACACCGAACTTCATGGGCCCACCTCCCTGAAGCCATTATGGGCAATGCAGCAAACAGTGTCAAGAAACACGAATATGGACATCGTGAAGAGCATGCCCGTTATTTTTTTGTCTCAGTCTGCTGCAGGAGGATTGCGTCGGTGAGCTCCTTGATGTTGTCCCTGGCCTGGCTGAGCTCGTGGGAGGTTTTCCTCAGGCGATCCACGAGGATCTTCGCCAGCAGGCGATAGAAGACGGCATCGAACCGCTCGCGCCCTGCATCGCTCATGCGTTCCGTCACCGACATGTCGATGGCCAGGGTGGTCGTCTCTGCGGTTGCATCCACCGATGCCGACCTGGGTTCGCCGTCCACGATGGCCATCTCGCCGATGGTCGATCCCGGGGAGCTGATCATCGCAATGGCTGTGCCCAGGTTGGAGATGATGACCTCGCCGGAAAGGATTATGTAGAGCCAGGAATCGAGTTCGCCTTCGCGGGTGATGCGCTCCCCCGGCGCAAACTTGCGCATCTTGCTCAGGGAGAGGATGTCGAGGAGCTGCATGTCGGAGTATGAACGGAGAAAGGGGATCTTCCTGATGATCTCGATGAGATCGGACCGATCTTTCAGATATGGCGTCTCCTGCATACTGCCTCCAGGGTGGCGTGCTCCCGGATTCCTGCAGCCATAAGCCCGTGAGGCGAGCATAACAAGAGACCCGGGAGGAGTCAAAGAGTTCGTGGGGCTGTATGAAGAGGAATCTTCATGGTCAACCGGACCAAGGTAGATTAGAATGTGAATGGATGCCATGGGGTCGAGGAGGTTCGATTCAGGCTATCGTGGCCAGCACGGTCTTCAGGGGCGCTGCAGGATTGAAGGAGGCGTGAACATGAACAGGAAAGAAACACGGGCACTGGCTGCACTCGAGTTCCTGACCGGGCTCGGCATCATCCTTTTCTGGATCGGGTTCTTCACCGTCGGGCTCGCTCCGGAGAACCCTCCCCAGTGCTACCATGCGTTCGAGCACTCCTTCCCCCTGCCCGACACCATCCTGGCCCTGGCGCTCATCGGTGCCGCCTTCCTGCTCATGAAGGGAAACCCCCGGGGCAGGGACCTGTCACTGGTCTGCGGCGGGGGACTCACGTTCCTGGGCGTGCTGGACTTCAGCTTCAACATACAGAACGGGATGTACGCCATCTCGGTGCTCGACACGGTCCTCAACGCGTCCATCAACGTCTGGTGCACTGCGTTCGGGCTGTTCATCGCCTTCAGGATGGCGGGAACCCGGCCCGGAATCGGCTCATGACGGCCTCGCTTCCGAGCACGGAAGCCCGCAGAGACACTTGCCGCAGACATCGGCCCTGCCGAGATGCGCGAACCGCCGCTCGTTGGCCAGGAGTGCTCCGTAGCACGCGTGACGGTCGAAGGCCGAGGTGCTCAGCGCCCCGACCGGGCACCGCTTCACGCAGGCACCGCAGGACCCGTCGATCCTGAAGGGGCAGTACTCTTGTTCCGGCCTCGGGTCGGCCGGTATCGCGGCGTCGGTCACCAGGCTGCCGATCCTCCCGCAGCACCCCTGCTCCGTGATGAGCATGCGGTTGAGCCCGAACGTCCCGAGCCCGGCGATGTAGGCGGCGTGGCGGTGCGACCAGGGACTCAGAAGAGACTGCACGTCGAAGTTGTGGGTGGGTGCGATGGTGCCCGCCCTGAAATCATGGGACTCGAGAACAGCGGACATGCGCGTGTTGATGTGGGCGATGAGCGCGTTGGTTTCGATGTAGGACCGGGCCCACCCATCACTCGCATACCGGCCTGAGCTGTTGCCCGCGATGATGCCCCGGGAAAAGGGCAGGAAATACGCGATGACGGTTCTGGCGCCTCTCAGGATATCCGAGGGCTGCAGGTGGCCCGGGTTGGCAACCTCCCCGAGTCGCCCGAAGAGAGGATCGTGGGCGTCCGCGCAGGCCATGAGCGGCTCCCGCCATGAAGTGCGCCCGGGGTGAGAGGCGACGGCCCGCTGAATCTCCTCGAGAAGTCGGCCCTTCATGCACACCTCTCAGGGGACGATCTTCCTGCATTCCACATAGTAGCGCTTTTCGTCGGCGTGTCCCATGGAGAATGCCTTGCGGGGGAGCACCCCATCGAGGATGATGGTCTTGAAGAGGTCGTGCTTGGAGATGACGGGCAGGTGAAAACCCACGGCAGAGGGTTTCGATGCCAGGTCGCGCAGCACGTCGTCGCCGTGGATGTAGTCGATGACCGCTTCCCTGTTTTCCCGGCAGTATGCATCGAGGAAGGCCTGGAGGCTCCCGACCTCGAGGTTCCATTGCGGATTCCTGATCACGACGCGGCCTTCGGACCGGGTGGTCATGTAGTCGATGACCTGGACCCGGCTGTCTTCGAAGGGGAGGGGCTCGCCCTCGGCGAGCACGGTCACCTCGGAGTCCTTGGGCGCGAAGAAGTCCTCCATGGCGGAGAACACCTGCTCGGGCTTCGCGTTGAAGAGCACCCGGTGAATGGGCTCGAACTCGAGGCCCTTGTCGTGGACATTGACGAGTTCCACCAGGGCGTACCGGGCAGGGTGCCCCATGACGGATGCCCTGTCGGCGGCCTGGTCCCTGACCTGTTCCCAGAAGAGCTTGGCTGAGGCCAGCGAGTGGTTGCCGTCGCCAACGGCGTAGAGCAGCACGTCGGTGTTCCGCACCCCGTAGCGATCGCTGAACCTGGCGGGGTCGGCGAGCCGGGCAAGGCCTTTCGCTATGGCATCGATGGTCTTCGGGTGATCGACATGGTACCCCCGGACGCGGCCGCCGTTCATCATGAGCTCGAAGTCATAGAGCTTGGTGAGGCGCTGACCGAACAGGGGCTCGATGACTGTCATCTCGGGATCGTCGATGAGCACCATGATGTGCGGCAGCTCGATGGATGCCCGGGAGCGGATCTTGACGCGGACAGGGAGGCGTTCGACCACGGTCCCCTCGGTGGCCCGGATGAGGCACATGCTGCCCTCGCGGAAGTCGTAGTGCTCGAGATCGAGGCAGACGAGGAGCCCCCTGCGCAGGACGCCCCGGGCGGTCACGCGCTCGATGAGCACGAAGCCCTCTTTGAGGGGCTCGAGGACGCCCCGCTCGAGGTAGCTGTCCATGGAATCGCGGATGGCAGCGAGACGGCCGTTCTCGTCGGAACCGTTCAGGTGTGCCTCGGGATAGATGAGGCGGAGCGTGGACGGCGAAGGGCCCACGTACTCGTCGACCCGCTGCCAGTATTCTGGCTGGGAGGTGAACTGGTCGCAGGCCACCACGGACCATCTCGTGAGGTCAGATCCCGCTTTGGGCAGGAGTATCCGGGGGACGTGCAGGGCGACGCGCTCAAGGCTCATGGTGGGCTCTCCTCGCTGATGGAAATGTGCACTCTTCATACCAGAACCCGTGTCGTGCTTTCAACCGTCTTGAGCCGTCACGCGGGTCCTAGGGCGCCAGGAGCATGACGTCCTTGTACTGGGCCTTTATGGCATCCTCCCCGAAGGGAAAGGAGATGTATTTCCCCATGCGCCAGGCCATGATGCCGTCGTCGTAGTGGGGGCTCGAGGGGTTGTCGGACTGACCCGAGCTGTTCACGCCGTACATGGGTTCATCCAGGCTGAAGTCCACGATGATGCGCATGGCCGGGATCAGCCAGGTGTCGAAGTCCCTGCCCATCATGTATCCGGCCACGTTCAGGGTGAAGTAGTCGCCGGGCGCGGGGTAGGGACCCCGGTTGAAATAGGGCTTCAGAACGCCCATGGCGGATTTTGCGATGAACCCCATGTGCGGAGACATCTTGGATGCCTCGGTCTCCCACATATAGGTATGTAAGCCGCCCCAGCTCCATGTCTGGTGGTCTTTGCCCTGGCGCGACTCCATGAACAGCACCGCATCGGCGAGGGATCGTGCCAGGATCACCGCCTTGGTCTCCTTCGGGGTTGTCCCGGTGTCATCCCAGAAAGGGCTCTCGTCGCCCCGGACAAGGATGTGGTCGCAGGTTGCGTTGTAGCTCTCGTTGTTGATCAGGAGAAAGGCCTTGAAGGCCCGAGAGTCCTCCGGGCCGAGTTCGTCGAGGAAGACATTCCTGGTCACGCAGTGCAGCAGTGCACCCAGAAGGGCGGCATTGCCGGACTCGGACGACATGTCGCCGTCGAATTCTCCCAGCATGGAGAGGCCCAGGCGCGCCCGTGCGCGCATCCCGGCATCCCCCCACGAGGCGATCTCCTGCTCGATGCCTTGAGCCAGGTCTCTCTCGGCGAAGACCTCCTGTAGTTTCGGTACGAAGGTCGAGCGGGTATCGAGCTGCATGCCCATGGTGCTCTTGAGGGTGTGCTTGTCCGTGGCGAGCGCCATCTGGGCGATGCGCTCAGCCCGCTCGGGCCAGAACCACGAGGATGACAGGACATGGGGGTAGTCCCGGCCCACGGTGCGGTGGTTGGCAGTGCCGATGAAGCCCTCGGCAGGATTCCTGGACCACGGCAGGACGGAAGGGTCGAGGAGACCCTGCCAGTCGTACTCCCCGGTCCAGCCTGGAGAAGGCACGAGTCCCCTCCCGGCCGTCCTCACCGGGAAGTTGCCGGTGACCTGCCAGCCGATGTTGTCCCTGTCCGCACAGACCATGTTCAGGGCGATGGACCGGATCTCTTTCATGATGGGGAAGGCCTCGTCCAGCGACCGGGCGGTGTTCAGGGCGAAGAACGAGTCGAAGGTCCTGTCGTTCTCGCTCAGGGACGCCCACTTGAGCGCGATGCCATAGGCGGTCTTCAGCGGGCCGGGCTGGAAGATGTTCCGGGGGTCGCTTCCGATGGCGTCGTTCAGCAGCGTGCCGTGGAGTGTCTCACGGACCGTTATGACGACAGGGTCCCCGCCCCTGACCTGTATGGTCTCGCTGCGTTCGGCGACCGGCAGCCACCGTCCCTTGTAAAGATAATGAACCCTGCCGTTTGTGACCTTCATCTGTTCGAGGAACAGGTCCTGGTTGTCGGCCATGACCATGGTCATGCCCCAGGCGATGTGGCCGTTGTACCCGGCGACGATGACCGGCGCGCCGGCAAGGGTCACGCCAGCGGCATCGAAGGTGCCGCACCTGGCGTGCAGCATGTTCCACATGGATGGCAGGGACAGCATGAGATGGGTGTCGTTGGCGAAGATGCTGGCGGACCCGGCGGTCCTGGCCTTGGCAATGGCCCAGTTGTTGGACGCTGCGAACCCGCCCAGGCCCAGTGAACACAGGAGGGTCTGGGTAGTACCCACGTGTGAGAGGGACCCTGAAACGCCTGCCAGGTCTATGCCGTCGAGCTTGCCCGTTTCACCGGCCGGTACGGGCTCATCGGGGTAGATGGGCAGCAGCCAGGCAGTCTTGTGCGGCCCCAGGGCCTGCATGACGGTCAGTGTGGCCGTTTCCTCGAAGAGGTTGAAGGAGAGCGCCAGGTTCACGAGGCAGAAGATCAGTGCGGTATCGGCGGGCTTCCATGGCTCCGGGGCGTATCCCGCCAGTGCCAGGTCGGGGGGGAGCCTGTCCCTGTGCTGCTCCAGCCAGGCGTTCACTCCGCTGCAGTACCGTTCGAGCAGGGCCATGTTCTGCGGGCTGATGCCTTTGAGCATGATGTCCGCCGTCCGCGCGAGGCCCAGGGTGCGCATGTAGATGTCGAGGTCGAGCATGGGTGGACCCGCCATCTCCGACAGACGGCCCTGGGCCATGAGCCTGAAGCCCGCCATCTGGGTGAACCGGTCCGATGCGTGGACATACCCCATGGCCACGGCGAGGTCGGGCATGCTCTTCGCTTCCACGAAGGGTATGCCGTACGAATCCCTCCTGACGGTCACGGTTTCCGTGAGCTCGGGCAATACGAGCGTCCCGGATGGTGAATCGACGGTATCCTGGAAGTGACGTGCCACCATGCTGGAGCACCCGGCCGCGACGAAGGACAGGGTCAGGAGGAGAGACACGGCACATGTCGTGTGCCTGACGAAGGATTCTCGTGTACGGGTCGATCGGTTCACCTGTTCCATGGTTCCTCCCCTTTCATGAGAGCATGTGCGGCACAGCAAGGCCGTCCCCGAGAGAGCCTCGGGATGCGTCAGATGGTTATGGTCCCCCGCATGTACGTGACCGCCCGCCCCGATATGGTGACGCGCCCGCCATTGTCCCTGCAGTGGAGCTCTCCCCCCCGGCCGGACACCTGGATCGCGTGCAGGTCCTTTCTGCCGAGCCTGGCGGACCAGTACGGGACAAGGGCGCAGTGGGCCGATCCGGTCACGGGGTCTTCGTCGATGCCCAGCCTGGGGGCGAAGAACCGTGACACGAAGTCCGATGCCGCACCGGGGGCCGTCACGATGACCCCCCGCAGGTCCACCTGTCCGAGCAGATCCATACGCGGTTTCAGCTCCCTTACCTCGTCCTCGCTCTCATAGACCACGAAGTAGTCTGCCGATCTGAGCACTTCGGAGGGTTTCCCGCCGAGACCGTCCACGAGGGCGGCAGGTCCTTCGCAGGGGAAAGGCGGCTGGGAGGGGAAGTCCATGGAGAGCAGGGGACCGTCCCTGTCCACCCCGAGAGGTCCGCTCTTCGACTCGAAGAGGACCGTCGAGCGGCCATGATCGATCTCGGTAAAGATGACGAAGGCCGTGGCCAGGGTTGCATGACCGCACAGATCGACCTCTTCGGCCGGGGTGAACCACCGTATGCGGTAATGGTCCCCCTCAGGCGAGAAGAAGGCGGTTTCCGACAGGTTGTTCTCCCGGGCGATGAGCTGCATGGTTTCCTCGTCGAGCCAGCTTTTCAACGGGCACACCGCCGCGGGATTGCCCCTGAAGAGTTCCGCTGTGAAGGCATCGACCTGATAGATGGGTATGAGCATCTCCAAAACGCCCCCCTCGGGAATAGAGCCAGTAATTGCCGGTCACTAGGGCCGACGGTCGTGGGGAGGATTGTACACGGCCGGCCGGCATGCTGCAACGGCAAAAAGGAACAGAAATTCATAAAAAGGATAAAAATTATCCGTTCCCCCCATGGTTCCATGGAGACAGGCTCTCAACATTATGATATTCCAAGAGAAAAGAGGTGGCATGTCCCTTGCTGGGCATTCAGGGCCAGGCGCGAGGCAGACCACACGAAAGGCAGAGGCACGAGGCCATGATATTCGACAGCCGCCAGCTCTCCAGGATCGAGGCTCAGCGCGAGGAAAGCCCCGATGTAGCGCGCCTCATCGCCCAGAGGGATCAGTTTCTCAAGGACCATCCGCACCTCATGGAACTTCAGAGGGAGATCGATTCGCTCCTGGGCACCACGCTCGACCCGGTGAAAAGGCTCGAGATCCTCTTCATGGTCATGTCCGACAAGCTCATGGAGCTGAGGTCGGTCTTTGCCGAGGCGGTCCGGATCGCACGCACCGCCATCGCCGAGGACCGGGGGCTCTCCTGAAGAAACCTCTCCGGATGAAACCGGGGACCTGACGGATCAGAGGGTCTCGTCACCCTTGACGAGCTCTATCTTGCTGACGAGGTACTGCTTCCCGACGTCACCGCTGAGGAACACCGGTTTGTTCTGATATTTGAGTTCGAGCACCCTCAGTTCCGTCATTTTGAGCTTGATCACGGGGAAGGTGCTGTCCCTGGTCCCGACCGACTTCTGTTCGATGAGCTTTTTGATCTTGTCCTGGGTCGGCCCGTCCAGGGCGATGACGGTTATGCGCCTGAGGCTCTTCCGGGCTGCCTTGAAGCCTTCGCTCGATCTTTCCCTGAAGTTGCCGTATGTGGACTTGAACCTGCTGAAGTCATCCTGGGGCATGATGGCCAGCTTGCCGTCAACGTATGTGAGCGAATCGGGGTTCTTCATGGGGCGGGCGTTGAAAAGGACATAGGTGCCTTCCTCCACGTTTCCCTTGATGGCCTTCACCTCGTGATCCTTCGTCTTCAGCTCGATGATGTTGCCCTTGTCCGAGATGTCTCCCCCTGATCTCGACGTGCAGGAGGCAGCCAGCAGCAGGATCAGGATCATGGAAACACAGCGCACCTTCATCATCACTCTCTTGTCCTCCTTCTCGAAGCGAATGCCGGGAACGTCATTGTCATGGACTGGGCGTCCCGTGGGGATTCCCGGTTGATATAGTCGGGGTCCGAGGAATTGTCAAGCAGGGTCGTTCCTGCCTGACAAGCCTTTCCGTGCGGCGCCTGCCCTGGTACGTGCCCCTTGTCAGGGGTGCTTCAAGACCGCATCGATGAGGTCATAGTCTGCCCTGGCGAGGCAGGTGCATGTTCCCGGCCTGAGCGACAGGCTGTTTCCGGAGACGAGCCGCTCGATGGCGAAACCGGTGGTGAGCTTGTTGTATCGCCAGGTCTGCAGCGTGTCCCCGAAACGAGAGCTCAGGAGGGTGGAGATTTCCCTGACAAAGGTGGAGGCATCGGCAGTTCTCGCTTCCACCTCGATTTCATAATGGAGGATGCGGCAACTGCCGATGGCGTAGGAGACCCGGTCCAGGGCCAGTTCCGCAACGGGGCCGGAACAGGGTCCGCCGGGCAGGGAAGCGTCCTTGAGGATCCTCGTTGTCTCGCGCTCCTGTAATGCAGTGAGGCCCAGGCAGGCGAGACATTCCCCGGGGGAACAGCTTTCCGGCGGGACCTCGCAGATACCACCCTGGAGCTTGTGGAGGACAGGTAAAAGGTGGTCCATGCACTGCCGCGACCAGGGCGTCTCCATCTCGTCCCTGGATGCTGTGCCCGCGACATCGACGTGCTCGTCATGCTTGATGCAGAAAAGATGCAGTTCCCCCACATGCCGTATCCTCACCGCGATCCCCCGGCTCGACAGCAGCCTTGACGGGGTATCGTAATAGGTGTCCTCCAGTGTCAGGACCACTCCGGGGCTGAACCGGTAAGGGCCCAGAGACCTCAGCGCCGAAACCTTCTCCAAGATGCGCTGGGGTTCATCGTGGACGACCACGAGGGTTGCCTCGATCTCCTTCGACATGCAGCGCATTCTCGCATGGAACCCGCCGGGGAGCAAGGGCACCGGAGCATGCCCGCAGATACAAAGGAAAGATTCGGGTGCCCTCGTCTGGACAGCACAGCGCATTGTCGCTACAATAGGAAACAAGCCAGCCATACATTTCCCCTCAGAAGCAGGGTGCATGTGCAGTGGAAAAGGAAGGGCCATGGTCGAGAAGGTCATCATCATGGGCGCCGCGGGCAGGGATTTCCACAACTTCAATGTCTACTTCCGCGACAATCCACGCTATCGGGTGGTGGCCTTCACTGCGGCCCAGATCCCGGACATCGCCCAGCGGTCATACCCGGCTGCGCTGGCGGGCAGGCTCTACCCCGATGGCGTGCCCATCTACCCGGAGGCCGAGCTGGCACGGCTCATATCAGGGCACCAGGTGGACCTGGTGGCCTTCTCCTACAGCGATGTCCCGTACGTGGAGGTGATGCACAAGGCCTCCATCGCCATGGCCCACGGCGCGGATTTCATCATGATCGCGGCCGCGTACACCATGCTCAGGGCCGACAAGCCGGTGGTGGCGGTCTGTGCGGTCAGGACCGGCTGCGGCAAGTCGCAGACCACCCGCAAGGTGTGCACCATCCTGCGGGAGCTCGGCAGGAAGGTGGTGGTGGTGAGGCACCCCATGCCCTACGGCGACCTCCTTGCCCAGGAGGTGCAGCGGTTCTCGACGTACGAGGACTTCGAACTCCATCGGTGCACCATCGAGGAGCGCGAGGAGTACGAGCCCCTGGTGGCCCAGGACATCGTGGTCTATGCCGGGGTGGATTACGGCAAAATCCTCGAGAAGGCCCAGGAAGAGGCCGACATCATCGTATGGGACGGCGGCAACAACGACACGCCCTTCTACCGGCCCGACGTCCACATCGTGCTCTTCGACCCGCACCGGCCGGGTCACGAGCTGCTCTATTACCCGGGCGAGACCAACATGCGCATGGCGAACATCGCCATCATCAACAAGGTGGACAGTGCCCATGCCTCACAGGTGGAGAGGGTCGTGGCCACCATCGAGACGTACAACCCCCGGGCGAGGATCATTCTGGCCGCCTCTCCCGTGCTCGTCAGTGAGCCCGACAGGATCCGGGGCAGGCGTGTCCTGGTGGTGGAGGACGGGCCCACGCTCACCCACGGCGAGATGCCCTTCGGCGCCGGATCCATTGCTGCGCGGGTCTTCGGCGCCGGTGAGATCGTCGACCCCCGGCCCTTCGCAACAGGGTCCATACGGTCTACCTACCGTACCTATCCCCACATCGGGTTCGTGCTGCCCGCCATGGGCTACAGTCCCGGCCAGATCGCTGACCTCGAGGAGACCATCAACCGGTCGGACTGCGACCTGGTCCTGTTCGCCACGCCCATCCAGCTCACCAGGATCCTGTCCATCAACAAGCCAGCCGTCAGGGTCAGGTACGAGTACGAGGATCACGGCAGCCCCACCCTGAAAGAGGTTCTCCTCGGCGAGCTGGAGACGCTGGGTCTCGCATGAGCACGGAGATCCCCCGCAGGCCCGTTCTCCTCGTGGCCCTGGGCGGCAACGCCCTCATCAGGAAGGGGCAGCGGGGAACCATCGAGGAACAGTTCGCCAATCTCAGAATACCCATCGGCCAGATCGCCCAGCTGACCAGGGAGTACCGCATCATCATCACCCACGGCAACGGCCCCCAGGTGGGCAACCTCCTCCTGCAGCAGGAGTGCACCGGGGAGGTTCCCAGGATGCCCCTCGAGATCCTCGTTGCCCAGACCCAGGGGCAGATAGGCTACATGATCGAGTCGACCCTGGACAGCGAGCTCATGCGCCGGGGCATTGCCGTGAACAAGCCCCTGGTGAGCCTCATCAGCTACGTGGTGGTCGACGAGAACAGCCCCGCCTTTGAAAACCCGACCAAGCCCATCGGTCCCGTGTTCACCGAGGAGAGGGCCGGAAAACTGCCGTACGCCACCCGCAAGACCGAGAGAGGGTACCGGAGGGTGGTGGCATCGCCCGAGCCGCTCACCATCGTGGAGAAGAACGAGATCATGCGGCTCATCGAGATGGACTTCGTGGTCGTATGCTGCGGCGGCGGCGGTATCCCCGTGGTGCGGGAGGGCCGGTCCTTCGCCGGCGTGGATGCCGTCATCGACAAGGACCTTGCCAGTGCCAGGCTTGCCTGCGAAGTGGGGGTGGAGATCTTTGTCATCGCCACCGACGTTTCCGGTGTGGCCGTGGGATACGGCACGCCGGGGCAGCGGTTCCTGGACGCACTCACCATCGAGCAGGCCACCAAGTACATGGAGCGGGGAGAATTCCCCGAGGGCTCCATGCTGCCCAAGATACGGGCGGCGGTCGATTTTCTCGAGGCGGGCGGGAGCAGGGCGTTCATCACCTCGATCGAGACCATTGAGGACGCCGTTGCGGGACGGTCGGGAACCGAGATCCTGAGGGGGTCACCCCGCCCGTAACCGCAAACCCCGCTCCACCGTCACCACGAAGTCCTGTACATTGGTCAGGATGGAGCGTGCCGTGAGCGATCCCCGGTTGGCCAGCTTGTTCACCGCGAACTCGGACATGTCCACGGTGTAGAAGTAAACCGGCCGGACCGTCCCGTCGGTACCCACATGGTAGGACGGCGCCATGTTGCCTGTGGCTATGGCATGGAGCTGGGTGGCCATGGCGATGACCGTGGTGGCCTTTCTCGTCAGTGCCCGCATGCCGTCTTGTGCCGCATACGCATCACCGGTCACCTCGGGCAGCGGCCCATCGTCACGGATTGATCCCGCCAGCACGAAGGGGACGTCCTTCTCGATGAGGGCCTTCATGATCCCGTTCGTGAGGGCGCCCCGGACGATGGCCTCCTTCAGCGACCCGATCCTGCGGATGGTATTGATGGCGTCCAGATGATGGTAGTGCCCCAGCGGCACGGTCCGCTTCGAGTAGATATCCTGGCCCAGGCCCGTGGAGAAGAGGCATGCCTCCACGTCATGGGTCGCCAGGGCGTTCCCGGCCAGGAGCGCGTGCACATAGCCCCTCCCCACGAGCCCGGCAAAGGCGTTTCTCGCGTCGCGGTCGAACACCACGGCAGGGCCCAGGACCCAGACGACGAAGCCATGCTGGCGTTCGTAGTCCAGCAGGTCATAGAGCTCGTCGTAGTCGATGGAGAACGATGTCTCCCGGGTGATGCGGCTCCGGAAGGCGAACTTCTCGCTGGCAGAGTCCATGAAGTCAAAGGCCCGGGCGTGCACGAAGATGCCGTCTTCCCCGTTCTCGCGCCTGCCGCACGCCACCTCGTCGCCTGCCCTGATATTCCTGAATTCCTTGATCTCGATCGATCCGTCATTCGCCAGGACCGCGACGCAGTCCATGCGGGATTCCCCGGGCAGGACCCACTGAGCGCTGCTCAGGTGGAAATACTCCGGAAAGATGGATGTCGCGTGGTAGTCTCCAGGCGCCACCCCGTCCTTGACCGCCCGGTCGAAACGTGCAGGTGGTGCGACGGTGAATTCCCGTGTGCTGAAGTCAGGGTGCCGGTACGGGGGAAGGGTAAAAGGCATAGCTCACCTCCTCGAGAAGAACTTCCGCAAGAGGATCCTGGGAATTCTATGTAATGGAAGGGGAGGCTGCTGTCAAAGACTATCGCACAGGCCTTATCCTGCAAGGCCTCAATCCAGGGCGGTCATCTTTCTGATGAAGACGGACAGCCCTATGAGTATGAATCCGGTAATGAACAAGCTCATCATGGTACCAACCTCGCGTACATGGTCTCATCTGAAGTGTGCGCGAGACTCATAGAGGACTTCAAGGGAAAAGGCAAGGGAAAACTACGGAAGGACGTCGGACGCGCAGGGGACAGGACTTGTCTAGAGGTGTATCTCCACGATGTCACCGTCCTGCATCACATAGTCGCGCTGCACCATCATCCCGTCGTGTACGGTCCTGCCCCATATGCGGGCATACTTGAGCTTGGTCAGGAAGTCCTTGTGGATTCTTCCTGCCAGGTCCTCGAGGGTCGAGTCCCGGGGGATGACAAAGGGCTCGTCCATGTCCGGTTCCCTGCCCGGATTCTTGGAATAGACCCTGATGATGCCTGACATGTCGTAGATGATTCGGAGGAAGACATCCAGGTTGGTGCCGTTCAGGATGGATACGGGCAGTGCCGGAACCTTCAGCTCGGCGAGCTCAAGGAAGGCCTGGAAGTCCTCCTCTCTGCCGGGTCCGTCCACCTTGTTCACCACGACGGAGATCTTCTTCATGAACACCGGTCTTCTGATGTTCTCGGGGACCTCGGTCCCTTCGGGGAATATCCGATATTCCTCCAGGATCCTCATGATCTCCTCGTACTGGCCGATGGGGTCGGTGGTTATGTCCAGCAGGATCACCACGATGTCGACCCTGCGCACCAGGTCCATCATGAGAGGGTCGACGTAGTCGGCCGTGATGGGCGGGGTGTCGACGAGCTGGAACTGGATGTTCTCGTATGGCGCCATGCCCGGCGTCGGTTTATGGGTCGTGTGGGGAAACGGCGCGATCTCGGGTTCCGCGTTGGTAAGGGCGGTTATCAGGGAGGACTTCCCCGCGTTCGGCGGACCGATGACAATGACCTGGGACGCCCCCTCCTTCTCGATGGAGAACGCGCTCTTCTGTTTGGCCGCGCCCTTCTTCTTCTGTGCCTCTTCCTTGTGTCTGCTTATGCGGCGCTTGATGTCGGCTTGCATCTTGTCCGTGCCCTTGTGCTTGGGGATGATCGCAAACATCTCCTCGAGGGCCTCGATCTTCTCCTCGGTGGTCCTGGCCTCCCGGTAGCGCCGTTCGGCCTCGAGATATGTCGGCGGCAGATTCGCAGGCATCGGTTCCCTCCACCCGTGTGTAAGGAAAAGCCTCCTTTAAATCGTGTAGCATACACAAAACACAGTCATTATCAATTGACCGCCGGTGGTGGGTATCACCATCGGGGTCTCTTCCCGCATACGATATTTATTGCGCCGAACATGTGCCGTTCGAACGCCACCTCCACGAATCCCACGGCGCTCATCAGGGACGCGATCTGGCGGGCCGTCTTGAATGCCTGGGTGGAAGCAGGGAGGTATCGGTACGCGGCTTCGTCCCCCGTGATGAGTGCCCCGAGACGGGGTATGACCCAGTTCAGGTGGGCCTTCACGAGGGGGTTCAGGACATTCTCGGGAGGAGGACCGGCATCGAGGCAGATGACCTTTCCCCCGGGTCTGACGACACGGCACTGCTCCTCGAAGGCCCCCCGGATGTCGGGTACGTTGCGGACAAGGAATCCTGAAGCCACGGCGTCGAACACGGCATCCTCGAACGGCAGGGCCAGCACATCGGCACAGGCCCACTTCACCCGGGGAGGGCATGTCTTCACGCCGACCTTCATCATCCCGCCGGTGAGATCAATGGCGACGATGCGGGCGTGAGGGTATGTGCGGGATGCTTCGAGGGAGATCCTGCCGGTTCCCGCCCCCGCATCGAGCATGACCCCGTCTTCAGGCAGGTCGGCAAGTGCAACCACGCGTTTCCGCCAGAGCCGGTCCATGCCGAAGCTCATGAGGGTGTTCATGAAATCATACCGGTGGGCGATGTTCCCGAACATGGTTCGTATCTGGTCGTTCCAGCCTGGCGGATCCATATGCCTTCGATACCGGAGGATTCCTGCCGTGTAAAGTATATTGCCCTCTGACAGACGGTCGAGAATTGACAGGGGTCGGGACAGTTGGTACATGGTAGACAGTGGTCTCGTGACTGTATGGAATGGCCGGCTGGGTCCTTTGGAGGTATGCATGGAACCCGTCATCGATGTTCACACCCATCTGGGAGACATCCTCTACCCGGGAGGTGGTTCTCTCATAGAGAAGAAAGGGGTGAGGAAGGCCCGGATCTTCGATCCCATATCCATTTCCGAGGTTCTCCTGCACCGGGACTTCGGCGGCGGGGATACCCTGTACCGGCTCATGGGAAGATGGGTGACCAGGGCGGAACGGGCCAGGAATTTCACCGCCACCCGGGAAAACTGCCGGAAGTCCATGGACGAGGCCGGGGTCACCTACAGTGCATGCATGCCCATCGCACCCTACCTGACCTTCGAGGACCTGCGGCGCGCAGCTCAAAAGGACCCGGGCATCATCCCCTTCACCAGCGTGGACTATACCCGGGCCTACGACGTCGCGTCGGAGCTTTCCGCTCACGTGGCGGCAGGTGCGCGGGGGCTCAAGCTCCACGCCGCCATCCAGAACGTCCCGCTGACCAGCAGGGAGACCTTCGCCGCGGTGGAGGCCTTTGCCCCCCACGGCCTGCCCGTGCTCTTTCATTGCGGATACAGCTCGTACTACCTCGAGGGAGAGAGACACAAGGAAAACCCTTCCTTCTCGGAGATCCACTACTGCAGGGACCTCGTGAAGGCCTTCCCGAGGGTGAGCTTCATCGCCGGTCACGCGGGCATATACCAGGTCGGAGAGGTGATTTCCATGCTCCGTGGCTTTCCCAACGTGTCGGTGGACATCTCCTTCCAGTCGCCGGAAAAGATCAGGGATCTCCTGAACAGTTTCGGGCCGGGCCGTGTCATGTACGGTTCCGACTGGCCCTGGGGGGGCAGGAAGACGCCGGTCAAGACCGTGAAGATCGCCTGCCGGGGTGACAGGGCCCTGGAAAGGAAGATCCTCTATGAGAACGCCGCAGGGCTGCTGAAGATGGAAGCGTAGCCGTCAGATCGCGTCCCTGCCGCTCTCGCCGGTACGGGCTGTCTCACGGTGCCACAAGGTGCGGGCACCTGGTGCGGGTCCTCATGCCGGCAGCGCCCCGTCTCGATGCGGTGTTCCGGTGATCCCTGCCATGGGAGGAGATGGGGCGCGATGAAACAAAAACGTGCATTCCAAGACGTGTTGATACAAGAATGATTCGACTGGACAAGGGTGCCCGGTGATACATGCATAACTGCTCGTGCCCCGGCGCTGCCGGTCAGAAGTCCTGAAGAACCCCGTGCCGACAGGGTCATGGAACGGAGTCCGGGAGCCTGCCGCAGCCGTGGTGCATGACCTTGGCACCGATCTGGCAAACATGGACCCATGTGCGGGATCATCGGGGTCTATCATCCGGGACAGGCATCGGGCGTGAGCGAGCAGGCCGTCAGGAGGATGCTGTCCAGCATGGTGCACCGGGGACCAGACGGGCAGGGCCTGTTCCAGGACGGTTCCGTGTTCATAGGCCACAGGAGGCTCTCCATCATAGACCTTGCGTCAGGAAGCCAGCCCATGAGCAACGAGGACCGCACGATCCATGTCTGCGCCAACGGGGAGATATTCAACTACCGTGAACTCATGGTCGAGCTCGCAGGGCAGGGACACCGCTTCAGGACCAGCTGCGATATCGAGGTGATCCTGCACCTCTACGAGCGGTACGGGATCGAGATGTTCGCGCACATGGAGGGCCAGTTCGCCTTCGCCCTGTGGGATACGGTCCGTCGACGGCTCGTCCTGGCGCGGGACCGCTTCGGGATAGCCCCCCTGTACTATGCCACCCACGGCGATGCCCTCGTCTTCGCGTCCGAGATCAAGGCCATGCTGCCCGTCCTTGGCAGGCTCAGGCTGTCCCCCGAGGGGATGGCGCAGGTCTTCACCTTCTGGTCGGCTGTGGCTCCCAGGACCGTCTTCGAGGGCATCTGGCAGCTCAGGCCGGGCCAGTGCATGGTTTTCGAGGAAGGGAGAAGGAGGCCGTTCCTCTACTGGGACGTCTCGTTCCCGCCCCGGGGAGCCCATGACATCCAGGAAGAAGCCCAGGCCATGAAAGGCCTCCACGAGATTCTCGACGAGGCGGCCTCTCTGCGGCTCCGTTCCGATGTCCCGGTGGGAGCCTACCTGAGCGGCGGGCTCGACTCCAGCGTCATATCCGTGCTCGTGAAGACATACGTACCGGGCATGGAGACCTTTTCCGTGAGCTTCGCCGACCCGGCCTTCGACGAGTCGCTCTTCCAGGAGGCCATGGGCAGGAGCCTGGGGACCCACCATCATGTGCGCAGGGTCAGCTATAACGATATCTGCGGCGTCTTCGAGCAGGTGGTCTGGCATGCCGAGACGCCGGTATTGAGGACCGCGCCTGCGCCCATGTTTCTGCTCTCCCGGCTCACGCGGGAGAACGGCATCAAGGTGGTGCTCACCGGAGAAGGCGCCGATGAGCTCTTCGGCGGGTACGACATCTTCAAGGAGGCGCTCATCAGGCGGTTCTGGGCCAGATACCCGGAATCCGCCATGAGGCCCCTCCTGCTCTATGCCCTCTACCCCTACTCGCCGGTGCAGATGAGGCGATCGGGTCGCCTCCTCATGTCGTTCTACCGGGAAGATCTCCTCGACACGGGCCACTTCGGCTATTCCCACCTTCCCACCTGGCGCAGCACATCGGCCGTCAGGCAGTATTTCACCGAGGAATTCCGAGGCTCCGTGGGGGCGTACGATCCTGTGGAGGACCTCGGCAGGCTGATGCCCGAGGCCTATGCGACCTGGCACCCCCTCAACCAGGCCCAGTACCTCGAGATCAAGCTCCTGCTGGCCGGGTATCTCCTCTCGTCCCAGGGAGAGCGCATGACCATGGCCCACGGCGTGGAAGGCCGCTACCCGTTCCTGAGCCACCGCGTGGCCGAGTTCGCATCACGGCTGAGCCCACAGCTCAAGCTCAGGGGTCTCAGGGAGAAGTATGTCCTCAAAAAGGCATTCAGGAAGGAGCTGCCCGGCGAGATCTTTTCCCGGGTCAAGCAGCCCTATGGTGCACCCAGCACGGAGTCGTTCTTCCATCGCGGCTCCCTGAGAGCGGAGGTGGCACCTTACCTCGACCGTGAAGCCATTGCGGCCGGGGGCGTCTTCGATCCGGACAGGGTGGAGGCGCTGATCGCCAAGTGCTCCCGCCTCAAGCGTGCCGGGTTCAGGGACACCAGCGCGCTGATCGGAGTGCTCTCCACCCAGATACTCATGAGACAGTTCTGCTGAAAAAGACCACGCCTCCCCTGGTTCCTTGTGATATCCTTTCCGTGGTATGAGTGTAACGTATGATTCCTTCACGACCGCCGAGGAGCGGTCATAGTCCATGCATATAAGGAGGGTTCATGATCATCGACTGTCATTATCACCTCGAGGAAAAGGTTTTTTCAGAGGATGCACTGCTCAGGGAGATGGATGCGAGCGGGGTGGAGAAGAACGCCCTCATGGGGAGCATGGTGGCGCCCTTCCACGAGCCTCCCAGGTTTCTCATCTCGATTATGCAGGCCCTCATCGAGAACAGCATAACCAGGCCCCTGGCCAAGGTGTTCGTATCGAATTTCACGGACAGGGGAGAGGTCAAGATCCTGGGCAAACCGTACTTCGTCGAACCCGACCCGGACAACCGGAAGGTGTTCGATGCGGTGAAGAGGCACCCGGACCGCTTCCTCGGGTGGGTTTTCGTCAATCCTCGGGGCAGGAAGGACCCGGTGGCCGAGTTCGAACGCTACAGGGACAGCCCCGGGTTCATCGGGGTGAAGGCGCATCCCTTCTGGCATCATTTCAGGCCGGTGGAGCTCGCACCTGTCGCGATGCGCCTGGCGGCGACGGGGAAACCGCTTCTTCTCCATGTGGGTTTCGGCGAGGAGGGTGACTACGAAGCCCTCCTTGCTCACGTGCCCAACCTCAGCCTCATCCTGGCCCACGCTGGATTCCCGGAGTACGGGGATACGTGGGCAAGAATCAGGGGCCGCTCGAACGTGTATCTCGATCTCTCCCAGACGAGCTACACGAGCGAACGCGCGACACGGGAGGCTGTGGCATACATGGGTCCTGACAGGCTGTTCTTCGGCACGGACGGTCCGTACGGTTTCCATGGGCCCGACGGCAGGTATGACTACGGCTTCATCAAGCGGCGCATCGAACGGCTGTTCCCCGACAGGGAACTCCAGGCCAAACTGCTGGGCGGCAACTTCGCCAGGCTCGTCGGCCTGGTCTAGGAGAGAGCCGGAACATGCAGAAAGGGCATGGATACCCGATATCCATGCCCTTTCTGCATGTGACACCCCGCCCCTGGTGCGCTAGTGCTCAGATACAGTCACGTGAAGGAGAATCCGGCACGGCGCCGCCCTGCCGGCCGAGAAGACCCTCAAGGCGCAGGGGATCCCCCACAAGATCGTGCCCGAACCCAAGCATATCAGCCCGGACTGCGGTGTGTGCATACGTGTCGATGACGAGCACCTGAAACGGGCGGGGAAGGCACTCGACGGCACGGTGAAGGTCCTGGATATCCGGATGATACCCTCGGGGACCAAAGGGGAACTCTTTCTCCGCGACCCTGAATCTCGTATCATCATTCCAATGGGGCCGAGTCGATGGTATGATATGACGATCACGAAGAATCGGGACTGGTCTCATGGGGTCGCGGGAGACAGACCATGGGACGGCAAGGGCAATGCCGACATGGCAGCGATGCACTTCACCAGGGTATATTCGATAGAAAGGAGACGGTATGAAGAAAGTCAATGAAGGCAAGTTGTGTTCCTACTCCGCCAACGAGTTGGGGGTCGCCCTCATGGAGATCAACAACCCACCCATGAATGCACTCAGCAGGCCCGTTCTGGCCGATATCCGCGACACCCTGACCAAGGCGCTGGCCGACAGGGACGTGAGGGTCGTCGTGTTCACCGGGGCGGGCAAGGCATTCATCGCCGGGGCGGATATCAGCGAGCTCAACGATTTCGAGACCGCCCAGGAGGGGGCGGACTTCCTGATTCCCGGCCAGGAGATCACCGACCTGATCATGCATGCGGACAAACCCATCATCGCAGCCGTCAACGGGTTCTGCCTCGGGGGCGGCATGGAGATGGCGCTGGCCTGCCACATACGCCTTGCAGACGAGGCCGCGACGCTCGGCCTGCCGGAGATCAAGCTGGGCATCATACCGGGATACGGTGGGACGCAGCGGACCCCGCGGCTCATCGGCACGGGAAGGGCGCTGGAACTGATCCTTTCCGGCAATTTCATCAACGGGAAGCAGGCCGAGCAATACGGCCTGGTAAACAGGGCAGTGCCCAAGGGGACCGTGGTGGAGGAGGCGATGAAGCTCGCGGCTACCATTGCCTCCAAGAGCAGGATCGCGGTCCAGGCAGCGTTGAGGGCCGTTCACGAGGGTATCGCCATGGACCTCCATGCGGCCATGAAGTACGAGCGCGAGCAGTTCGGCATCTGCTATGCGAGCCAGGACAAGAAGGAGGGAGTGGACGCCTTCGCCAAGAAGCGTGAGCCCAAGTTCAAGGATAAGTAACCTGTATCTCGAGACCAGGGGGGCAGTACAGGTGATCCACTGTACTGCCCTCTTCCCAACCGAGCCTAGTGACGTCTCCCCATGGTCGCGGGCATCCTCACGGCGACGACCCTGCCCGTTGCGCACGCGGCTCCCTTCGCATAGACCGTGCTGGTCACCACGACCTTGCGCTCCGAAATCTCCTCCACCCTCCCGCGGATGGTGAGCTCCACGCCGAGGGGTGTTGGCTGGAGGTAATCCACGTGCAGCGACGCGGTCACGAACCTGAGGGCGGGCTCGCTGTCCATGGCTCGACCTTCCCTCCGGTAGGCAGCCGCCGCAGCGGTGCCTGTGGAGTGGCAGTCGACGAGCGATGCGATGAGTCCGCCGAAGACGAAACCGGGCATCGCCATGTGGAAGGGCTCCGGGGTGAGCCGGGCCACACTCTCGTCCCCCTCCCAGTAGCTCCTGATGTGGTGGCCGTGTTCGTTGAGCCTTCCGCACCCGTAGCAGTGGCTCAGGTCCTCGGGGTAACACTCCTGAAAAGCCTTTTCCTTCATCGCTCCTCCGTTCGTGGTTTTCTGCCGCCGCCCGGTATTTTCAAGGGTTGGCCGTCACACGTATCACCGATAACGGTATACGGACCCCGTTTTCCGGGCCGTTCCTGGATGCTTCGACACGAACCGGATATGCCACGAAGGTGTGCGTATCGAGTACGTGTCCCCCCGGCATCGTTCTCCCGGGTGCGGTAGTGCACGGGTACCATGCGGGTCCGGTGCGCACATACTATCACAGGAAAAGAACGGCGACAGGTTCATTTTTCATGAATATCGCCGGGAGAAGGCACGTTCCTGATCATCGGCTTCCCAGAATCTCGGCAAAGAAGACCTTCATGTGTTCCCAGGAGCGCCTGTCGGCCTTCTCGTCATAGGCCGCACCACGCGACGGCTCAGAGCCGGAGTCCGGGTTGGTGAAGCTGTGGACCGCCCCGCCGTACATGACGAGCTGCCAGTCAGCCCCGGCGCTGCGCATCTCTTCCTGGAAGGCGCTTACCTGGGCGGGCGGGACACTCGGGTCGTCGGCGCCGTGCAGCACCAGGACCTTTGCCTTGAGGTTCCCTGCAGTGGCCGGTTTCGGCGTGTCGAGTCCGCCGTGGAAGCTGACCACACCGGCGATGTCGGCACCGCTGCGCGCCAGTTCGAGCACCGTGGTGCCGCCGAAGCAGTACCCGATGGCCGCCACGTGTCTCTTGTCCACGAGGGGGTTGCTCAGGAGCGCCTGGAGTCCGGCGTTGACCCTGCCCCGCAGGAGGGCCCGGTCTCCTCCCCTGAATTTCCCGGCCATGGATCCCGCTTCCGTGCGGTCCTTCGCCACGAGGCCCTCGCCATAGATATCGGCGGCAAATGCCACATATCCCAGCTCGGCCAGCTGCCTGGTCCGTTTCTTGGTGTAGTCGTTGAGCCCCCACCATTCGTGTACGACCAGAACCGCCGGTCGGGGATCTTTGACTGCGTCGTCATAGGCCAGGTAGCCGACGAGCCTGGTGCCGTCGTGTTCGTAGGGTACGGCCTGGCTGCACAGGTCAGCCCTGGAGACCTCAGGGGAGAGAAGGGCCGACAAGACGAGGGATAGGACGAACCACACCTTGGTTTGTTTCATGACGTTCCTCCGTTGACGACCTTGTGCGCCGTCTCAGGGGAAGGTCATGCATGCTGCCCACAATGCCGCGCTCTGGTTTTATGCCTTCTATAGGTACCTGGACGACCGGAAGCAAGGCCTGCAAGTGGCCGGATCATTCCGGCTCGTCAAGGATCAATCCGCTATCCGCTTGACCGTCCGGTCTGCGATGAGGTCGTTGAGCTCCTGCAGGAGGACCTTCTCGTGGGCGTCAGGGGCATCGACCGTTCTATGGGAAATCGAGGGATGGATGACGCGGGCAGGGAAAGGCCCCCGGAAGCCGGAACTCCCGGGGGCCTGATGATTTTTTACGGCTCAGCAGCTGGTACAGCCGCCGCAGTCTGTGGATTTCTTCATGCCCGTGTTGATGACGAACCCCTCACCCCGTGGCGTGATGACATAATCCACAGTGATGGGCTTCGCCTCGTCGAGGAGTTTCTTCTCGACGACGAACGTGAACCCGTTGTTCTCGAACACCTCGTCGTTCTCGTTTGACTCGTCCAGAGCCATCCCCAGCTGGGGACCGCCTCAGCCTATGCCTGAGATGAAGATGCGCAGGGGCTCCACCTTCTCCCTGTTCTTGAAGAACTCTCCGACCATTTCGGACGCCTTTTCCGTGACGTTGAACATCAGGTACTCTCCTTTGCAGGTTTAATGTCTTTCTTGCATGTATCGGCTCATTCTATACCTTCAACGAATGGTTTCGCCAACCGTCTTTTTCCACTGCACTGGACCAGGCATCCCGGCAGCAATTCGTGGCCGAGGAGAGGACAGGGTTTTCGTCTCCCATCGTTACCTGTGTGACTCGAGAAAAACCCCTGTACGGCTCGCTGTGATGGTACGACACGCAGAAAGGATTCTCCGGTGAACGGGAGACGGTCCATGTATGCTGCTGCAGCCCTGAATGCCTCCGGTACTATTCCTTCTTGTCGATGGATTTCAGATCGAGGAGGTTGATGTCGGTTTTGGGTTGATATTTCTTGATGAGTACCCCGATCGCCTCGTTCACGAGCAGCGAGAGTTCCTTGCCGGTAAGGGCTGACAGAACGGTCAGGGCCTTTGCATGGCGCTCTTCGATGTAATAGTTCCTTTTGATGAGCGTGGTCTTGTTGTCGCCGTTCCGTATGGTCAAGGGTTTTCTTCCCCGGGTAGCCATAGTGATCACCTCACAGATGTTTGATGAATGGGTATCATTACTGTTGGATGATTTTCAATCCACAAGGATTCAAAATGTCATAGAGAGAATAATATCGGTGGATTTGATATGATCATGACACGGAAAGGGGACACTTCCAGCACCAGAAGCTGCAGGGCACTCCTGAAAAGGGAAGCGTCCCTCCCTGGTTGCTCACGCCTCTTCCCTGTACAGGGCCTCGATCATGTCGCTGAACTTTTCGGTGATGACCCTGCGCTTGAGTTTCATGGTCTGGGTGAGCATCCCGTTTTCCAGCGTGAAGGGCTCCGTGACGAACAGGAACTTCTTGGGTATCTCGTAGCTGCCGTACTTGGTCTTCAAGGCGGCGAGGATCTCTTGCGTGATCATCTTCCTGACGTCTTCCCGCTCGACGAGTTCCCTGACATCACCGGAGAGGTTGTTCCGCTGTGCATATGCCTTCAGGGCAACCGCGTCGGGAATGATCATGCAGACGGTATACGGTCGGTTGGCGCCGTAGACCAGGGCGTTCTGCACGAAGTGGTTCAGACAGATATCCTCTTCCAGCGCCGCCGGGAAGACATACTTGCCGTTCTCCAGCTTGAACTGCTCCTTGATCCTTCCCGTGATCCAGAGGAACCCGTCCTCGTCGAAACGGCCCCGGTCGCCGGTCCTGATGCCGCCGTCTTGGGTCATGATCTCACTGGTTGCCTCGGGCTTGTGGTGGTAGCCCTTCATGACGTTGGGGCCGTAGCAGATGATCTCCCCGTCTTTCGCCCCGGGCTCCACCACGGACTGGTCGATGACCACCCTGACCTTGTCCATGACCGGGCCCACGCTCCCGATCCTGAACTTCGACGGGCAGTTCATGGTGATGCCGGGTGTGGTCTCGGTCATGCCGTAGGCATCGTAGAGCGGGATGCCGATATCGTAGAAGAACCTGGAGATGTCGGGGTTCATGGCGGCGCTGCCTGTCATGGACCCGCGGAGCCTGCCCCCGAAGAGGTCACGGATCTTCTGGAACACGATCTTGTCCACGAGCTTGAACTTGAGGTCCACGAGGAAGCTCGATCTGCCCTGCTCTGCCAGGAGACGCCGCTGCTTGGCCGCCTCGACCCCCATGTCGAAGAGTTTCTTCTTGAAACCGCCGGCATCGTTCACCTTGGTGACGATGGTGTCGTAGACCTTGTTGAAGATGCGGGGCACGGCGATGAGGAAGGTCGGCCTGATGGCGGCCATGTCCTGCACCACGGTGTTCGTGCTCTCCATGAAGCCCGAGGACCCCCCCAGGGCCGTGAAGGTATGGAGCTCTCCCAGGCCGAAGCAGTGGGCCCAGGGCAGCAGGGACAGGGAACGGTCGTTCTCGTTGAACTCGGGATAGGCCTTTGCCCGGGCATGGTGGTTGCTCGTCCAGTTCATGTGCATGAGGAGGACGCCCTTGGGATCACCCGTGGTGCCCGAGGTATAGACGAGGACCGCCACGTCCTCGGGGTCCGGATAGATGGATGTGACGGGATTCTTCTCCCCGATCCTCTCCAGCTCCGACATCGTGCCCTCGCCCTGACCGGGGATCAGGTAGATCTTCTCGAGGGATGGAATACGGGACGGGAAGTCTCTGATCTTGTCCAGGATCTCCGGCTTGGAGACGAAGAGGACCTTTGTCCCGCTGTCCCTGATGATGTACTCCCATACGTGGACCAGCTCCGCCTCGTACATGGGCACGTAGAAGGCACCGAGGCCCACGGTGGCGTAGTGGCCCACGGCCCAGTCGGTGCTGTTGTTGGAGATGATGCCCACGGCGTCGCCCCTCTTCACGCCGATGCCCGCGAGTCCACCGCGCAGGTTGTCCACGCGACGGCCGACCTCCCTGAAGGTGACCCACTCATATGCGCCCTGCTTGTTCTTGGTGCCAAGGAACGGCCTGTCGGAAAACTTCTTAACGCTGTTCTCGAAGAGCTCCACGAGATTGTCCGGCTTGTCGAGTTGATACTGTACCACGATACCCCCCTGCATGGTTTGTTTCCTGCGAATCGTGCTGCGGTAGAATCACCCATAATGACGAAAAATGCAAGGATATCCCGTGCACGTGCAGGCATCTCCTTGGAACGCCTCCAGGAAGAGGCGCCTGGCCCCTCAGGGGTTCCTGATGAAGCTGCTGAGCACCCCCTTGAGATAAGACGTGGAGTTCGAGCGGGCCATGGTTTTCATGACATCGATGTTGGAGTGGAGGTAGCGGGTGTCCAGGACCCACACGGCGTGCCTCTTCCGGTACTGAATGCCTGCCCTGTCCATGTAATCGCAGGGAAACACCTGCACGGGGACCGGGCCGGTTTCATACTCCACGCTGCACGTGCCGATGGCTGCATGGAGCACATACCAGGGCACTCGGCTGTCCCGGGGAACGATGACCTTGATGCCGTTGATGAGCTCCGCGAGATTGATGCCCCTGTCGGTCCGGTCCATGATGAGGTATGCCTGGGGCAGGCCATCGTGAATCAGCGTGTATACCCTGCACACCCGGTGAAAACCGTATCTTGCATACGTGACCTCGATGGACTGCCCCCTGGTCCCGGGGGTGTCGAGGCAGAAGGCGTCCAGCATGATGCCGCTGGAGATCTGCCGGTATGCCGCATGGAGATCCCGTATGTCCCCGGGAGCGCTCTCCCTCATGGTCCAGCCTCCGGGCAGGGCGGGGGTCGGCCCGGAAAGATCTACGCCCAGGCTCGCAAACACGTCCATGGACAGGTGTGAAGGGTCGTTCAGTGCCCGGTACACCCCGCTGAAGAAGTCGTTGGGAAAACGTTGTTCCTGGGGAAAGTGGACGAGTATGTAATCCATGCCTATGGACGGCATGCGGGTTATGCTGTCGAAGTAGTTCAGGATCTGGCCCAGGACATGGTATCCGGTCATCTTCATCCCGATGTCCTTGGCCGCCAGGTGGTTGACCATCCACGCCCTCTCGTATGCCTTGATCAGGGACACGTGACCATAAATGACGCCGTTGCGCTGATAGGTCAGGCTTGCGAAGATGTCCGGGCACTGGTGGTAGAGCTTTCTGTACGATTCCTTGAAGTCGTCCTTGTACTGGGCAATGGACGTGTATGTCTCCGGGTAGATGAAGCCGGACTCGAAAAAGAAGCTCCACAGGGACGCCATGTCCACGTCGTAGGACACGCGCGCGCAGGGATCGTCGGCCCTGGATATGACCCCGAAGAGCCTGTTGTAGGACTGGACGTCGATGTCCGTGATCATGAAGCCGTACTGGGTGGAGTGTTTCTTCTTCTTTTCCCCGTGCACCACCTGGACCGGGCAGCCCAGTCTCAATCCTCCCGCGAACTCGATGAAGGCCTCGTCGATGATCATGCCCGGCATGAGGAGCGAGGAATCCGTTTCCACCATCACGGAGAAGCCCGATGCGTTTATCTCGACGATGTCGTAGGACACGGCATTCCCGGTCAGGGGATGGGTGAACTTTACCTCGGGGCTCGGCACGAGGTTCAGCCGCGGGTTCCGGTTTTTCCTCTCGCTGTATTGCTTCCGGGGAATGTTCATGGGGGCCAGCACGATGGTCCTGCCAAGGTTTTCGGTGCGGATGAGTTTCGCCATGCCGGAGAAGACCGGGCGCCCGTTCCGGGTCAGGTCGACCTTGATCGGTTCGGAAACGCTCTCGGATTCCGTAGGGATCCACGCGAGGCCTTTCAGCTCGATGCGGAGTCCTGCCGGGTTGAACTCGTAGAGGGCCCCGGCGTATTCAAAATCTCCGTGACAGACCCGGGCATTGACATCCCGGCACAGGTACCTCCTGCTGCGGCGCGCATGGTAAATGACGCCTGTCTTCCGCAGGCGCATGGTGAGCGTTTCGGGGGAGATGAGAACGGGATCGGCCTGCATCATCATCACCGATTTGCCGTTGTCGATCACCATGCCCTTGCAGATGAAGTCCTCGAAGCTCTGTGCGGATCCTTCCGGGAGCGAGAAGGTTACCTCGGAGCGGCTGCATGGACCGGGGACCACCTTGAAGAGAAACTCCTCCCTGGTATGCGGGTAGGCCATGTGGGCGAACATCTGCCCGTCCACGAAGTTCTTCAGGTTGATGGCATTGATGAATTGATGCTGGTCGATGATGGATGAGAAGAATGGGAAACGCTTCAGGTCGGAGCGCCTGAAGGGGATAAGGTAAGGGTTCTCAGCCAATGAATGATCCCGGGTGTTCATTCCGCCGTGAACAGAACTGTCCATCGAAAGCCCCCCTCTCACGTGAATGAAATGTCTCTGTGCAATCCTCCCATGTCTTGTAGTGGTGCATTACATGTGATGATCATACATGTATTGTGCTCCAAGACAAGTGGTTTTCTTCGATGTGCGGTGCAGCGGGAATCATCGGTGCCTGCTTCATGCCGCACCTGAGGGGACGAACCGGCGGGCTCAGGCGATCATGAACCGATGGCCTTCGCCAGTTCCTGCACGTGATCCTCGTCCGGGATGAATCCATCGTCCACGACATAGGATTTCCGGTGGACGTAGATCTTGAGGAAGAGCTCGTTGTCGTCGAGCCAGCCTTTTCTGCCGCGCTCGACGCGGGTGATATCGGATTTCAGGATCGTCCACTGCCTGAATCCGCGATGAACGATCTTTTCATCGTCGATGTCGAGAAAATGTGCCTGGCCCTTGCGTACGACCCACCCGCCGGCGATGAACACCATCCCGCATGAAAAGAAGATAGCCCGTGCGTCGATATCCGTGCGTGAGAATGCGGCGAGGAATACGCAGGCAAAACCGACCAGCAGCGAAACGACAGGAATGAAGCTCCGTTTATGGAACTGCTTGTAGTATCTCATGGAGGCCGCCCCCTGGGCCACGTCGTATTTTAATTATAAGCATAACCCCCGTATCGACATATCCCCTGGCGGACATGAATGAGGCCAGGTCTGGTGTCCCGGTCGCATGCAGACCACCTGTGTCTGGTGTACTGCGGCGATGTGGGGTATAGAGGATGAAGTTGATCGTTCGTGACATGAAATGAGGAGGTCATCAGGGGAACCATGGCCGGTTCGGCTCGCGTGGTGGTGCCCGGCCGCCCCCATCACGTCACCCAGCGGGGGAACAGGCGGCAGCGGGTGTTTTTCTCCAGGGGGGATTTTCTCGCATATCGGGAACTGACGGCCCGCTGGTGCTATGTGTACGGGATCGAGATATGGAGCTACTGCCTCATGCCGAACCATGTCCATCTTCTGGCGGTTCCACGCTCGGGAGACGGGCTGGCACGAGCGTTCGGGCAGGTGCACCGACGGTATACGAGGATGGTGAACGCCCGGCACGGATGGAAAGGTCACCTGTGGCAGGGCAGGTTTTCTTCCTGGGTCGTAGACGGGGATGCCCTTCTGGCCACGGCCCGCTATATCGAGAGGAACCCTGTCCGCGCCGGACTTGTCTCGGCGCCGGAAGACTACGAGTGGAGCAGTGCCCGGGCGCACGTGAAAGGTGACTTCGACGTCCTGGCGCGGGGAGGGCCGTTTCAGGACATGGGGAGCGACTGGAAGAGGTTCCTGGAATGCGGACGGGAAGAGGGGAATGCCCCATGATATGACCTGTCCCGGGGCAGGCTCCGGGAAACCGAGGACATGGGCACACGCAACGGGCGCCTCGTGGCGCCCGATTTTTTTGTCCATTTGACATAGACACTGGTTCGATTATTATTGTAATACTATAAGACATGCTGTCGCTCCCGGGAAGGGTCCGGGTTTTCTCTACCACGTTCATGAGGGGGGTTTTATGGGCTTTGACAGGATCTGGCACAAGAACTATCCGAAGGCCGTACCGAAAGAGATCACCTTTGACCGCATCACCATGCCCGAGGTGCTGACCCGGACGGCAAAGCGTTTCCCGGACAAGGCGGGCCTCAACTACATGGGCAAGCTTATCAGCTACGAGAAGCTGGACCGCATGGTGAACGTGTTCGCCAGGGCGCTGACGGGGCTCGGCGTGAAGAAGGGCGATACGGTTGCCATGCTGCTGCCCAACATACCCCAGGTGGTCATCGCCAACTACGCCACCTGGCGCATCGGCGCCGTCGCAGCCCAGAACAACCCGCTGTATACCGAGCGCGAGCTCGCCTACCAGCTGAACGACTCCGATGCGAAGGTGCTCATAACCCTCGACCTCCTGCTGCCGAGGGCCATCAAGATCAAGCCTGAAACGAAGATAGAGCACATCGTGACCTGCCACATCAACGACTACCTCCCCTTTCCCAAGAAGCAGCTCTTCCCGCTCGTGAAGAAGCAGATGTACCGCAAGGTGGAGCCGGGCCGCGATGTATTGCGGTTCACCGACCTCATGGCGCGGTACGATGACTCGCCCGTGGCGCCCGAGGCGGCCTGGGACGACGTGGGAACGCTCATCTACACGGGCGGCACCACCGGGGTGAGCAAGGGCGTCATGCTCACGCACGCGAACATGTCCTGCAACGTGCAGCAGCTCAAGGCCTGGTTCTACGACGTCATTGACGGCCAGGGGAGCATCATGGCCATCTTCCCGTTCTTCCACTCTGCCGGGTTCACGGGCATCCAGAACTTCACGGTCTGGGGCGGGTGGACCGATGTCCTGGTACCGAGACCCGAGCCGTCGGTGATCATCGAGCTGCTGAAGAAGTACAGGCCCGAGTTCATGCCCGGGGTGCCGACCATCTTCATCGGCCTGCTCAACAACGAGGAGTTCCGGAAGATGGACCTGCGCTTCATCAAGGGCTTCATAGCCGGTGCCGCACCGCTGTCCGTGGAGACCATCAACGAACTGAAGAACCTGACCGGCGGCGACCTCATCAATGTCTACGGCCTCACCGAGACGTCGCCCATGGGTACCGCATCGCCCTGGAAGGGCGACATCAAGCCGGGTACCGTGGGTGTGCCGTTTTCGAGCACCGACCTGAAGATCATGGACGTGGAGACCGGCACGGTGGAGATGAAGGTTGGAGAATCAGGCGAGATCTGCTTCAAGGGGCCGCAGGTCATGAAAGGGTACTACAAGAAGCCCGAGGAGACCGACAAGGTTCTCAGGGACGGCTGGCTCTTCACCGGGGACATCGGTGTCCTTGGCGAGGACGGCTACCTCACCATCGTGGACCGCAAGAAGGACATGATAGTGGCTGCCGGCTACAACATCTTCCCCCAGGAGATCGACGAGATCCTTTTCTCGCACCCCAAGGTGCTCGAGGCCTGCACCATCGGCGTCCCGGACTCGTACCGGGGCGAGGCGCCCAAGGCCTTCGTGGTGCCCAAACCCGGGGAGGCCATTGACAAGGAAGAGCTGGTGGCCTTCTGCAGGGAGAAGCTCGCTGCCTACAAGGTGCCCAGTCACATAGAGTTCATGACCGAGCTCCCGAAGAGTGCGGTGGGCAAGATCCTGCGCAAGGAGCTGCGGGACCTGGACAGGAAGAACAAGAAGAAGGATGGTGCCGTCTAGCGCGTATGGGGGACGCCATCCGGCCAGATGGAGCCCTGCCTTCACGCTGCAGGGCTCATTTCTCGAACAGCCCCAGAAACTTACCGTAGCCCTCCTTCTCAAGGTCCTCCTTCGGGATGAACCGCATGGAGGCCGAGTTCATGCAGTACCGCAGCCCTGTCGGCGCCGGGCCATCGGCGAACACGTGTCCGAGGTGGGAATCCGCATGCCTGCTCCTCACCTCGGTTCGCGTCATGAAGAGGCGCGTGTCCTTCCTTTCCACGATGCTGCCGGGTACGAGCGGCCTGGTGAAGCTCGGCCAGCCGGTTCCGGAGTCGAACTTGTCGCGGGAACTGAACAGGGGCTCTCCCGATACGACATCCACATAGATGCCTTCACGATGGTTGTCCCAGTACTCGTTTCTGAATGGCGGCTCGGTGCCCTCCTCCTGGGTGACCTCGTACTGCAGGGGCGACAGTGCCTTTCTCAGGGTTTCCCTGCCCGGCTTCCTGTAGTTCTCCGCCGTGTAGGTCGGCAGTCTGATGGAGCCGGGGGCCTCGTCCCCCCAGGTCTTGCGCAGATACTGGTCCCGCCCCGAATTGTGGCGGTAGAACTTGTACCGTATGGAGTTCTTCCTGAAATAGTCCTGGTGATAGTCCTCGGCCGGGTAGAACTTCCCCGCCCTCGTGATCTCCGTGATGATCGGCCCGTGATATTTCCCCGACCTCTCCAGGTTCTTCTTGGACTCTTCCGCAAGGCGTCTCTGCTCATCGGTGTGGTAGAATATCCCGGTGCGGTACTGGGACCCGCGGTCCACGAACTGTCCCCCCCCATCGGTGGGATCGATCTGCCGCCAGAACACGTCGAGCAGCCGGGAATAGGTCACCCTCTTCGGGTCGTAGGTCACCTGGACAGCCTCGGCATGACCCGTGGACCCGGATGAGACGTCCTCATAGGTCGGGTCTTCAGTGGTGCCCCCCGTGTACCCGGACACCACGCTGATGACGCCCGGCACACCCTCGAAGGCGGACTCCACGCACCAGAAGCAGCCCCCCGCAAAGGTTGCCACCTCGTGTTTCTGGCCGGCCGCAAGGCCGGTGAACGGATTCAGCACAAGCATGACAAGCAGTCCTTTCATCGTCTTTCTGAACATGAGTCTCTTCTCCTTCCCCCTGCCACCGTCCTCCCATACACCCTTAGAGGCGCAGGAGGGTCCGAACGGTTCAAAGACAAGGATTGTGCCCGTTGATGACCGGGATGTCCTTGAATTTCCATGCAGGGTCACTATACAATGGATACAGGCTCATGCTCGCCGGCTCAGAGGAGGATTTTTTGGAAAAGCACTACAAGTTTTCCATCTGGTACGTGCTCATCGGCATCTGGGTGGTTCTCCTTGTGCAGAACTACATTGCGCACATGTTCGTGGTGAAGACCATCCCGTACAGCCAGTTCCTCAACCTCCTCAAGGACGGAAAGGTCACCGAGATCGCCATCAGCGAAAACCAGATACAGGGCAAGATGAAGGATGAGGCGGGTGAGCTGGTGGACTTCAAGAGTGTCCGCGTGGACCCCGAGCTCTCGCAGATGCTCGACCAGTACAAGGTAACCTTCAAGGGAGAGGTCGAGCCGACCTTCTTCCGGGACCTCCTGTCATGGGTGCTGCCCATCCTCATCTTCATCGGTGTCTGGTATTTTCTCATGAAGCGCATGGCCGGACAGCAGCCGGGGTTCATGTCCCTGGGCAAGAACAAGGCCAAGATCTACATGGAGAACGAGCTCAAGGTCCGTTTCACCGACGTGGCCGGCGTGGACGAGGCCAAGCAGGAGCTCGTGGAGGTCATCGACTTCCTCAAGAACCCGGACAAGTTCGGAGAGCTGGGGGGCAGGATCCCCAAGGGCATCCTCCTGGTGGGGCCGCCGGGCACGGGCAAGACCCTGCTGGCCAAGGCCGTTGCCGGTGAGAGCGGGGTGCCGTTCTTCTCGATGAGCGGCTCCGACTTCGTGGAGATGTTCGTGGGGCTCGGCGCGGCACGGGTGCGAGACCTCTTCACCCAGGCAAAGGGCAAGGCGCCCTGCATCATCTTCATCGACGAGCTCGACGCTCTCGGCAAGGCCCGGGGCGTAGGCATGACCGGGGGCCACGAGGAGCGCGAGCAGACGCTGAACCAGCTCCTCGTCGAGATGGACGGCTTCGATCCCAAGGTGGGGGTCATCCTCATGGCCGCCACCAACCGTCCCGAGATCCTCGACCCTGCCCTGCTGAGGCCGGGCAGGTTCGACCGCCACGTGCTGGTGGACCGGCCCGACAGGACCGGGCGCGTGGAGATTCTCAGGGTCCACCTTCGGGGCATCAAGGCAGGTGACGATGTCGACGTAGAGCGTCTTGCAGCCATGACCCCGGGCATGGTTGGGGCGGACCTGGCGAACCTCGTGAACGAAGCGGCGCTCCTGGCAGTGCGCAGGGGCAGGAAGCTCGTGGGCATGAGCGAGTTCGAAGAGGCGGTGGAGCGCATCGTCGCGGGTCTCGAGAAGAAGAACCGTCTCATCAACGCCCGCGAGCGCGAGATCGTGGCCCACCACGAGATGGGCCACGCCATCGTCGCCCTGAGCCTGCCCGGAACCGACCCGGTGCACAAGATCTCCATCATTCCCCGAGGCATAGCGGCGCTGGGCTACACCATGCAGGTGCCCACCGACGACCGGTTCCTCATGAGCAAGACCGAGCTCATGAACAAGATCGCCACGCTCCTGGGCGGCAGGGCGGCCGAGGAGCTCGTGTTCAGCGACGTCTCCACCGGGGCGCACAACGACCTGTCGCGGGCCACGGACATCGCCAAGAGCATGGTCAAGGAGTACGGCATGAGCGGCGTGCTGGGTCAGGTCTACCTGTCCCACGACCGGCGTAACCAGTTCCTCGACCTGGGACAGCAGCCCCGGGGCGACTACAGCGAGGCCACGGCCCAGGCCATCGACGCCGAGGTGAAGGAGATCATCAGTGCCCAGTACAAGGTGGCCCTCGAGATCCTCAACGAGAGGAAGGACGTGCTCAAGAATGGCGCCGGTATCCTGCTCCAGAAGGAAAAGATCGACGGCGAGGAGATCCGGGCACTCATGCAGGCATGAAGCACCCGGAGAGGTTCACGTACAGGGCCGTGGTTCCACCTTCCGTTGCCCGTTCAGTGGTGAGAGAATCGAGGCCTCGTTATCACCGTGATTCCGACGCGTCACCCGAAACCGGGCGACAGCGCGGAGACAACGGTTCCGGCATCCGTCAGTTCTGATGGGATCCCTTTTCCAAGATCCCCGACTGCCCGTTTCGCGGAAATGGATGGGAATCAACGGTCTCGTACTCCAGAAGCCTTCCTGGGGGGTCCTCCAGGATCTTCTTGAGCTTCTTTATGGATTTGGCCTCTATCTGCCTCACGCGTTCCCTGCTCACGCCAAGCTGGTCAGCGATCTGTTTCAGGGTCAAAGGCGGATCCGAAAAGAATCGTTTCCTGAGGATGAACACTTCTCTCTTGGAGAGGAACCTGAAACTCTCTGCGAGCAGAGACGAGATGTTGTCCGATACCTGCCTGACATGGAACAGCTTCTCCGGGTCGTCCTCGTCGGTCAGGAAGTCGAGCAGCCGGCTGTTCGTGGCATCGTCGCTCCCGAGTTGCTCGTCAAGGGATACGAGCTCTCTGGCATGCGTCAAGGTTCCCGTGTGCACCTTTGTGCTCTTGTACATGAATTTCTTGATGAAGGCCTTGATCCACCAGACAGCATAGGAGGTGAAGCGCACCCCCCGTTCAGGGTCGAAACGTTTCAATGCCTGTATCAGTCCGAGATTGCCTTCCTGGATGATATCGAGATAATTGTGGCCGCTGTAGAAATATCTCCGGCACACGTTCACGACGAACATGAGGTTCGTCTTCACTATCTCCTGCCCGGCTGCCTCGTTGCCCTCCTGGTATTGTCTCGTGAGCTTGTATTCCTCCTCATGGCTGAGCCGGCGGTACTGCCTCACTTCACGGCAATACTGATTCAGATCCAGATAGTTAGAAGTATCGTCCATAGATCACATCCCTTCCTCTCGCTCGGTGGTCGTGCCGCCGGATGAAGTGTGACGGGTGTCTGCTCTGTGCCCTGCCTTTGATTGCATCACGCCCCCCCATACATGACTTCCTGGAATGCCTGAGGCAGGTCTTTGATGGTGAGGGGCTTCAGGATGAACTCGCTGATGCCCGGATTTCTTGTCTGCTTCATACAGTCTCACTCCAGCCGGTCGTCTGTATCCGTATTAAAACGTGGCATAGGCACCGGAGATGCCTATGCCACTTGCAAGAAAGTACTGACTTTTCTTTCTCAAAGAGACGGTACTTCGCCAAAGATATAGTGATCATGCCGCCCTGTCGATTATGATAATAAAAGTAGCTAATAGTGATGAAATATCATAATAAATAAGTTGATTTTGTGGTGGGCACGGGAGAGATCACTGCCCATGTCGATGAGAAGGGGGGCTTTCATGCAAAGCATTCAAGGGCATATGGCAGCAATGACCAGCTGGGAGAGGATCATCGACTGCGTGGGAGATGGGCTCTTCCTTCTCGATGGTTCAGGAACGGTCATTGCCGTCAACCGTGCGTACGAGGTCATGTCGGGCTTCAGCAGAGAGGAGATCGTCGGGACCGACTGCGTCGAGGTGGCAAGAAAAACCATCACGGCCGGAGACCTGGACAGGGTTCTGCGGGTTCTCAGGGACGCGCTCGAGGGCAAGGACATCCCTCCCACCCGTACAACCATCTCGACAAAGGACGGCCGGGAAAAACCGATATATTATTCTACTTCTTTCATCAGGAAAGACGATGGAAAGCCAGAGGCGATCGTTTCGGTCATCAAGGACATCAGCGATGTCACCAGGGCCGAAGAGTTGTTGCAGGAGAGCGAGCGGCGGTTCGAGGCATTCATGGACAACAGCCACTTCATCTCCTGGATGAAGGATGAACATGGACGGATCGTCTACCTCAGCAAGCCCTACGAGAGAAGGTTCGGGGTGAGGCTCGAGGATGTGAGAGGAAAGACCGATTTCGAGATCTGGCCTGAGGATGTGGCAGAGCAGTTCTGGAAGAATGACCAGCTAATCCTGCAGAGCTGGCATCCCTCCGAGATGGTCGAGCAGGCTCTCAACCCCGATGGGAGCACATCTTACTGGTGGAACATGAAATTCCCCTTCCAGGATGCGATGCGAAGGCGGTATGTCGGGGGGATCGGCATCGACATCACCGAGCACAGGCTCATCGAGGAGACCCTCAGGGAGAGGGAGCAACTCCTCATCGCCACCCAGGCATTGAGCAAGGTCGGCGGCTGGGAATGGGACGTACAGAACAAGACCATGGTATGGACGAAGGAAACCTACCGTATTCACGGCATGGTACCGGGAGAATGTGCCCCGGGGTCGCCGGAGCACATCGAGAAGAGCGAGGCATGTTATGCCCCCGAGGCCCGCGCTGCCATCATGGACGCCTTCCGTCGTTGCTGTGAGCAGGGCACACCCTACGACATGGAGCTCCCCTTCACCAATGTCCAGGGCCGTGCCATGTGGGTTCGAACCAAGGCAGAAGCTTTGTTCGACGGCGATCGGGTTGTGAAGGTCAACGGCAACATCATGGATATCACCGAGCGCAGGCAGGTGGAGGAGGAACTCAGGAGGCACAGGGATTATCTCGACGACATGGTCAGGGAACGCACTGCCGAGGTGACCAGGGCGTACCAGGAACTGGAGCTGGAGAACAGGTTGAGAAAAAAGAAAGAGGCCGCCTTGAGGGCAAGGGAAAGGCAGCTCAAGAGGGAACAGGCGGAGGTCAGCGAAGTGAACACTGCCCTGAAGGTTCTTCTCAAGCACAGAGAAGAAGACAAGATACACATGGGAGAGAATATCGCCTCGAATATCAAGGTATCCATAGTGCCGTTCTTGAAGAGACTCGAGGATTCCGGGTTGGGAGATGACCAGAGGAAGATCCTGTCCATCGTGAAGTCCGGGCTCGAAGACATATCCTCGCCCTTCATCAGAAAGGTGTCTTCCGAGCATCTGGGCCTCACCCCGAGTGAGCTGAAGGTGGCAACCCTTATCAGAGAAGGCAAGACATCCAAGGAGATAGCAGAATTATTGCATGTCTCTTACAACACCACCATCACGCACCGGTCCAATGTCAGGAAAAAGCTCGGGTTGTCAAACAAGAAAGAGAACCTGAGGCTGTATCTTCAGAGCCTGGATTGAGGGTGCACCACCACTTGCTTCAGGTGTCGCGTACGGGTCACGGGAGTGCCCCGTCATTCGTTTCGCAGTACAAAACCGACATAAATAATCATGAAACACGGTATGTTATCCTTGCACGCACGTGTCATCTATTGCTTTATGGTTGTCAAAGGGTTAATTTTTTAAGAGGAACAAACCATTCATCGAAGGGGAGGTAACCATGGGCAAATCGTTTGCAGCATTTCTCAGGGGTATTCTTTCGGCGGTCGTCATCCTGGTCTTTGTTTTCGCAATCTCCAGCTGCCAGAAGAAGGAAGGCGCCATGGAGGAAATGGGGAAGACGGCTGATGAAGCGATAGAAGCCACCACAGACGCTGCAGAAGATGTCGGGGCAAAGATAGGCGAAGGTGTGGAAGCGACAAAGGAGGCTGTGGAAGATGCCGGTCAGGCCGTGAGTGAAGGGGCCGAGAAGACGGTAGAAGCAGTGGAAGGTGCCGCAGAGGAGGTTGAGAAAGCCGTAACGGAATAAGCGTCCTGTCCTTGTAAGCCGGGGCGGAAGCCTCAAAACGATCCTGACGAAGATGGAAATGCCAGTGCCGTGTCGAGGTATGCCCACAGCACTTCGACCTCGGGAAAGGTGAAACCATGAGTATACTACTGTTCTTGGTTATCGGTGCCGTGGCGGGTTGGTTGGCCGGGAAGATAATGCGAGGGGGCGGTTTCGGCCTTCTGGGCAACATAGTGATAGGCATCGTCGGTGCGGTGGTCGGGGGGTTCGCCTTCGGGTTGCTCGGCATCAAGGCGGGAGGAACCATTGGCTCTCTCGTGACAGCCACGGCAGGGGCCGTACTGGTGTTGTACCTCGTGTCGTTGATCAAGAAGCAATGATGCCGTACCCCGTTCCGTGACCGGTGAGGGTGACCGGCGGCACCTGACCGGTCACCACCACCTGTGCCGAGCTCCTGGTGGCTCCCCGTGCCCGGCGATGGTCTCGACCTCATGCTTTCGAGCTTCCCAGTATCCTGTAGACAATCCCCCCGAGAACCCCGCCGACTATGGGGGCGACCCAGAACAGCCACAACTGCTGGATCGCCCATCCGCCGGCGAACAGGGCAACCCCGGTGCTCCGGGCCGGGTTCACCGATGTGTTCGTGACCGGAATGCTTATGAGATGGATGAGGGTCAGGCACAGGCCGATGGCGATCGGCGCGAATCCTTCAGGTGCCTTCTCGTCAGTGGACCCCATGATGACAAAGAGGAACATGAAGGTCATGACGATCTCGCAGACCAGGGCGGAGACGAGCGAGTATCCGCCTGGGGAGTGTTCCCCGTACCCGTTGCTGGCAAAGCCGGATGCCACGTCGAAGCCTGCGGCGCCGCTTGCGATGACGTAGAGGACGAAGGCTGCAGCTATCCCTCCGATCACCTGGGCTATGACGTACGGGATGAGGTCTTTTGCCGGAAACCGTCCGCCTGCAACGAGCCCGAAGGTGACGGCAGGGTTCAGATGGCAGCCCGAGATGTGCCCGATGGCAAAGGCCATGGTCAGAACAGTCAGGCCGAAGGCAAGGGCGACCCCGAGCAGTCCTATGCCTACCTCCGGAAAGGCGGCAGCCAGGACCGCACTGCCGCAGCCGCCGAGCACCAGCCAGAATGTCCCGAAAAACTCCGCGCCTAGTCTTCTCGTCATCGAGATCCTCCCTTCAAGGTATGAAAATATACGAAATGCGAGATTCCTTCCTGCACACTAGAATAATCCCGATCATTTTCCAGGCAAGGTCTGTCTCGCATAGACGCGGATGCAGCCGCTGCCCGGCTGGTCATCTCATGCCGCCCCGAGGCGCCGTGCACGGCCTCACGGATAATCGACCTTGTTTTTGTGGCGGGAAAGTGTAAGCTGATGGGTCACGATCACACTGAACGTTGAGGGGATGGACATGAAAGTGCGGGAAATCGTTTTCACCATGGTCATATTCGGTCTTGCGGGATGCAGCACCATGTACTACGGGGCCATGGAAAAGGTCGGCGTGCACAAGAGAGACATCATGGTAAACCGTGTCAAGGCGGCACGCGAGTCGCAGAGTGAAGCGAAGCAGCAGTTCCTGACGGCCATGGATCAGTTCAAGCGCGTCGTCAAGTTCCAGGGTGGTGACCTGGAGGCGGAGTACGACAGGCTCAACGGGACCCTGCAGAAGACCGAGGCCGGGGCGGCCGACGTCCGAAACCGCATTGCGGCCGTGGAGGACGTCTCGGAGGCCCTCTTCAGCGAGTGGCGCGCGGAGATTCAGCAGTACACGAGCGACGCCCTCAGGAAGTCGAGCCAGCAGAAGTACGATGCCACGAAGCAGAAATACGGGCAACTCATCGCGGCCATGAAATCGGCCGAATCGAAACTCGAACCCGCGCTGGCCCCCTTGAGAGACCAGGTCCTGTTCATGAAGCACAACCTGAACGCACGTGCCATAGCCGGCCTGAGCAGCGAGGTGGTGAGCGTGCAGACGAATGTCGACAGGCTCGTGCGTGACATGGAAAAGGCCATCGCCCAGGCCGACACGTTCATCGCCGCCCTGCAGGCGGAATGATCTCCGCCCGGAGGGTCTGTCATGACCCGAAGAGTCCGGCCAGCTCCCTGTCCGGTGTCCTGTGGCAAATCAACAACAATGCCCCGTGAGGGCCCTGTGATATTTTGGGGGGTTACCGTGGCACATGTTATGCTTGGAACATGCGTATCGAATGGGTATGTGCCTTTGAGTCTTCATATGGGGATGCCTTATGACAGACGCGTCCAAGACACGCAAAGGGCTTCAAGACGACATGGCCGGGGCACGTCGGGTGGCCGACGGCGAACCGGGGACCTCCGCGACCGAACGCAGACGGATCGAAGAGGCCATCAGGGGGGGTGAATCCCGTTACCGCAGTCTGGTGGAGAACGCCCTTGACGTGCTGTGGGTCTTTGACCTCGACCTGGGCTACACGTATATCAGCCCTTCGGTCAGACGCCTGCTGGGGTACAGCGTCGAAGAGGCGAAGACACGTTCCCTGGAGCAGCTGCTGACCCCCGAATCGGCACAGAAGGCACGGGATCTCTTCGCGAAGGAGCGGCTTCTCGGTGTCACCGGGCATCCTCACGGACCTGACTGGTCCCTCACGACCGACTTTGAGATGATCCACAAGGACGGTTCAACGTTCTGGGCGGAGATCACCATGAACCCCTTCTCCGATGAGGCAGGCCGGATCAAGGGCATCATGGGCATCACCCGTGACATCACCCAGCGCAAGAAGATCGAGGAGGACCTGAAGAGACACCGTGACAGCCTCGAAGACATGGTGAAGGCCCGAACGGCCGACCTCGTCCGGGCCAACGAGGAGCTGAAGGCCGAAATACTCGAGCGCAGACGGGCGGAGGATGCCCTGCGCGAGATGACAGAGAAATTCCGCATCCATTTTGCCCTTGCCAACGATGTCATGTTCTCCTACGACAACCAGTTCAGGGTGCTCAGCGTCACGCCGAACGTCGAGCGGGTCCTTGGATACAAGCCTGAAGAGTTCATCGGCAAGACCTTCCAGGAGGCCGGGGTGCTGCATCCCGACTCCATGGACAGTGCATTTCACAACGCGCTTCACATTCTCTCCGGAGAACCTGTCTACTCATCGGTCTACAAGTTCATCAGCAGAGACGGTCGGACGCTCTACGGAGAGGTGAGCGGCGTGCCCTGCATGCGGAACGGGTGCGTATACGCGGTGACGACGATTGCCAGGGACATCACACAACGGGTGGAAATGGCCGCCGCCATACAGGAGAGCGAGGAGAGATACCGCGTGACCCTTCAGGGCGTACCGGATGCCGTGAGCATCATGAGGGTATCGGATTGCGAGTATCTCTATGTGAACAATGCGTTCAGCAAGATCCTGGGATATTCCCTCGAAGAAGTGAAGGGGAAGACCCCCTTTGACCTGAACCTGCCCGTATCTGCCGATGCCCTTGACCTTTGCATGCATCTCGTCCGGAACAATGAACCGTTCGAAAGCATGGAACGTCAATTCAGGACGAGCAACGGCACCGTCATCGATACGCTCCTGTCTGCAAGGCCGGTTCACTACGACGGGCAGGACTGTGTGGTCACGGTGATAAAGGATATCACCGTGCTCAAGCAGATGGTGGAGGAGAGGAAAAGGGTGGAATTCCAGTCCGGCAAGATGGAGTCCATCGGGACCCTGGCGAGCGGCATTGCACACGATTTCAACAACATCCTGACATCAATCATAGGATACACCCGGATGTCGATGAAGGATATCCTGAGGCTGGCGCAGGGCGAGAAGGACGTGGAGGCGGTTCGCAGCGATCTCGAAGAGGTGGGCAAGGCGGCCCGCAGGGCACAGGATCTGGTGAATCACATCCTTGCCTTCAGCCGGCATGGAGAAAAGGCATACAGCACCGTTGACCTGGCCTCTACGTTCAGGGAATCGCTCAAGGTGCTCCGAACGACCCTGCCCTCGAATGTCAAGGTCCACGAGGACCTGGGGGAGGGGTACATGATCTCGGGAGACCCGGCGCTGCTTCACCAGGTGATAACGAATCTCTGCACCAACGCGGTCCATGCCATGGACAGGACGGGGGGAGATCTCGAGGTGGGTCTTCGTTGTGTACGTGTCAAGGATGCTGAGCTCGAACCTGAAGTGGCACCGGGGAATTACATCAGGCTCAGCGTGAAGGACACCGGGCCGGGCATGTCCTCGGCCGTCATGGCACGGATCTTCGACCCTTATTTCACCACCCGATGGAAAGGTCATGGCACGGGCCTCGGCCTGTCGATCGTACACGGCATCGTGAAGAACCATGGAGGTGCCATCATGTGCAGGAGTGCGCCCGGGAAGGGGACCTCCTTCGAGGTCTATTTCCCGGAGTATGCGCATGAGCACGAAGCCACGGAACCGAGCGCCAGCCAGACCGGTCTCGTCGAGGACAGGAGGATCCTCGATCTCGATGAGGGGATGTCCGGCACCGGAACGAGGGGAAAACCCGTGAAGAACAGGGGTGTTCATCACAAGCAGGACGTCCCGGGAAAGTGATGCGGAGTCATCCGCGACCCGAGGTCGTGCCCATGCCGGGACGGTGGGCAGGGATTTGAGGGGTTGACCGGGGCGCGTTTTGAAACTAAGGAGACAGCATGCGCTGGAAAGGAAGAAGGCAAAGTTCGAATGTCGAAGATCGTCGGGGTCGGACCACGAAGGGGGTGGTCGGGGGTGGAATAGGTACGATCATCATCGCGCTCGCCATATACTTTCTCGGCGGCGATCCGACACCCATCCTGGAAAATGCGCAGTTGAGCACTGCGCAGACCGGGGCGCCCTATCAGGAGACGGCCGAGGAGAAGGAGCTCGCCCAGTTCGTGTCGGTGGTCCTCGCCGAGACCGAAGATGTATGGACTGAACTGCTCCGCAGGGAAGGACTGGAGTATCAGTGTCCGGCCCTGGTGCTCTATTCCGGCAGTGTCCAGTCCGCGTGCGGGCTTTCCGGTGCGGCCACCGGCCCCTTCTATTGCCCGGGCGACCACAAGGTCTACATCGACCTGAGTTTCTATGACGAGCTGCAGCAGCGATTCAAGGCTCCGGGTGACTTTGCCATGGCGTACGTGATCGCCCACGAAGTGGGGCACCACGTCCAGACGCTCCTCGGCGTCATGGAGAAGGTGATGGCCCTCCGGTCGAGGCTCAGCGAGAAGGAGTTCAACCAGTACCTCGTCCGTCTCGAACTGCAGGCGGATTATCTGGCCGGGGTGTGGGCCCATCACGCGAAAAGGATGAACCTGCTCGATGAGGGGGACCTCGACGAGGCGATCAATGCCGCCAGCGCAGTCGGTGACGACCGCATTCAGAAGAGCATGCAGGGCTATGTCGTGCCGGACAGCTTCACCCATGGGACGTCTGAGCAAAGAAAGCAGTGGTTCTATAAAGGATTCAGAGCGGGCGATCTGAGCGGATGGAACACCTTCCAGGAAGGAAACCTGTAGACCCGGGCGGAACACGGGGCCTCGACGCGTGTACGTGAAGATGATGAGCCGCTCGGCCCGCATAGTGCGCTATGCGTGGGCGTCGCCGTACTCCTTTGCGGGACTGCTGCTGGCCCTTGTGGCCATCCTGTCCGGCGCCTCCCTCCATCTCCGGGACGGGACCCTTGAAGTCGCGGGCGGGAGAATCGGTGCGTGGGTTAATCGTCTGCCCCGGTCCCTGCGTTTCTACGCCATCACCCTCGGTCACGTCATCCTTGGCTCGAGCCACGACCTTCTCGACCTCCATCGTGCACACGAGCGCACGCATGTGAGGCAATACGAGCGCTGGGGCGTCCTGTTCGTGCCGCTGTATCTCCTGATGAGCCTCCTGCAGGTCCTTCGGGGCCGTGATCCCTACCGAGGGAACACCTTCGAGCGGGAAGCCGGGGTGCACCCCGGCACGGTCGAGGGCATACGCTGAAACATCCAGGAATGACGGGATATTGCAGCTGACGCTCCTTGCTTTCCGTTTTCAGAAGCTTATGTATAGGAAAGGGTGCCTCGTCAGTGTTCGCCTGCAGGGTGCTCATTCATGGCATGCATGGAAAGGAGATTACCATGGGATTATTCGACCAAATCGTGGGTGGTCTGGCAGGAAAGTTCAGCGGCAAAGGTGACCAGAGCAACCTCATCGAGAGCGTCATGGGAATGCTCAACAACCCTCAGCTCGGTGGGCTGGAAGGGCTGGTGAAGAGTTTCAAGGAAAAGGGGCTCGAAAACGTTATCAGCTCGTGGATCGGCACGGGCGATAACAAGGCAATTTCCGGTGAACAGCTCCAGAAGGTCATCAGCGGCGACAGCATCAAGAAGATCGCCGACAAGATAGGCTCAACGAAGGAAGAGGCATCAAATCTTCTGGCCGGTATGTTGCCCCAGCTCATTGACAAGCTGACGCCTGACGGGAAACTGCCTGAGGGCAATCTGCTGGAAAAGGGGATGAGCCTCCTGAAGGACAAGCTCCTGAAGGAGTGAAATTCCCCAGACTGATGTAGACTTCGTCGCCTCCCCGATCGTCTGTACCGGTAGAGAAAGGAGATGCCGAGATGAGACGAACCATGGTCGGGCCGCCGAAGATGACAATGTTCCTGGCGATTCTGGGACTCTTCGTGAGCGTCGTGGTCGCTCCGTCGCCTGTCATCGCAGAGACCTTCTGGAGCTTCGGATTCTCCGGGGGAAGCGCGGGTATCAACGGGTTCACCCTGTCCATCAGTGATTACTGCGGCGGTTCCTGTGGGATCCCCGTGATCGTCGACCGCTATGGACCCCCTTACGGAAACGCATACGGCTCTTACCACAACCACCCGAGGCGTGACTGGAGGAGGCACGATGCCCACGGCGGCGGCTTTCCGCACCACATGAACAGGCCGGACGGGTACCACCAGGATTATCCGAGAGCTCACCACAACGATCAGCGTTTCAGCAGACCGGACGGGTATCAGCAGAATCATGCCAGGACGAACCGATACAACCAGGGCATGACAAGACCGAATTCACACGACCAGAACTTCGGCAGGCCGGAGAGGTATCAGGACAATGGTCCTCGTCATGACCGGCAGGGCAAGAACATGGCCATGCAGAAGAGAGAGAAGCAGCGCCAGTGGGAGACGAGCATGATGAACAGGGGCCTGAACTTCCCCCGCTGATCGACTGCGCGTGGTTTTCAGAAGGGCACGGGGAGCCTTACCACCAGGCTCCCCTCGAGTTGCGATCCGGCCTGTTCCGCCCAGACCCGTGGCGGCATCGGCATCCTGAGGGAGAGCAGTCACACGTCGGTCTTCCCGTTCAGCACGTCGATGACCGTTTTGATCAGCAGGAAGAGATACCCGATGTCCTCGTCGCTCAAGGGGTCCAGTTCATCGTCCTCGGGGACCTCGAAGAATGCGTCGACGACATACTTGATCACGTAGGGCTGGCTCGCGAGCTGGACCTCGGCGGCCCGTTCCAGGAACCGGTAATGCGCCGACTCCAGACTTTCCATGAGGTCGGCGTTCGCCTCGTAGCACGCGATGATCTCGTCGGGGGAAACCTGCCCGATCTTTCCGGCGTGCCACTTCTCGAAGATCCGGTAGACCACGAAGAACAGGTAGATGCCGAGGTCTATGGCCTGGGGTTCGAGGTCCTGGGTGAATTCCACCATGAAGGCAAGGAGCTCGGGCTGATCCTCTCCGATCCTCTTCATCTCCCCGGAGGCATGGTCCGGAGTATAGGCGGCGACCTCCTGCCAGGTCTGCTCGACGAGATTCTCGGGTATGGGTTCCATGCTGTTCATTCCGGTCCATCAACCTTGTGCGGTCACCATAGCACTCGGGGAGGAAGAATACCATGACGGCTTGTGGGCAGGGCTTCTTTGTGGCACATTTGTCGCAGGCGTGATGTGGGATGATGTCGCCGAGGGGGAGTCAGGCCATGACACAGATCGTTCATGAGCGGATAAAGAACGCGTTCGGGCAGGAGCCCTTTGCCCGGATGCTCGGTCTCAATGTCCTGGAAGTGGGGAGCGGGTACGCCGTGGTGGAGCTCGTGGTCAGACCGGATCACCTCAACCTCCACGGGACGGCCCACGGGGGGATCGTGTTCTCCGTGATCGATGCCGCTTTCGAACTGGCGAGCAACTCCCACGGTACGTCAGCCATGGCCCTGTCCGTGACGATGAATTTTCTCAGGGCGGTCCAGGACGGAGACACCCTCACGGCCGAGGCCCGCGAGGTGGACCTGACGAGGCGAACCGGCAACTACCGGTTCCTGGTGAGGAACCAGCATGGCACCCTCGTCGCCCACGGCCAGGGCCTGGTACACCGGAAGGACGAGCCGCTGCCACGGTGATGCCGCACTGCGGGGGAAGCGGGAAGAAGGGGCTCAGCGGGAGAAGAAGTAGATGAGGACCGTGCCCAGCAGGAGGCCGAGGGCACCCGAGGCCACATCCACGGGATCGATGTGGCCCGTGAAGGCATAGCCCAGCCGGCCGAGGCCGGCAAAGGCGAGCATGATGGCGCCGGCGATCAGGGTTGCACCCGCCAGGCACGCCCATTGGCCGACCGGCAGGAGCATGGCGAACACCCACGTGCCGGCGAGGGCCAGGCCGAACCACGTGAGGTGACTTCTGTCGGTCCTTTCCATGGTGTCGGCCCTAAAGTCGCAGCACCCTGCCGGCGCGCTGCTCGCCTGACACCGTGCCTGCCCTGACCACGTGCCTCCCGTTGATGAAGACGTGGTGTATTCCTTTCGGCCTGCCCGCGGGCCGTGAGTCGACCGGGGGCGTGTCCGACAGGGTCTCCGGGTCGAAGACCACCAGGTCGGCCGCGGCACCCGTCCTGACGACGCCCCTGTCCGAGATGCTGAAGCGTTGAGCGCTGGCACCGGTGGACCGATGGACGGCCTGCTCCAGGGTGAAGAGCCTCCGGTCGCGCACCAGGGGGCCGCAGATGCGGGGGAAGGCCCCCACGGCTGCGGGGTTGGGGTAGCCCCGGCCCGTGATGAGGGCATCGGTCTCGTACAGGCACAACTCGTGTGAGAGCACGGCATCGATGGCGCCTTCCCTCCCCGGCACGCCGCTGTAGGCGTGAAAGAGCGCAAGGGTGGTCCACGTGCCGAGCTCGCACAGCCTGAGCAGGGCATCGAAGGGGCTCACCTTCCACTTCCGTGCGATCTCGGTCACGCGCAATCCCCGGAGGTCATCGTATCCCTCGAGATCTATGTTCATGACCTGGAAGTCCTCGTACATGAAGCCCAAGAGACGGAACCCTGCCTCCAGCTCTGCCCTGAGCCGCAGCTTGAGGAGGGGATTCCGGTAGGCCCCGGGCGCACGCTTCAGGAACCAGTGGGGGATGACCACGCTGATGGTGGTGTTGCCGCAGGTGTAGGGAAAGGCGTCGAACATGACGTCCAGGCCGTCGTGCCGGGCCAGCTCCACCATGCGGAGGGCCTTGTGTGCAGTCCAGAAGCTGTTCCTGCCCACGAAGATGAAGTGCGAGAGCTGCAGCTTCACCCAGGCGGCGCGGGCTACCCCGAGCATTTCCCTGAGCGCCAGGAGGTTGTGAGGCTCCAGGGTGGTCGGGGGGTAGGTGGGAGAGACGGCCGAGAGGGCCTTCAGGTGCACGGTGACGGGTTTGCCCCTGGCGGCGGCTACACGGCAGAACGCCTCGAGCTCGTCCGGCGGCGAGTACATGCCCGGTTCGTACCCGAGGCCGAGGCTCAGTCCGCAGGCCCCCTCGTCGAGGGATCGGGCCAGGAGGTCGAGGCAGTGCCCGAGCTCTTCGTCGCTCATCCTCCCCCGCATGGTCGATGCCGCGGCGAGGCGGATGCTGGCATGACCTGCCAGCTGGGCCACGTTCAGGCACGGGCCGAGGGCCTGTACCCGGTTGAGGAAATCCCCCATGCCTTCCCAGCCGAAGCCAGGCGCGTGCACCATCAGGGGCATGAACTGCCTGAACCGCTCGAGGGTCTCCCGCCTGAGGGGTGCGGGCGAGAACCCGCAGTTGCCGGCAACCACGGTCGTGATACCCTGCTCCAGGAGGCACCCCAGCATGTCCTGGTTCTCCTCCAGGCACACGGCCCAGTCCGCATGGGAGTGCATGTCGATGAACCCCGGGCATATCGCAAGCCCCTGCACGTCGATCACGGTCCTAGCCGGCGGGGTCCCGGCGCCTCCCGGGACGATCTCCCGTATGATGTCACCTTCGATGAGCACGTGGCCTGCGAACCGGGGCCGGCCGGTGCCGTCGATGATGGTACCGTTCTTCAGGAGGATGGTCGACATGGCTGGTTCTCCTGGGTGGTCATCAGATGATACCCGCCTCCTTCTTCAGGCGGTCGAGCTCTCTCTTGAGCGCAGGGAGCGCGTTCGCGCCGGCTTCAGTGCCCACGAGGTTGCGCCGCTCCTTCGGGTCGTCCACGATGTCGTAGAGCTCGGGGGGGTGACAGGGGCTGTCGGTCTCCACGTACTTGTGGGTCCGGGTCCTCACGGCGAAGATGTCCGGCACGGTGTACGGGTAGTCCTTGAAACATTCGTAGAGCCAGGCGCTCCGCCAGGACACCTGCCGGGACGACAGGAACGGGGCGAAGCTCAGGCCCTCCATGGTTCGGGGCGGTGCCTTCCCGGCGAGATCCAGCAGTGTCGGCGCGAGATCCACGTTCAGCACCATGTCGCCGATCCGCGTGCCTGGTCTGTTGACCAGCCGAGGGTAACGCACGATGAAGGGGATCCGGATGGACTCCTCGTAGGCCCACCGCTTGTCCACGCGGTGGTGCTCTCCCCAGAGAAAGCCGTTGTCCCCTGCATAGACCACGATGGTGTTCTCGCCGAGCCCCCGACTGTCAAGGGCTTCCAGAAGCCTGCCCATCTCGCTGTCCAGGGCGGTGATGGTCTCGCAGTAGCGCCGGTAGAGGTCCGGGAGCCTGCCCAGCATGCCGTAGGTGATGTTGTTGTCCACCAGCCCCACCCACGGATCGGCCTCCGGCGGCAGCTTCAGGTCGCTGATCCGGTCGTACATGCCCTTGAACGGCTCCGGCGCCGTCCACTGGTGGTGCACGGCCTTGTGCGCCAGGTACAGGCAGAAGGGGCGGTCGCGCCTTGCGTCGATGAACTCGATGGCGTAATCGGTGAGCTCCTCGGTGATGTATTCCCTGCGGGAGTCTCTCCACCGACCGTCCACGTAGAGCGGGCAATCGAGGTATCTGCCCTGGCCGCGTTCGGCCGTGAACGACACGAACCGGTCCACGCCGCGCAACCTCGGCAGGCCGCTGCCCGGCATGTGCCACTTCCCGATGAAGGCGGTGTCGTAGCCTGCCTTCTTCAGCAGCTCCAGGAAGGTGACGTTCCGGTCGTTCCATGGCGTGATGTTGTTCCTCACGCCGTGGGTGTGCGGGTACTGCCCGGTGAGGAAGCATGCGCGGCTCGGGCTGCACAGCGAGGTGGCCACGAAGGCGTTCTCGAAGATGACGCCCTGCGAGGCCAGCCTGTCCATGGAGGGGGTCTTCACGAAGGGGTGGCCCATGCAGCCCAGGTGGTCCCACCGGTGATCGTCCGAGAGGATGAACACCATGTTGGGCCCGGGGGCGCTCGCGGCCCGCGTGAGCCCGGGAAGGCCCGCAGCGGCCAGCGCGGCAAGGGACCCCGCCCCCGCGTGGAGGAACTCTCTCCTGGTCATGCCGGACACGCCGTTGCGGAGGTTGTACCCTGAGGCCATGGCTGACTCCTGTCTCATCACGTGAAGAGGCTGGTGTAGATGTCCACGAACAGGTAGAAATAGTGGATCCCGCCACCCGCCAGGGATAGGGCGAGGATCGCGCTGCCGACGACGATCATGGCGATGGCCCAGGGTTTGAATGCCCGCGTGGCGGGGATGAACGGCCTTCTTGCCACGAGGCTGCACACGATCTCGGAGATGCCGGTGTTCATGACGGAGACGGCAAAGGCATTCAGCGCCAGGGGGTAGAAGATGAAGTATGCGAGTTCCCAGCCCGAGTAGACGCACGATGTGGTGAAGAGCATCTTGCCTATCCACGCGCATCCCGGTATGATCCCAGCCGCCACGCGCTCCTTGACGCCGGCGCCTGCAAAGAAGGCGAGGGGGTGGGAGATGAATGCGCCCATCCATACGGTCATGAACATGCCCGCGGCACCGAGGTCGACGAGCAGGCGTGCGGTGCCCGACAGGCCGTACACCAGGGAGACGCCATGGTCATAGACAAGAATGGAGACGGCCATGAGCCCTATCACGATGGCCGGCGGGACGATGAACCTTCTCATGAGGCCCTTTCGAGGGCCGGAACCAGACATGTTCTCTCAATATAATGATCCTGCATGGAGATGCAATCCCATGGTACGGTCCGGGTGGCCGACGCACTTGACTGTCATGGGGATTGCATTATGAATGGTACACAGAGCGGACAGGGACGAGTTCCATGAAAGAAAACAAGGACCTCTTTTTCCAGTGCTTCAACCTGAACCCCATTCCGGCGGCCATCACCACCATCGACGACGGCGTCATCGTCGACGTCAATGACGCCTTCTGTGAGCTGAGCGGACACCGGAGGGAGGGCCTGCTCGGCAGGACCGTCATGGACATCCGCCTCTGGGTGGATACGGCCCAGCGGGAGAGCGTCCTGCAGGAGGGCCGGCAAAAGGGCGTCGTGAAGAACCGTGAGGTGCTGCTGCGCCACGCGAACGGGGAGGCGCACCACTGCCTCCTCTTCACCAAGGTGTTCGAGTACGACGGGAAACCCCACCATCTCTCCATGGCCATCGACATCTCCGAAAGGAAGCGATCCGAGGATGAGCTGGGATACGCGGAAGCCCGCTACCGGGCCATGGTGGAGAACACCCTGAGCGGTGTCGCCATCTTCAGGGCGCTCGGCGACTGCGAGGACTTCGAGTACCTGGAATTCAACAAGGCCGCCGAGAGGATCGACCTCGTCTCGAGGGAAGAGGTTGTCGGGAAGACCTTGCTGGAGGCGTTCCCTGGATCCCGCGAGTCGGGCCTCTACCAGGCACTGTGCAGGGTGTGGAGGAACGGGATCGGGGAGAACCTCCCGGTGTATTATTATCAGGACGACAGGATCTCGGGCTGGCGTGAAAGTTTCGTCTACCGGCTGCCCTCCGGCGAGCTCGTGGAGGTCTACTCGGACCACACGGCACTCATCCGGATGGAGGAGGACCTTTCCGAACGGAACAGGGAACTCTACACCCTCATCAGCAATCTGCCCGGCATGGTCTACCGCCGCGTCCACGACGGCGAATGGACCATGGTGGAGGTCAGCCAGGGGAGTTTCAAGCTCACGGGGTATAGGAGAGAGGAGCTCGTCGGGAACAAGAAGATCTCCTGGGGAAGGGTCATCCACCTCGAGGACCGGGACGTGGTCTTTCACGAGATCCACCGGGCCCTCGAGAAGAGGGACCATTTCCAGGTCGTCTATCGGATCCGGACCGCCGACGACAGGATCAAGTGGGTGTGGGATCATGGCAGCGGCGTGTTCTCGGCCGAGGGGGGGCTCCAGTTCCTCGAGGGTTTCGCCTTTGACATCACCGACCACATGAGGATCCAGGAAGAGCTGCGGATGACCGAGGAGCGGTTCGCCAAGATCTTCCAGGCGAGTCCGGACTGGGTTTCCATCACCACCCTGGAGGACGGGGCCTACATCGACGTGAATGACGGATACCTCAAGGCGTCTGGGTACACCAGGGACGAGGTGATGGGTCACACCTCTCTCGAGATCGACATCTGGGAGAGGGCCTCCGACCGCAGGAGGCTCGTCAGGAAGATCAGGGATCAGGGCCTGGTCCGCAACGAGGAGGTCAGGTTCAGGACGAAGACCGGGAACCTGCGCAGCGTCCTGTGGTCGGCGGTGCCCATCACGCTCGGTGACAGGGAATGTATCCTGGGCTGGGGACGCGACATAACCGAGTACAAGTACCTCGAGGACGAGCTCCTGCGCACACAGAAGATGGAGGCGGTGGGCAGACTGGCCGGGACCATCGCCCATGACTTCAACAATTACCTTTCCGCCATCGATGGATTCTGTGAACTCGCACTCCTGAAGGTCGGGAACGCGGAGGCCATAACGAGGAACATCGGGAAGATCAGGGACGTCAAGGTAACGGCCTCATCGCTCATCAAGCAGCTCCTTTCCTTCAGCAGAAAACAGCCCGCCAAGCCGGTTCCCGTGGATCTCAACGACGTCATCCGGAGCATGCAGGAGCTCCTCGTGCCGGTCATGGGGTCCAAGATAGAGCTCGGGCTTACCCTCGGCACGGACAAGTGCCTCATCCTGTCCGACAGGAGCCAGCTCGAACAGGTGATCATGAACCTCTCGCTCAACGCCAGGGACGCAATGCCCAAAGGCGGCTGCTTCAGGATCTCCACCGAACATGTCTTCGTGGATGAGGAATCTGCAGGCATGCATGTGGACCTCAGCGCCGGTGAATACGTGAGGCTGCTCGTGAGCGACAACGGCATGGGGATGGACAAGGATACCGTCTCCCACGTGTTCGACCCGTATTTCACCACCAAGTCTCTCGGCAAGGGCAGCGGGCTGGGCCTGACCATCGTGTACACCATCGTGAGGCAGTCGGGCGGGTGCATCAGCCTGCAGTCCGAGCCGGGCAAGGGGTCGACCTTCACCATATTTCTTCCCGTGTACAAGGCGGGGGCGGAGGAAAAACATCTATTGTGAAGCACCGGAGGTATTCCCGGGGATGGCCATAGGACCGGAGAGTATCACCATGCTCGGTAAAATGGGGTCAGAGTCGATTTTCCGTGTCCGTCCATCCATGGCGGGTCATACGAATCGTTGAAAAATCGACTCTGACCCCATTTTTTGCATTTTTTGAAATACGAGATGCACGAATTGGGCAGGCCAGGGTTTCGCCTGGAGTCTATTCCGCGTCCGAGAAGGTGATCCACAGCGAAAGCACGCCGTCGCCGATGGTGCGCTGCACGTCGAAGCCCCGGTCACGGAACCGCTTCAGCATGCGCAGCACGGGCCGGTTGTCCGCGAAGACCTCGCCGGTGAATCCCAGCAGGCCCTGTTTCCTGGCCAGCAGGGTCACGTAGTCGAGCAGCTCGGAACCGACACCCTGGTTCTGGTAGTCGTCACGCACCACGATGGCCAGCACCGCCCGGTGGATGTCGTCTTCGACCGCATAGCGCGCAACTCCCACGATCTCCTCCCTGTCCTCGTGCTCGATGATGGCCAGGATGGCCATGTGCCGGGTGTAATCGATGACCACGAGCCTCTGCCGGTCCCGGCGCGGGACTTCGGCCCGGGGGACGAGGAAGCGCATGTAGAGGCTCTGGTCGGACAGCGAATAGACGAATTCCTTGTGCAACGCCTCGTCGCTGATCTTGATGGGCCTCAGGAACACGGTGAGGCCCGTCCTGGTGGTCCTGTGGGTTTCCAGGTCCGCAGGGTACTCGCCCTGCTCGCCCGGGAAGAACGCCTGGTCCGGGAAGATGAGCCTGTGCCGCTTGGCCTCATCGATGAGCCATGGCCTGAACTTAGGGTGGGCGATGGCGATGAGCGACATGGCCCGCTCCCGGATGTTCTTCCCGTGGAGATAACAGATGCCGTATTCCGTGACCACGTAGTGGACGTCAGCCCGGTTGTAGGTCACCCCGGCGCCCGTGGACAGGAACGGCACGATGCGGGACACGCCGTTGCCCTGCGCCGTGGACGGCAGCACGAGGATGGTCCTGCCGGCCGGCGAGGCGGCTACGGCCCTCATGAAGTCGGTGTTCCCCCCGATGCCGCTGTAGAATTCCTCTCCGATGGACTCGGAGGTTGCCTGTCCGGTCAGGTCGATCTGAAGGGCGGTGTTGATGGCCACCATGTTCGTCTGCCCCGCGATGACGGCGGGATTGTTGGTGTAGTCCACGGGCATGAAGGAGAAGGCCGGGTTGTCGTGGACGTAGTCGTATATATCACTGGTTCCCAGGCACAGCGACGCGACGGTCCTGCCCGTGTCAGAGCTCTTCTTTGTGTTGTCCACGACGCCGCGCCTCATGAGGTCGACGATGCCGCTGCCGAGCAGCTCGGTGTGTACCCCGAGATGTTTCTTCCCGTGCAGGGCAGAGAGCACGGCGTTCGGCACCCGGCCGTACCCGACCTGGATGGTGCTCCCGTCCGGGATGATCCTGGCAACGAGCGTGCCTATCCTTGACACGGCATCACCCCCTCCGGGGATGACGTATTCGAGGAGCCCCTCGTCGTGGTGGATGAAAAAGTCCACCTCTTCCGGATCTATGAGGCTCTCCCCATGGGAGAAAGGCATGCGCGCGTTCACCTGGGCGATGACCAGGGGACAGTTCCTGATGGCCTCCTTCATGATATCCACGCTGATGCCCAGGCTCAGGAACCCGTTCTCTCCCGGCGGCGAGACCTGGATGAAGGCCACGTCTATGGGTATGAGCCTGCGCCGGATGAGGCGCGGGACCTGGGACAGCGCGATGGGGGTGTAGTCCGCCTGACCGCTGTTGACGGCATCGCGGGTGCTGTCCGCGACGTAGAAGAAATTCTGGCGGAAGTTCGGCCTGAATGCCTCGAAGGAGTGCGGCGTCAGCCCGAGGGCGAGGAGGTGGGAGAGCTCGGCGTCGAAGAAGGCCTTGGGATGAGCCCGGGCATGTTCCATGAAGGCCTTCACCAGGTGCCGGGGCTCGCTGCACCCCGTTCCGACGAAGATGCGGTCTCCCCTGCGGATGTTGCGAAAGATCTCCTCGTGTTTCAGGAACTTGCCTGGGTAAAGTTCCTTGAGTTCCGCGATCCTCCGGTCTGCATCGGCAAAGGGCATCTGGTCCTCCTGTTCTCCGACATGGTTATTCCAGAATTGACGGATGGAATCAAGGAAGAGGATGATTGTCTCCATTGACTCCCTGGATCGTCACCTGGCATTATGCACGAGCCATGCCTGTGGAAAAGATTTTCTGGGAAGATCCCTACCTCGTCGAGCTCGATTCCCGTCTGAGCGGTGTCGACGGGGACATCGTCACCCTCGAGAGGACCATCTTCTATGCCGCGTCCGGGGGGCAGGAATCCGATGCGGGTTCCATAGGCGGCTTCAGTGTCGTCGACGCCGAGAAGCGTGGCCCGGAGATTTACTATACTTTGAAGGGACCGCATGGCCTCAAGACCGGCGACGAGGTTCCGATCCGCATAGACTGGGACCGTCGCTACCGCCTCATGCGTCTGCACTTTGCCGCCGAGATCATACTGGAGCTCGTCTACCGGCTCTATGGGAGACCTCACAAGATCGGGGCGCACATCGCCCCGGAAAAGGCGAGGCTCGACTTCGCCTGGGAGGGCAGGATCTCGGATGCCTTCGAGCCACTCATGGAGCGTGCCGGAATGATCATCGAAGCGGATCTGCCCATCGTCAGCGCTTACAGCGACCGGGAGCGGGAACAGCGCTTCTGGGAGATCGACGGTTTTGCCAGGGTATCATGTGGCGGCACACACCTCAGGAGGACAGGGGAGGTGGGTGCCATCCGCCTGAAGCGCGACAACATAGGCAAGGGCAAGGAGAGGATAGAGATCCGTCTGGCATGACCCCCCTCAAATGAATTTTCAACACCGTGCCAATCTGTGCTATGGTGGGCAATAACCTTCAGAGGAGGCTACCATGGCTGTCGTGGAATGGAAAAAGGATGGGACCGTGGCCATCCTGACAATGAACACCCCCGAGAACCGGCACAACCCCACGTTCACCTCCGGCATGCTCCAGGCCCTGGACGAGATCGAGGCCGACCAGGAGGTCAAGTCCATCGTGCTGGCATCGAGCGACAAGAAGAACTGGTCGCTGGGCATCGACCTGGCCTGGATGATGGATGCGGTGAACACCAACAGGCCCCAGGACATCAAGGACTTCATGTACGAGCTCAACAAGCTTTTCAAGCGCATACTGACCATCCCCATGCCGGTGATCGCCGCCATGAACGGGCATGCCTTCGGTGACGGGGCCATCATATTCTGCACCTGCGACTTCCGGTTCATGCGTTCCGACCGCGGCTATTTCTGCTTCCCCGAGGTGGACATCAACATCCCCTTCCTGCCCGGCATGCTGGCCATGATGAAGAAGGCCATGCCCTACCACAAGCTGGAGGAGCTCGTCTTCTCGGGCAAGAGGGCCACGGGCAAGGAGCTCGAGGAGTGCTCCATGGTGGTCAAGGCATGCGACGGCGAGGAGGAGCTCATGAAGGAGGCGCTCGCCTATGCCCGGACCTTCACCAAGGGCAGGACGATCTTCAGGGAGCACAAGTGGCGCCTGAACAGGCACATCGTGGAGATCATGGACAAGGAAGACCCTGCCTACATCGAACCGCTCAACCTCATGGTCTCCTGAAGGCCGGCTGGTGGGGGGTGAACCCATGACCGACAACGACAGGTTCATCCCCCCGAGATACCTGAGGGGCAGCTATACCCAGACCGTCCTTGCGTCGGCACGGATACGGGCCATGGGCAGGAATCCCATGAGGGATGCCTCCAGGGAGATGATCATCGACGCCGGCGACGGCGTGAGGCTCCAGGGGTTTTTCTCACCCCGTCCCGGACAGCGGCCGGCCGGGCTGGTGATCCTCCTGCACGGATGGGAAGGCAGCGCGGAATCCACCTATATCCTCCACTCGGGCAGATTCTTCTTCGAACAGGGGTTCTCCGTGTTCAGACTCAACTATCGAGACCACGGAAACACCCACCACTTGAACGAGGGCATCTTCCGCGCCATCATGCTCGATGAGGTCTTCAATGCGGTCGCGAAGGCGGCCGGCCTCGAGGAAAACGTGCCGTGCCACCTCATGGGGTTCTCGCTGGGGGGGAACTTCGCCCTGAGGATAGCCAGGAGGTGTTCCGAAAAGCCCATTGCGAACGTGCGCCACGTAATCTCGGTGAGCCCGGTGATCGACCCGAGCAGGGCCACCGATGCCATCGACCACAGCCCGCTGCTGCGATACTATTTCCTCAAGAAATGGAGGCGATCCCTGGCACTGAAGCAGGAGCGCTTCCCCCACCTGTACGATTTCAGGGACATCATGAGGAGGGACACCATCCGGTCCCTGACGGACGCGCTCTTCGAGAGGTATAACACAGGGTTCGACACCGAGTCCTATTTCCGTGAGTATGCCATACATCGCGATGCCCTCGCGGACGTGACCACCCCCACCACCATCGTGACCGCCCGGGACGACCCTGCCATTCCTGCGGAGGATTTTCCCGGACTCCTCTTGAGCCCGAGCGTGCGCCTCATAATGCACGAATACGGCGGGCATAACGGGTTCCTGGAGGGTGTGCTCGCCGCGACGTGGTACGAGAAGAAGGCACTCGAACTCTTTTCGGCCGGGAGTCAATGACGACACGGGGGTGCGATGGCTCCTCATGAAACTTGAAACCGATCCCCCAGGTCATTATTAGGTTGGTAGAGAGCCTGAAGCATGAAGATCGACAAGCCCCATGGCAACCTCCTCGACTATGTCGCCTGCACCGTGGACAGCGGGGCGGACACCACGTACCGCCACGAGGCCGCCCTCGTCCAGATCGAGCTCTTCGAGAACATGGTGCGGAACTGTGCCGTGGCCATGTTCGCCATCGATGCGAAACACCGGGTGATATACTGGAACAGGGCCTGCGAGGAGCTCACCGGCATACCCGGCTCCCGGATTCTCGGCACGACGGACCAGTGGACGCCTTTCTACGAATCCCGGCGTCCCACCGTGTCGGACATCGTCGTTGACGGTGAGCCGGACAGGATGAAGGACCTCTACACCGTGTACAGCCCCTCCCTGCTCATCCCCAACGGCCTGCACGCCGAAGGCTGGTATTCGGGGCTGGGAGGGAAGAGGCGCTACCTCATCTTCGACGCATCTCCGGTCTGTCACAGCAACGGCGAACTGCTCGGAGCGGTCCAGACCCTCCAGGACATCACGCGGCTCAAGCAGATCGAGGAGGAGCAGGAGCGTCTCAACGTGGAGCTCAAGGAGGCCCTCAACCAGATCAAGACACTGAGCGGCCTCATTCCCATATGCGCTGCCTGCAAGAAGATCAGGGATGACAAGGGGTACTGGAACCAGCTCGAGCAGTACCTCGAGGAACATTCCGACGCTGTCTTCAGTCACGGGCTGTGCCCCGAGTGTTTCCGCGAATACTTCCCGGAGGCGGCCAAGCCGAGGAAGGAATAGCACCCTTCTCGGGCCAGGTTCGCCGTACATCGCGCATTCACTAATCCCCTTGCATTCCGAGCGGTTTCCCGATACCTATCCCAGTGAGACCGTCCATGAAGAACTTCTCGCTCAAACTCATCCCCGGTGACGGGATCGGCATCGAGGTCATGCACGAAGGCCTGCGCGTTCTGAGGGCCATCGAGGACATTCACGGCGGCATAACCTTCTCCTGCCAGGAGCTCGACTGGAGCTGCAGGTATTACCTCGACCACGGATCCATGATGCCTCACGACGGCCTGGAGATTCTCTCCCAGTGCGATGCGATACTGCTCGGTGCAGTCGGTTCTCCCGGGGTGCCCGACCACGTGTCGATCAAGGGACTGCTGCTGCCCATCAGGCAGGGTTTCGACCAGTACATCAACCTGAGACCCATCAGGCTCCTGGCCGGTCTCGACTCGCCGCTGAAGGTGACCTCGTCCGACGATATCGACTTCGTGGTCATCAGGGAGAACTCGGAGGGAGAGTACTGCGGGAAGGGTGCGGTGCTCAATGCAGGGACCCATGACGAGACCGCCGTCCAGGAGGGCTGGTTCACCAGGAAAGGCGTGAGCCGGGTGATACGGTACGCCTTCGAGTTTGCGCTCAGGAACGGCCGCTCGAGCCTTGTCAGCGCCACCAAGTCCAACGCGCTTAACTATTCCATGGTCTTCTGGGACCGGATCTTCGACGAGATCCGGGCGGGGTATCCGGGGATCGAGTCGCGGAGCATGCACGTCGATGCACTCGCAGGGCTCATGATCATGAAACCGAAGGCCTTCGACGTGATCGTGGCGAGCAACCTCTTCGGCGACATCCTCACCGATCTCGGGTCCGCCATGCTCGGCAGCATCGGCATTTCGCCCTCGGCAAACATCAACCCCGAGAAGCGGTTCCCCAGCATGTTCGAACCCATACACGGCTCTGCGCCCGACATCGCCGGCAGGGGTCTGGCCAACCCGGTGGGCATGATGTGGTCCATGGTGCTCATGCTCGAGCACCTCGGGCAGAACGATGCAGCCGCGCTGCTCATGGGAGCCCTGGAACAGGTCCTCGCCGCGGGGAGGGTGCGTACCCCGGACATGGGAGGCAGGAGCACGACGGCAGAGGTCGCAGACGAGGTGTGCGGCGCACTCCGTTCCTGGGAGCGCCGGCCGTTCACGTTCCAGGCCCACGGACCGATGACGGAAAAATGAGGCCTTGTCTCGCCGCCTGTCTTTTTGCGAGAGGCCACGAAGATTACAGCTGAGGAGACCGAGATGCTCACGGCAAAGCACCTGCAGAGATACGCCGATGTTCTCGTCTGGGGCCTGAAGACCGCCCGCGCCGAACGATTCAGGAAGGGCGACATCGTGCTCGTCCGCTACGACCCGGCAGCCCTGCCGCTGGCCGAAGTGGTCTATGCGAAGCTGCTGGAGATGGGGCTGAACCCGGTTCAGCGGGTGGCACTGACACCCAGCATGGAACACGATTTCTATGCCATTTCCTCCACGAAGCAGCTTACCTTCAGGACCCCCGGAGACGAGGAGCTCTTCGGTGCCGTGCACGGCAGCATCTCGCTGCGCGCGCCGGATTCCATCACCCACCTGAGCGATGTGAGGCCGGAAAAGATAGGCAGGGCGGCAGTGGCCCGCAAATATATCAACGACATCCTGGACCGGCGCGAGGCGCAGGGGGCGTTCGGGTGGACCCTGTGCGTCTATCCCACCGCGGAACTCGCCCGTCATGCAGGGCTCACCCTGGAGCAGTATGCCGACCAGATCCTCCGGGCCTGTTCCCTGAACAAGGCTGACCCGGTCGGCTGGTGGCAGTCCATCTACAGGGACGCGCAGGAGATCAAGCGGTGGCTCAACGGCATGAAGGTGAGCCGCTATCGTGTCGAGTCGGAGCATACGGACCTCACGGTGACACCCGGCCTCCAGCGGAAATGGGTCGGCATATCCGGGCACAACATCCCGAGTTTCGAGCTGTTCCTCTCGCCCGACTGGCGGGGGACCGAGGGGCATTACTACGCCGACCAGCCCACCTACCGCAGCGGCAACTACGTGCAGGGGATCAGGCTCCAGTTCAGGGCCGGATCGGTGGTGAAGGCAGCTGCCGAACAGGGAGAGGACTTCCTCGTCAAGCAGATCGCCATGGACAGGGGGGCACGGAAACTCGGCGAGTTCTCCCTGACGGACAAGCGTTTCTCCAGGATCACCTCCTTCATGGCCAATACCCTCTATGACGAGAACTACGGGGGGGCCAACGGGAACTGCCATGTCGCCCTGGGTGCGTCCTACTCGGACACCTACGACGGCGATGCCTCGGGGCTCACCCCGGACAGGAAGAAAGAGCTCGGGTTCAACGACTCCGCCCTCCACTGGGACCTGGTCAATACCGAGAGAAAGCGTGTCGTCGCCCATGTGAGCGGCGGCAGGAGCGTCACCATCTACGAGGACGGGGTGTTTACCTGCTGAGATTTCAGAGGATGTACCCTTACCTCCCACATATTTTCACGAATTTTGCCGATAACCGTCCATTTTTAAGCATCAGGGAGCATAACACCCGGATGAATTCCGAAACGAGAATTGTCCGTCAATGGTGAATCGAGTACTATAGCATCTATTATAGTGCATTGAATATATTCCTCCTCTACCACACACTCCCCTTGAGAGAAGAGGATGAACGAGAGGTCCCTATACCAGGAACTGAAGAAGAGGGTGCGCGATCTCGAGAAGGTAGTGACCGACCGCAGGAAAACGGAAGAGGATCTCCTGGATCTCGCCGAGAAGTACCGGATACACTTCTCCCTGGCCAACGATGTCATCTACACCACGGACAGGAATTTCACGGTGACGAGCGTGTCCCCAAGCGTCCAGGACGTCCTGGGGTACAAGCCCGAGGAACTCGTGGGGAAGACGCTGCATGAGGTGAAGGTCATTCCTCCCGAGTATGTCGAGAAGGCCCTCCAGGAGACCCTGCGGGTTCTGCAGGGGGAGAAGATCATATCGTCCACCTACCAGTTCATAACAAAGGACGGCGCGACCAAGTACGGCGAAATAAGCGGCGTGCCCTACATACGCAACGGGCAGGTGCGAGAGATAATCTCCGTGGCCAGGGACATCACCGAGCGGATCGAGATGGAACGGTCGCTGCGGGAGAGCGAGGAGCGGTTCAGGACGATCTTCGAATCGGCGCAGGACTGCATCTTCATCAAGAACCTCGACCTGGAGTATGTCTTCGTGAATCCCTGCATGGAGAAGGTCTTCGGCCTTCCGTCGGAAGAGATTCTCGGAAAGAGGAACGAAGCCCTGTTCCCTGATGGCTCCGGAGCGGAGTCCGTTGAGGTCGACCGGCGCGTCCTTTCGGGTGAAGTCGTCGAGGGAGAGTATTCGAGGTCTATCGGCGGCGACAGCCTGACCTTCCACGCCATCAAGGTTCCCATGCGCGACAGCATGGGCGCCATCACCGGCCTGTGCGGCATAGCCCGGGACATCACGGAAAGGAAGAGGTTCGAGGAGCAGCTGATGACCAAGGAGCGGGAGCTCGCCAGCCAGGCCCGCTACCTCGAGGAGATGAACATCACGCTCAAGGTGCTGCTCGATTCCCGTGAAAGGGAGAAGAAACATGCCCAGGAGGCCATCGTATCCAAGGCACGGAAGGTCATCTACCCCTATCTGGAGAAGGTCGAGGCCTGCACCCTGGACGAGGAATGCCGCGTCTACCTGAACATCATAAGGGACAACCTCGACGAATTCCTGGCCCCGTACTGGAACCCGTCCTCACAGCAGTACCTCGACTTCACGCCCATGGAGATGAGGATCGCGGACCTCATCAAGCAGGGGAAGTCCACCAAGGAGATCGCATCGATGCTCAAGGTGTCGCCTTTTGCCGTGTCCTTCCACCGGAGCAACATAAGGAAAAAGTGCGGCATTCACAACGAGAAGAAGAATCTGAGGGCATATCTCGCCACCATGGACCAGGACCGCTGAGCAGAATGTCAGGCTCACCCTGTTAATTATCTATTTAATTTTTGGCATTTTAAAAGGTCAATACTTATGGCATGAAAAAACGTATGTAAAGGAGGGTATAGATTTTTGTTATTTGGCTTCATTGTCCGGCCCCCATGCAGGGACAATGAAGTCTTTTTTTTCAGGAGATCGACGATACGCTCAGCCTTCCTGGAACACGCCGTTGCGGAATCCATGAACCCGCGTCGAGGTCTGCGTTCACGCGACGTCCACGCAGAACAGGGGCGGGATGACCTGATAGAAAACGCGCGATGACGGACCGGTCATCTCCCGTGCCCTGTCAAGCGCCCGTTCCAGGGTGGGTTCCGGGAGGAACCCGATCTTTTCCGCCGTCAGAGGTTCTTTCGCCCCGGCGAGGATCACGGCCTTGACGTGCCTGAGCCCCATGCCGCTCCACATCCAGTTGATGAGGCCGTGGGTGCCGTGGTACGCGAAGGCTTCCCGGTAGAGACGCACGTACCGGGGATTGTCCGCATATGCCTCGGCAAGGGACTCCCAGCATTCAACGGGGTCGAAGTGCCCCGCCAGGTCGTTGTTCCAGAAGTCTATGTAGGCTCGATGGTGACCCTCGTGGAATTTCTCAAGCCCCGGGTTACAGGCCACGATGACGCCGCCTTCCCTGACGAGGGGCTTGCCCCTGAACAGGCCCAGGAGGTAGCCGAGCACCAGCGAGCGGAGCAGGATCGGGTTGAATACCGACAGGGCGCTGTAGGGGCTCAGGTTGGGAACGCCCAGAACGAGGATGTCCGCCTGTCCGTCCACCGGCACGTTCTGCTGCCTGAACAGGAGCTCCAGGGTCTTCTCGTGGACCTTCTCGACATCGCCCGCATGCACCCCGCAGGGCCTGTAGTCGGAGCGGACGAGGTTGTTGCGAACCCATCGCTTGACCGCCTGGGGCGCCAGCGTCGCCGCCGACAGCACCGTCCTGAGAGGTCTGCCGGGCGGCATCCCTCCCCGGCCGTTGTGGACGGGCTGCAGGAGACGGTCCAGGGGGAAGGGCCAGACCCTGTTGTTGGCCAGGGTCTCGATCTGGAACACGTTGCAGTGCTGTTTCACGAGCACGGACATCTCGTTCAGGATGGCATGCATGGGGCAGGTCAGCGGGTCCATGACCGAGTGGTCCGTGTTCCACTGGGCAGGGCTGTGGTGGTGCCTGATGCTTCTCCACGAGCCGAGGCCGACCAGGATGCTCTTGGCCCCCCCGTTCATGCTGGTGAAGTTCATGTTCACGTAGATGACGGCGTCCGCCTCCACGGCGGCCCGGTTGATTTCCACCTCGTGTCCGGAATCCGTGGTGCCCAGACAGATCAGAGCGCTCTCCCTGGTGGCGTCGTGGCACGTGATGCGGTCGCCCATCTCGGAGATCACCTTTTTCCCCAGCACGAGGGAGAGCTCGTCAAGGGTCCACTTCCGGTGCAGGCCGTTGGCGCAGACGAGGCTCATGCGCTCGCGGCTGATGCCGATCCTGAAGAGCCTCTTCAGCAGTTCCTCCATGACCACGGCGCGGGTGTCCCGGAGCATGAGGGGCACCGGCAGGCAGGGGTCGTCGAAGGCGATGGTCACGCGGCTGCCTGGGCCGAGCTGCCTTTCCAGGGGGAGGCACCCCATGGGGGCGTCGAGCGCGGCATTGACGGCACCGGCGAAGTCGCCGATCTCCGGGAGGGCAGGGTTCGCGTGGATCAGCCTGGTATCGACCGGGAACCGGCCGATGCGGATGTCGTCACCGCAGAAGATGAACTCCTCGATGAAACCGCTCATGGTGCCTCCTCAGCGCTTTCCCGTCCGCAGATCCGAGACCGCGGTCCCCTTCCACCCCTGCATGAAGAAGCGCGAGAACGCGTCCACCACCGGCCGCGGGGAGATGCGCACGAGCAGGTCGTGGATGACCCTGTTCGACAGGCCGGGGATATAGATCATCCTCCCCTTCTCGAAGGCCTTGATAGCCTTTCGGGCCAGCCACTGAGTGCTCTTCTTGCCGCTGATGGCAAAGAACCGCAGGTCTTCGGGATAGCCTTCCGAGCGGAGCAGCCGGGTGTCGATGTACGGGGGGTTCAGGGTGCACACGGTGACCCCGGTGCCCTTGAGCTCGGCCCTGACGCCCTGGGACAGGCTCTGGAGACCGGCCTTGCTGGCGCCGTACACGGTCTGGAACGGGGTCGGCTGGAGGGCCGAGACGCTCGAGACGTTGAAGACGACCCCTCCGCCCTGCTCGGTCATGTCCTGCAGGAACAGGTACATGAGCCTCATGGGCACGAACAGGTTGAGCCTCATGGTGGCATCCTGTCGTTCCCAGGAGGTGTTCCAGAACGGCCCGTAGGCCACGGTCCCCGCATTGTTGACCAGTGCGAAGACGTTCCCGAGTGCGGCCTTCACCTCCCGGTGGAGCCGGTCCGGTCCCCCTTCGTCGAGCAGGTCGACGGGAAATGTCCAGACCGGGATGCCGTGTCGGGTCCTGAGCTCCGATGCCCATTGTTCGAGCTCCTGCGCCTCGCCGGGCAGCGATCCCAGGGCGAGGTGCGCCCCCCGCTTGGCGAACTCGCCTGACAACGCCTTTCCTATGCCGGCTGAAGCGCCGGTGATGAGCACCTTCCTCCCGGAAAAATCAAACCGGTTCATGCGGCCCCCCCTGGTAGCACATGCATTGCAATACCCGTCATAATACTATCGGAATGCCGCAGAGGGAAGGGCCGATCACATCTCGTGTGCCGTGTGGAAATCCTTTGACTCGCACCGGGCGTTTCTCTATACGTGTGATACCTGCGGGGAGGGGATGATTTGGTTCAGGCGGCCAGGAGAGGCGACAAGGTCAGGGTCAACTATACCGGGAAGTCCGAGGACGGGCAGGTCTTTGAGTCGTCGGTGGGGCTGATGCCGTTCATGTTCACCATCGGTGCCGACGAGGTCATCAAGGGCTTCGAGGATGCCGTCATCGGCATGGTGCCCGGTGAACGCAAGACCTTTGTCGTGGAGCCCGAGGACGGCTATGGCATGTACGACGAGGAACTCGTCATCGAGATACCCCTGGACAGCCTGCCGGAGGACCTCGATCTCCACGTGGGCATGGATTTCGAGGTCGAGGACGACGACGGGAACGTGAT
>JAGOOG010000007.1:120298-126361 GCA_017992605.1 Deltaproteobacteria bacterium
CCGAGGACGGCTATGGCATGTACGACGAGGAACTCGTCATCGAGATACCCCTGGACAGCCTGCCGGAGGACCTCGATCTCCACGTGGGCATGGATTTCGAGGTCGAGGACGACGACGGGAACGTGATCCCGGCCGTGGTCATCGAGGTCATGGAGCACGCGGTTCTCATCGACGCCAATGCCCCCCTGGCGGGCAGGCGGGTGATCTACGAGGTCGAGCTCCTGGAGATCGTCGGAAAGAAGCATCACCCACGCCGCACCAGGGGCCCCACCCCGTGAGGCGGGCTAACGCTTGACCACCAGCACCGGGTGCTTGGATTTCCTCACCACCTTTTCCGAAATGGAGCCGAGCAGCATCTCCTCGAGATTGCTCTTGCCGTGGGACCCCAGCACGATGACAGAGGGTCTTTCCTCTTCGGCCACCTTGAGCACCACCCTGAGCGGGATGCCCTTCTCGATGCGCTCGGTGACGGAAAACCCGAGCTGCCTCAACTCGTTGCTTATGAAGCCGATCTCCTCGGTGGCGCGCCTGTCGATCTCCTTCTCTATGGTCATGTAATCCTGGACGGTGCTGAATGAGCTCAGCAGCTCGAGGTTCGACTGGTCGATGACGTGGAGCACGACGACCTCCCTGCCGCCTGCATCCCTGAGCTGTTTGACGTACTGGAGCGCCTTGACCGCCACATCCGAGAAATCCGTGGGAAAGAGTATCTTTTCGAACATGAGCCTCTCCTTTTCGAGGGATTCACTCTGTATGGTAAAGAGATACGGGTGTTTGTCAATGCAGACGGAGGAACGAAGCTCGTCCGCTCACACCGGCCTGATGCACTCCGACGATTCGTTTGACGGGTTGTTCACGAGCCGGGAGACCTCGTATGCCTCCATGCGGGCGTCGTCGAAGGGCCTCAGGCATGCGGCCAGCTCCGTCCCGGGTGCCGGTGCGTGGCTCAGCCAGAGGCCGTAGGCCCCGGGTTCCAGGATGACGGGCATCCTGTCGTGGATGTCAGCGATGAGGGCATTGGCAGCCGTGGTTACGATGGTGCTGGAGAGCAGGTCACGCCCGGTCCGAGTGTCCCTCCACCGGTCCCACAGGCCCGCCATGGCAAAGGGTTCGCCGCTCTCGAAGCGGATGAGGTAGGGGATCCTCGTCTTTCCCGTTCCTTTCCATTCGTAGAATCCGTCCGCGAAGATGATGCACCTGCGCTTCCTGAAGGGATCCCGGTAGGACGGCTTCGACTCCAGGGTCTCGGCCCGGGCGTTGATCATGCGGTTGCCGATGCCCGCATCCTTCGCCCAAGGGGGTATGAGGCCCCAGCGGGTGGTCGTGAGCCGGGGGGGCGGGGTGTTCAGGACCGTGAGGACATCCTGGGTCGGGGCGATGTTGTAGCGGGGCCTGAACCCGTCCGCCGCGGCATCGTCGACCTGAATGTCCGGCAGGATGGCCCTGATCTTTTCCGGGTTTGCTGTCTGGATGAAGCGACCGCACATGCACACCAGGATAATGATTTCACGGCAGGAAATCCAGTCTTCTGTGCCGTTGACGGAGGGCCTTGTGCCCCAGGCTTGAAAACGAGCTCGCGAAGATTATAATGACGGTATCCTGCATGGACCGTTCAGGTCGGTTGAAGGCCGCACATCGGAGATCATGACCATCACGCACGTCCTGCCACGATTATGTGGAGGTGTAATCCGTGGACATGATCAGTTCAGGTCATCTCAAGGTAGGCGGGCGAGGCTCCCGGCCCGTGCTCCATCCCGCCGGGGGCTTCACCAGAGGTGGCGATAACATATTGATTATCAAGAGAAACCATAACGATGTAGAAAGGAGGAGGAAATGAGGAGAATAACCGTTGTCGTCCTCAGCGTGTTCATTGCATGGGGTCTCCTGATCGCCCCGTCGTCCTTTGCGGCCGAGAAGGGAAAGCACAAGTTCCTGCCGGACATCCCGAAGACCTGGACCCAGATCTACCCCGACGACGTGGCCCCGGGTTTCGAGTACGACGGCCTTGAGCCGAGCTGCGCCGCCTGCCCGGGGTGCGATCCCCAGTACAGCTTCTTCGTCAAGGGCGGCAAGACCAACAACCTGGTCGTCTATTTCCAGGGGGGAGGGGCGTGCTGGGATTCCATGAACTGCCTTTACTTTCCAACCTATTCCCGGGAGGTCCCTTCGCTGGCAAAGTTCGACAACACGACCGGCATGGGCATCTTCGACGCGAAGAACCCCGACAATCCCTTCAAGGACTGGTACTTCGTGTACATCCCCTACTGCACCGGGGACATCCACTGGGGTGCGAATGACTTCACATACCCCTATGGAACGGGGTCCTGGACCATCCGCCACCGGGGCTTCGTGAACTTCAAGCTGGTCATGCAGTGGGTCGAGGAGAACTTCCAGATGCCCTTCAGGATCTTCGTCACCGGCAGCTCCGCAGGCGGCTACGGCGCCATCATGGGCTTTCCCACCATCAAGGAGGCATACCCCGACTCACAGGTCTACGTGCTCGGCGATGCGGCCAACGGCATCGTAGGCGAGGATTTCCAGGAGGATTCCATTTTCAACTGGGATATCCAGGTCCCTACATGGATCCCGGGCTTCGAGGCAGGCTACACCCCCGACATGGAGATCTCGGACGTCTACCTGAACATCGCCGATTATTACACCGACAGCAAGCTCGGCCAGTTCACCACGGCGTGGGACTGGAACCAGACGTTCTTCTACTATGTCATGCTCAACATAGACGATCCTGGGTCCTGGGAGACCGGCTGGCCGGCCGAGTGGTGCAGCTGGAACAGCAAGATGCTCGACTATGCCTATGAAACCGCTGACGGGGCGCCGAACTACCGGTACTACATCGCTGCCGGCGATTACCACACCATCATGATGTCCCCCGAGTTCTACACCGAGGACTCCGCCGGGGTGTCCTTTGCCAAGTGGGTCAAGATGATGGTCAACAATCCGCTCAACCCGCACTGGGGTCCTCCCGGAGGAAAGTGGCAGAACGTGGAGTGCACGGACTGCCTGGACCCCCTGCCCTGCCCGTAACGTCTCCGTGAGGAGCCGGCGGGTTCGCCGCCGGCTCCTTTTATGCCTGTATTTCTTCGACATTTCCTGATACAGTATGGCGCGGACGCTCATGAGTCCTGGACACCAGTGACATTATCTTGAGAAAGGGGGGATGTCGTGAAGAAGTGCATTCTGATGGCATGTGCAATGGTCCTGGTCTTCGCCGCCGGCGTCAACGCCGAGGAGCCCTGGAAACTCGCCAAGGACTCCGAGAACATCAAGGTCTACACGAGGGAGGTGCCGGGCTCCGACGCGAACGAGTTCAAGGGCGTCGCCGACGTGGATGCACCGCTCGAGGTGATCATCGAGGTCTTCAAGGACATCCCGTCCTTCCCCGAGTGGTACGGCTTCTGCAGGGAGATCAAGCTCCTCAAGCAGGACTCGGAGAACCACCGCATCATTTACTTCGTGCTGGAGACCACCGGGCCGGTCAAGGACCGGGACATGGTCATCGACACCAGGGACAGCAAGGACCTGCAGGCAGGCAAGGCCCTCATCCTGATGAACGCCTTCAAGGAGGACTACGTCCCCCGGACGAGCACGTACGTCCGCATGACCGACATGACCGGCTCCTGCATCCTCAACCGGGTGGACCCGGACACCACCAGCGTGATCTACACGGTCAAGGCCGACCCTGCCGGCTACATCCCGTCGTTCATCTCGAACATGCTCCAGAAGGAGCAGCCGTTCCTCACGCTCAAGGGCCTTCGCGAGATGGTCAAGAAGGACATCTACTGGGAAAAGGCCGGCATCGCCAGGAAAAGCTGAGGTCTTCCCAAGGGACGATCCATGCCCGAGACCCGTCCTGAGTACCCGTACCCCTGGAACGCGTTCCAGCGCTGCCCCGGCTGCGGCGCCGGGGGGATAACCGTCCGCGGCGACCGGTCCGTGCAGTGCAGGCGGTGCGGGTACCACCTCTACCTCAACGTGGCCGCCGCCGTGGCTGGGCTCATCGAGGACGACACCGGCAGGGTGCTCCTCACGGTCCGGGCGCACGACCCCATGGCGGGCACGCTCGACCTCCCCGGCGGTTTCGTCGACCCGGACGAGAGCGCCGAGGATGCCCTGATCCGCGAGATCGAAGAGGAGCTCAACCTGAAGGCCCGGCGGTGCTCGTTCACGTACCTCGGGTCGTTCCCCAACGCCTATCCCTACGGGGGAATCACCTACCTGACCCTCGACCTGGCCTTCGCCTGCTCGGTGGAGTCCTTCGCGCCCCAGAAGTTCTCTGAGGAGATCGCCGGGGTGAAGCTGTTCAGGCCGTCCGAGATCCCGCTGGAGCAGGTTGGATTCTCGTCCATCCGCTCGATCCTCCAGGAATACAGGAAGACGAAGCAGAGGTAGCCCGGGGCCATGCCGTCGAAGGTGATCTACGAGCGGTTTCTCTGGTTTCACACCAAGGTCAGGGCCGGGTGCTATCCCAGCGCCAGGACCCTCTCGGACCGCTTCGAGGTCTCGCGAAAGACCGCCCAGCGGGACATCGAGTTCATGCGCGACCGGCTCGGAGCGCCGCTCGCCTACGAGGCTGGCCGCAGGGGCTACCGCTACGAGGACGTCTACGAGCTGCCCGGGCTCTGGCTGGACGAGGAGGAGCTGACCGCGCTGCTCGTGTCGTACCGGATGGCATCCCTCGTGCCGGACAAATCCCTGAAGGGGTCCATGCGGGCCTTCCTGGACCAGGCCCTGACCCTGCTGGGCTCTGCCGGGAAGGTGTCGCTCGCCGACCTGAACGACAAGGTGTCGGTGAAGAACGTCGGGTACTCCCGCACCAGCGGGAAGACCTTCCACCTCGTGCTCGACAGCCTCGTGCGGGGCAGGGCCATGCGCATCGACTACCACTCGCCGCACAAAGACGAGACCACCACCCGGGATGTCTTTCCCCTGCACCTGCTCCACTACATGGGCACCTGGCACCTCATCGCCCACTGCAGCCTGCGCGGCGAGCTGCGGTACTTCACCCTGTCGCGCATCGCCGGGATCGAGCCCTCTGCGTACAAGCCTGAGAACAGGGTCCCGAGGGGCTCCATCAAGGACTACATCCGGAGGAACTTCGGCATCCTGGCCGGCGGGGAGACCCGTGAGGTGTGCCTGCGATTCTCGAAGGACGCCTCGCCCTGGGTGGCCGAACAGGTCTGGCACCCGGGGCAGAAGGCCGAGCGCAGGGACGACGGCACCCTGTGCCTGAGTTTCCCCGTGGCCGACCTGCGGGAGGTGAAGCGGGAGGTCCTGAGGTACGGGGCCGACGTGGAGGTGCTGTCGCCGGCGGAGCTGCGTGAAGAGGTGAAGGTTGAGATCGCGAGGATGCAGGGCGTGTACGGGTGAGGGTATACATTGACTGTACCACAGCAGTGTCTTATCTAAGAGAAAGGAGGTCCTTCACATGAAAGATGAAGCATTGCTGAAGAGAATAGTCCTGAACCCCAGGATCATGACCGGGAAGCCTGTCATCAAGGGTACGCGTCTCACCGTGGATTATATCCTGAACCTCCTGGCGCACGGCTCCACTGAGGATGATATCGTCCGTGAGTACAAGGGCATCAGCAGTGATGATGTGCGGGCATGCATCCTCTTCGCCATGAAGTCGCTCGAAAAATCCGAATTCGTGCCGCTGGTCGTGGAGTCGACCTGATGAGGTTCCTGGTCGATGAATGCACCGGGCCTTCAGTCGCCAGGTGGCTGGGATCGCAGGGTCATGAAGTTTTCTCGGTGTTTGATGAACACAGGGGCATGACCGACGATGCGATCATCAGGAAATGCATTCAGGAAAAATGGACATTGATAACCAATGACAAGGATTTCGGAGAGAAGGCCTTCCGTGAGGGGTTGCACCATCATGGCGTGATCCTTCTGAGGCTGAAAGACGAGCGTACACCTGCAAAGATCCGTGTCATAGCAAGACTTCTTTCTTCCTATCCGGACAGGATATCGAACTCGTTCGTGGTCGTTACGGAGAAACAGGTCCGTTTCGCCCGCACGTAGGGCTTCTTGAACGGCTCCTGC
>JAGOOG010000046.1 GCA_017992605.1 Deltaproteobacteria bacterium
CCGAGCGAAAAGATCACGGTGAGCGAGACGCCCAGTATGCGCAGGAACATGGCCATCATCTCGGACTGGTCCAGGTAGAACTGCGTCTCGCGCTTGGCCTGCAGGGTGAGGCGGGGATCGCCCTCGATGAATGTCTTCACCGAGTCGAACCTGCCGGGATCTGCAAGCTTGAAGATGAGGCATGAGTACACGGGCCTCCGGAAGGACTGCATGACCTGGTCGGCGTCCGCCCAGATCTCAGAGGAGAACGCCGTGTTGCCGGCATCCATGATCCCTACGATCCTCCAGTTCCGCAGTCCGCAGCACAGGGTGTCCCCCACCTGGAGCCCGGAGAACCTCCTGGCGAGGCTCTCCCCCACCACCATCTCGGGGACCCCGAAGCGGGGCATGCGCCCCTGGACGATTTTCACCTGGGGCCGCAGCGCCAGTGAATGCACGCCGATCCCCCGGATGGTGACATTCGAGGTCCCACCCAGCTTCTTGGGAAGGGTGATGAGGATCACCGTCTCCCGCGCCATGATCGGCTCACCCTTTCCGTCGGAGGCGATGTCCGGAGAGGTCTGGACCACCGCTGCCTGGTTGCGTTCCACCCCGCTGTCCACCTCGCCGTTTGCACCCTTGCGCAGCACCACCACGTTGTCCGGGGAACCGGTCTGCACGAGGGTCTTCTGGAGGCCTTCCGCCAGCATGCCGATGGCGGCGAACACGAACACCACGAGCGCCATGCCCGAGGCGGTCAGGAAGGTGGTGAGCCTCCGTGTCCAGAGGTTGCGGAGGTTGTACGAGAGAGGCACCGCCATCTAACCTATCCTCCTCAGGCCATCCGCGATGCGGATGCGCACGGCCTGCCGGGTGGGGATGACCGCCGCGGTGGCGCCCACCAGGGTTGCGGCCCCGAAGTCCAGCCAGATGGTCAGCGGCTCCACAAAGAAGACGGGAAAGTATGCACCCAGCTCGGTGGTGAAGAACCTGACCACGGGATAGGTCATGGCGATACCGAGAAGGCAGCCGGATAAGGTGATGAGAAAGGCCTCGCCCGAGATGAGGGTCCCGATGTGCCACCCCGAATACCCCAGGGTCTTGAGCACCGCATACTCGCCCACGCGCTCCCTGGTGGTCATTGCCATGGTGTTCGCCACCACTGCGAGGATGATCACGATGATCACGAGCGACACGATGCGTATGACCATGACGATGGCCTCCGACATGGAGATGAACCCCATGATGAAGGCACGTTCTGTCTCGGTGAGCGTCTCGGCACGGGAGTTGGCGAACATGGCGTCGATCTCCCTTGCCACCTCCGCCGAGAGGTTGGGGTCCTTCACCCCGATCATGAAGAAGCCCACCTGGTCGGCCATGGAGGAATATGTCCTCCTGACCCCCTCGTTGAGGTAGTCCCAGTGAAAGAAGAACTGGGTCTCGTCCACGGTCCGGTAACGTCCCTCGTAGATGCCCCGGAGCACGAAGTCCCAGTCCCCGGGGTAGATGGTGCCCTTGAGCGTCACGACATCGCCCACACGCCAGCCGAAGCGGTCCGCGAGCTTCCTGCCTGCGACGAAGCCCCGCCTGTCCCGGAAGAAGTCGGCCTTCTGCTGACCCGGAATGACGAGCTCCGGGAAGAGATCCAGGTAGCTCTCGGGATCCACCGCAAAGCTGGCGAAGAAGTTCTTCTCGCTGATGTAGATGCCCCCGAACCAGGACCCATGAGAGACCCTGTGGACTCCGCTCACGTGGCGGATCTTCTCGTGATAGGCCAGCGGCAGGGGAAAGATGATCGAAACAGCGTTCCGCGTTACGAGCCGGGTCGCCGACGACGCGTCCACTGCGGAATACCACGCCGTGAGCACGGTGCGCAGCAGCCCGAAGGCGAGGATGGCGATGCCCATGGCGACGATGGTGAGGATCGTCCTCACCTTGCGCCGGAAGGCATTCTTCATGATCATCCTGGGCAGGATCATACCGAGTTGAAATCGCCCTTTTCCAGGTGTCTCATCGTGTGCGCCCGCTCTGCCGCGTGGGGGTCGTGGGTCACCATGATGATGGTCTTGCCCATCTCCTCGTTCAGACGCCCCATGAGGTTCAGCACGTCCTCGGCCGACCTCCGGTCGAGGTCGCCGGTGGGCTCGTCCGCCACCAGGAGGACCGGGTCGATGACGATGGCCCGGGCGATGGCCACGCGCTGCTGCTCGCCGCCCGAGAGCTGCGCCGGGTAGTGGTCCATGCGGTCCGTGAGGTTGACCATGGACAGCGCCATCTCAACGTGCTCACGACGCTGCGCCCGGCTCAGACCCGTGAGGTGCAGCGGCAGGTCCACGTTCTCGAATGCCGTGAGCACGGGCATGAGGTTGTAGAACTGGAAGATGAAGCCCACGTTGCCTGCACGCCACCGGGCCAGTTCGGTCTCGGACAGGCTGGTGATATCCTCCCCGCCCACGACGATGGAACCGGTGTCGACCCGGTCGATGCCGGCGATGAGGTTCAGCAGGGTGCTCTTGCCGGACCCTGAAGGCCCCATGATGGCGAGGAACTCCCCCCTGGCGATGTCAAAGGTGATGTCGGAGAGTACGGGCACCACGTGGCTGCCGCGCCTGTAGCTCTTGGAGACGCTCCTGATCTCGACGATGGGCGACGGGCTCTGCATGGTCACTGCTGAAGGATGCTGATCCTGTGGCCGTCTTTCAGGCCCCTGGGAGCACCCACCACCACGGTGTCGCCCGCCTTGATCCCATCCTTGACTTCGATCATGTCGCCGAAGCGCTCGCCGGGACGCACAGATCTTTTGCGGACGCGATCTCCATCCACGACGAAGACAAAGACCCCTTCGCCTGCACCCTGGAGGGCCTGGGCGTTCACCATGGTCCTTGGCTCGAGCTCATCCGAACCGAGGTCTCGCGAGAGGAATCCCACCTTGGCGCTCATCTCGGGCAGAACCCGCGTGTCCTGGGTAAGGAAGCGCACCTTGACGAGAACGGTCGCCTTGGACCTGTCCACGGTGGGAACGATGGTGTCCACGACTCCCCGGAATCTCGACTCGGGAAGGGCGTCGAGCTGGATGTCGCAGGGCTGCCCGACCTGAACGGTGCCGATGTTGGCCTCGGAGACATCCACCTCCACCACCAGCGACGACAGGTCCGCTATGGAGACGACGGCAGCCTTGGCATTGGCCGCTGCACCGAAGGGGGTGATGATGTCGCCCACGTCCGCGTTCTTGGTCAGCACCACGGCATCGAACGGCGCCCTGATCTCGGAATAGGACAGCGAAATCTGCGCGCTCTTGAGTGCCGCCCCGCCCGACTCCACCGCGGCGCTGGAGGCCTCGACGCTGGCCTTCGCCGTGGCGTAGCGGGCCTCGGCGGCATCGAACTCGGACCTGGAAACCGCCCCCGAGCCCACCAGGTTCCTCTTCCGTTCGAAATCGAGCGCGGCATTGTCGAGCTCCGCTTTGGCCTGGTCACGCCTGGCCTCTGCCAGGGCAAGGTTTGCCCTGTTCTGCTCGACCAGGGCCTTGGCGTCGGCGTTCTCGAGCTGGGCAATGAGCTGCCCCTCCTTCACGACGCTGCCCTCGGCCACCATGATGGCGACCATCTGGCCCGTGATCTTGGCGGCCACGTCCGCCTTGCGCTGGGCCACCACGTAGCCGCTTGCGCTCAGGTCCGCCAGGAGCTGTGCGGGGTAGAGGCCGCTGACTGTCGCGACCCTCACCTCCTGCCCCCTGGAGAAGAGGATCCAGGCCACCGTCAGGGTGACCACCAGACCTGCGGCCAGGATGAGGACTAGAGAGAGGGACCTGAATCTCCTTCTGTCCTTTTTCTCCTTTGAGGCCTTGTCGATTGCGAGCCTTTCGAGGCTGTTCCCCTGCATGTCGTCCCTCTCCATACGGTGACCCCCTCACCCGTTACCTATCATACCATACACCATGGCAGAGCTCACACGACAAACTCTCCTGTCCTGTTTCATTTCCACCATGCCGTGGGGCTGTCTTTCCGGATCGCTGCGTCCCGTGCTCCCCCGAGCTTTCAAAGCGATCCGGCTCCGCGGAGACGAGACAGCACGGGCTTAAAATATTTTTTCATATCGTGCATTTTCTCTCTTGCATTTTTCACGAGAATGATGAAAAGAGAACTCAAAAGTAAGACCTCATGGAAAAGTGGAAACAGGCCGAAAAGGGCGGGCAGATGAGGGAACGACGAGGGTGAACGGTTATTCATTCCTGATCATGGCGGCACGGGAAACCGATGCCGCAACGCACTGAACACTATCCGATGACGTCGCTCCCGGACAGGCCATCCCTACTCCCCGATGGAGTCATCATTATCCCCTGCTATTATTCTTTATCAACGATTCACCACGTGCCGATACTTCACCAAAGGAGGAGTGAGTGATGAAGAACAGCGGTCCCGCAGTGTCTGTCTCCCTTGAGGACGCCGGAACACTTGGCAACGAACCACCCGAGGAGCCCCCATCGATTAGCCCGGTCCTCGTACAAGACCTCCTGTTCAAGACCGAGCCGGAACGCAAGTATCCGGCCATCGGCCGTATCCCCGTAAGCCAGCATTCGCGGCGCTTTCTGCGCGAGTTCTTCCCGAATGCGACAGAGGCCGACTGGTCCAACTGGCACTGGCAGATCCGCAACAGCATCGTCAGCCTCGAGCAGATCAAACGCCTCGTCAGCCTCACCCACGGCGAGTACAGCGGCATCATACGCCACACCTCGGGACTGCCTCTAAGGATCACTCCGTACTATGCGAGCCTGATCAGCCGCAACGATCCGACCCAGGCACTGCGGAGGACCGTGGTCCCGGTGTCGGACGAATATCTTGTTTCCTCGGGCGAGGCGCAGGACCCGCTCGGAGAAGAAGTCCAGAGCCCGGTGCAGGGACTCGTGCACCGCTATCCTGACAGGGCCCTGTTCCTGACCACGGGTTTCTGCTCGACCTATTGCAGATACTGCACCCGTTCACGCATGGTGGGCAACCATGGAAGGTTCAAGGGCAGCATCACCCAGTGGCAGCAGGCCATCTCGTATATCGAGCAGACACCCCAGGTGCGCGACGTCCTTCTCTCGGGCGGGGACCCGCTGACGCTCCCGGACAGCCACCTCGACTATCTCCTCTCCAGCATACGGCGCATCCCGCACGTGGAGGTCATACGCATCGGCACCAAGGTGCCCGTGGTGCTGCCCCAGCGTCTGACCGCGCGCCTGATGAACATCCTCAAGAAGTACCATCCCCTGTGGATCAGCATCCATTTCACCCACCCCGACGAGTTGACTCCCGAGACACAGGCTGCGTGCAACCTCCTGGCCGATTCCGGGATACCGATGGGCAGTCAGACCGTGCTGCTCAAGGGTATCAACGATCGCGTGGAGACACTCAAGAAGCTCTACCACGGGCTTCTCAAGGTCAGGGTCAGGCCGTATTACCTGTACCAGTGCGATCCTATCCTGGGGTCGTCCCATTTCCGCACCCCGGTGGCAAAGGGCATCGAGATGATCGAGGGCCTCCGTGGCCACACCTCGGGCTATGCCGTGCCGCATTACGTGGTCGATGCGCCCGGCGGAGGCGGCAAGATACCGCTTCTCCCAGACTACTGCCAGGGCCGTGACGGCGACGGGGTCATCCTCAGGAACTACGAGGGGAACACCTACCGATACCCGGACAGATGCCCCGAGACACCTGTGGCACCCTGACACATGCATATCGGCATCACCTACGACCTCAGAGACGACTACCTGAGGGAGGGGTACGGACACGAGCAGACAGCCGAGTTCGACCGCGTCGACACCATCGACGGCATCGATGCCGCCCTGAAATCGCTGGGCCATGGCACTGACCGCATCGGCAACGTCAGGCACCTGGTCAGGCGGCTCGCCTCCGGCGACACCTGGGACCTCGTATTCAACATCGCGGAAGGGATGTACGGCGTGGGCCGCGAGGCTCAGGTCCCCGCGCTGCTGGATGCCTATCGGATCCCCTACACCTTCTCGGACCCCCTGGTCCTCGCGCTCACCCTGCACAAGGGCCTGACCAAGACCGTGATACGCGCGGCAGGAATTCCGACTGCAGACTTCGCCGTCATCGAAGACCCCGCGGATCTCCAATCCCTCGACCTGCCGCCGCCCCTCTTTGCCAAGCCCGTAGCCGAGGGGACGGGGAAAGGTATCAGCGAGTCATCAAGGGTTGACACGCACGAACGACTCTCGCTACTATGCACAAAACTGATGCATGAGTTCCGTCAGCCGGTGCTCGTCGAAACCTATCTCCCCGGCCGGGAATTCACGGCCGGCATCGTGGGGACCGACAATGATGCTGCCGTAATCGGCGTGATGGAGGTCCTTTTCAGGAATCACCATGAGGGCGAGAAGATCTATTCATACCATTCGAAATCGAATTACGAAGAGCTCATCGACTATGTCATCCCCGAGCGGGAGGTCGTGCAGGCCTGCTCCGACCTTGCCCTGGCGGCATGGAGGGCCCTCGGGTGCAGAGACGGCGGGAGGGTGGACATCCGCATGGACAGTCTAGACCGCCCCAATTTCATCGAGGTGAACCCTCTGGCAGGGCTCAACCCGGTCCACTCGGACCTTCCCATCATATGCAGGCTTCTGGGCATACCCTTCCAGGACCTCATCGCCAGGATCCTGGACAGCGCCATGCAGAGGATCGGCCGGAAAGAATCATGAACAAGACCATCCTCATCCTCCATCAGCCAGTCCCTGAGGACGCCGGTCCGGACGAGTGGGACGTGCTGGACCAGGTGGAGGCTGTTGAGGCCGAGCTGAAGAAGTTGGGGTACAAGACCCGCTCCATGCCGTTCGACCTCACGAGAAAGGATTTCTCGACCCGCATCAAGAAGCTTCACCCTCTATGCGTGTTCAACCTCGTGGAGTGTGTTCACGGTGACGGCAGGCTCATTCACCTTGCCTGCTCGTATCTGGATCTCATGGGAATCCCTTACACCGGGGCAGGCTCCGACGCCATGTACCTGACCTCCAACAAGATCCTCGCGAAGAGATGGATGCGCTATGCCGGCATACCCACCCCTGAATGGGTGGTCCCGGGGAAACCGCTGGAATGCGACCTTCCGTTCCCGTCCACATACATCCTGAAGGCCATGTGGGAGGATGCATCCATCGGCCTGGACGGTGAATCCGTGGTCGAGGCCAGCGGTTTGGAAGACCTCCTCGGGATGCTGCGCCAGAAGGAGCAGAACCTGAAGAAGCCGTGTTTCGCCGAGCACTACATCGACGGCCGCGAATTCAACCTGGCCCTTCTGGCCTCGGATGGGAAAGGACCCGGCGCGCAGGTCCTGCCGCCTTCCGAGATCACCTTTGACTACGCGGATCACATGCCCAGGATCGTCGACTACAAGGCCAAGTGGATAGAAGGCACCCCTGAATACGAGGGCACCGAACGGGTTCTCGACTTCCCCCCGGAGGATGCGCCCCTGCTCGAACGGCTCGATGAACTCGCTCTGAAGTGCTGGCAGTGCTTCGACCTCAAGGGGTATGCCCGGGTGGATGTCCGGGTGGACGATCAGAAGAACCCCTGGGTCCTTGAGATCAACGCCAATCCGTGCATTTCACCCAACGGGGGCTTCTGGGCAGCATCCCTGAAGGCAGGGGTTCCCTTCAACGACATGATCGCCCGGATCGTGAAGGACTCATTCTCCCCGTGAGCCGAGGCGCGCGCGTCCGGGAGATCCGGCCACCCATGAAACTCACCTTTCGCCCGACCGTGGTTCCTTCCGACCTCGAGGCGGTCAGACAGATCGTTCAGTCCACGGGCTTCTTCACCGACGACGAGATCGACATCGCCGTGGAACTGGCTGATGCAGAGCTGGGGGCTGCGGGCTCGAGCGGCTACAACTTCATATTCTGTGAGCGCGAGGGCAGGGTCCTCGGGTATACCTGCTTCGGCCCCGTAATCTGCACCGAGGGCAGCTACGATCTCTACTGGATAGCGGTGCACCGGGACCACCAGGGTTCGGGCGTCGGCGGGAGACTGCTCGCACGGACCGAAAAGA
>JAGOOG010000019.1 GCA_017992605.1 Deltaproteobacteria bacterium
CCGATGCTGAAGATGAAGTCGCCATCCTCGTAGCTGTCAATCCACGGCGTGTACAGGATGAAGTAGTTCTGGTACATCTCATTCAGTGCGTGGAAGTAGCCCTGGCCATCGGTTGCCGGCAGGTCTTCCAGGTACGGATACCAGGGAACCAGGTTGGCATCGGTGAGATGCGCGCTGGCATTGATGTCAACATGGTATCTTGCGCGTACGAACTCCACCACCTCGGCGGTGCCTCCGAACGGATTAGCGATGTCAAGGATCTCCTCATCGGAGTAGTAGTCGGGTGTGATGGTCATCACGCCTGCAGAGGTCATGGACACGGAGAAGTCCTTCAGACTAACAGTAGCTTCTGCAGTGGCTGCAGTCGTGCTGGCACCGTTGGAAGTGACGAGCACAGTGATATCGGCATAGACATTGACCGCATTGTACTTCAGGGAGCGGGATACCTTCATGGCCTCGCTGAAGGTGAACACGATCTCGTCGATGTCGGCCGGGGTCAGGTCCGCGAAGTGGTCATCGCTGATGACATCGGTCTCGGCACCTGCATCTGCCTGGACGATGTACGGAACGGTCATGTCGCGCAGCGGGTCAGGGGTCAGGCCCACCACGACGCCGCTCAGGCCGGAGTTGCAGGGAACGGCGCACTCGATTGCGAGCCACCCGCAGGAACCTCCGCAGGAGACCTTCTCGCCGTCAGCGTACTTGTACCCTGGCTTGTCGACCACGAGGTAGTAGCCATCATAGGCGGGCGGGATGCCGGTGAAGCTGAACGCGCCCGTGGTGGTGGTCTGCGGAGCTGCCGCCAGGACACTGCCGTAGTACAGGGAAACCGTCGCGGCCGTTCCTGCGCCGGGGGCGTTGGGTGCCGTCGGGGCCATGCTCAGGTCGTACACGTTGCCGGAAATGCTGGAGTTGAGCGGGCCGACCTCAAAGATCACGCCGTTGCCGAGCTTGTTCACCGGCGTGGCCGCTCCGCTGCCGCTCTCGGTGAACTCGTCCGCATAGGCCATGTTGGTGCCGTCCAGGAGGTACCCTGCGGCGACCCAGACCTCTTCTACTATGGAGTAGCCGAAGCCGGTCTTGTCGGAAAGGTCGCACACGACGTAATAGCCCTGGTCTGCCTCGATAAGCTCGCCTACCCAGTTGACAGGGACATTGTCAAAGGCGAACTGGCCGTTGGCCTTGGTGGTCACCTGGCGGACCTTGCCTGCATAGGCAACGGACACCACTGCGCCCTCAACCGGATTGCTGCTGTTGCACATGTCAACAACAACGCCTGAGATGGAACCCGTCGGGGCGAACACGTCAGGATTCGGGTTCACCACGCTCGCGCTCTCATCACCTTCCGAACAGCCTGCCACGAAGAAACCGAGTGTGAGCAGTGCGATCAGAACTAGAAACCTCTTAGCCATATCTTCCTCCTCTACTTAATCTTTTTATTTTTTCCTGGGACTAACTTCACCTCTAACCATTGCCATTCTATAAATAATCAGCTTGAGATACTATTATAGAGGGCATGAACCGTTTGTCAACAAAGAAAACAAGGATTTGTGAGGTCACCGAACGACCCGGTAGCGACTTCGAAAAAACATCCCGATTATCCCCGTACCTGCCAACACATGAATCGATGCCAAGATACTCCTCTCCATAGGATGCGATGACTTCAAGCAAACTGCATGCCATCATGTTCATCATTGATATCCATATATTAAATGCATCTCCCCACCAGAATGTGTTGGATTTCCGCCACAGCGGCACTGCCATATCAACACACCCGGCCTTGCATTGCACCACGAGCTCTGCTAAAAATCCTGCACGTGCCGGAGTGGTGGAACTGGTAGACGCGTCGGACTCAAAATCCGATGGACTTAAGGTCCGTGGGGGTTCGATTCCCTTCTCCGGCACCAGCCTTTTTTCAGCCTTCCCAGAGCTCACACGAGCGGGTGGATGCCGGGCAGGACCCACAACCCGAAGTTGGCCGCGGCGTGGAGCACGAAGCCTGGCCAGACGTTGTTCCTCCACTCGTACAGGCACGCGAAGAGCACGCCTCCGACGAGCTGCACCACGGAGAGGTGGCCGTGCACCGATGCGAACAGCACGGAGGTGAGCGCGATGCACAGCCAGGCCGCGAGCCCCTGTCTCATCCACGCGTAGAGCAGGCCCCTGAAGAAGAGCTCCTCCACGAAAGGCCCCACCATGCACGCCGTGAAGAAGTACAGCAGCCACGCGTCTGCGCTCTGCCCCGCGAGCAGCCCGCCGAGCAGCCCGCCGAGCAGCCCGCCATCGATGAAGAGCCGGCTCGCGAGGTCGCCAGCGATGACGAGAACGCCGAAGGCCGCCGACACGGCGAGGCCCAGGGCCATTTCCCTGCGTACGGACGAAGCGACGACCCCGCACTGCTCAAAGGCAATGGCAAGGATGAAGCCCATCTCGACGGTCCTCGCGAGAAGCGTCCAGGCGAGCCGGTCCACCGCGACGTGGCCGGAGACGAACCTGAACCCCGCCTCGATGATGCACACCGCTACGATGGCCGCCAGCCGTCTGTCCATGCACCAGGATATATATAAGGAATACCCGGCCGCGACAAGGACAACCTCCGCTCACGCGTCCACGTTGACGATCCGTGCACTCTCCGTCTATACTGCCCGCCATGAAGAGGGTGGTCATCGGCACGGCGGGCCATGTGGACCATGGCAAGACGTCGCTCATCAAGGCGATAACCGGCATCGACTGCGACCGGCTCAAGGAGGAGAAGGAGCGCGGGCTCACCATCGAGCTCGGCTTCGCCTCCATGAACCTCCCCTCGGGGGAGCGCGTGGGCGTCGTCGACGTGCCCGGCCACGTGCGGTTCATCCGGCACATGCTCTCGGGCGCATCGGGCATCGACCTCGTGCTCCTCGTGATCGCGGCCGACGAGGGCGTCATGCCCCAGACCAGGGAGCACATGCAGATCTGCGAGCTCCTGGGCATCGAACGCGGCGTGGTGGCGCTCACCAAGAAGGACCTGGTCGACGACGACCTCCTCGAGCTCGCCACCGGCGACGTGCGGGACTTCATCGCCGGCACCTTTCTCCATGACGCGCCCATCATCCCGGTGAGCTCCGCCACGGGCGACGGCATCGAAAGCCTCCTCGCCGAGCTCGATGCCCAGGTCGCCCTGGTGCACGAACGGCAGGTGACCGGCATCCCGGTCCTGCCCGTGGACCGGATCTTCACCATCAAGGGCTTCGGCACGGTGGTGACCGGGACGCTGACGCGCGGCACCTTCACCGGCGACATGGAGGTGGAGGTCCTCCCCGCGGGCAGGACTGCCAGGATACGCAACCTCCAGGTGCACGACGAGGACGTGAACCAGGCGCTGGCGGGCATGCGCACCGCGGTCAACCTCCAGGGGCTCTCCACCGAGGACATCGAGCGCGGCCAGTGGGTCGTGCCCGCCGGGGTCTTCGACGCGACCCGCCTCATCGACGCGAGGGTCACCCTCCTGCGCAAGCCGGGCAGGGGGGGCATCCGCATGTACATCGGCACGGCCGAGGTCATGGGCGATATCAGCCTGCACGCGGCGGGCGGCCGGGATGCGGCGCGGATCAGGCTCAAGGCGCCGGTCGTGGCCGCCTACGGCGACCGCTTCATCCTGCGGGCCGTCTCGCCGCCGGTCACCATCGGGGGAGGCACCGTGCTGAACCCGCACCCGGCCAGGAGGTTCTCCGGGGAGGTCATGGAGGATCTCCTCAGCGACGACCCGGCCCGGCGCATCGTGGGCCTGGCAAAGGACGGCGGCATGCACGGCATCGCCCGCAGGGTCATCGATGCGGTGTTCCCCGACGCGCCGGCGCGCACGGACAAAGCCATCGCGGCGCTCCTGTCCGCCGGAGAGCTCGTCCGGTTCGACGCGGCCGGCGACCTGTACGTGCACGGCAGCCACCTGGAGAAGCTCAAGGCGATCCTCGTCTCGAGGGTCGACGACTATCACGGCGCGAACCCTTCGACCTCGGGCATCTCGCGGGAGCACCTGCGATCCTCCGTGCAGGGCGGCGTCGAGGCGAAGCTCTTCCACAAGGTGCTCCAGGACCTCGTGAAGAAAGGCGCCCTCGCCGAGACGGGGCACACCCTGTCGAGGCCCGGCTTCAGCGCATCGCTGGCCGCCGACCGCACCGGCACGAGCGACCGGATGGCGGCCATGATCGAGAAGGCCGCGTTCGAGCCGCCCAGGATCGCCGAGGTGGCCGAGGCCCTGCGCATCTCCCCCAGGGAGGCGGGCGAGATCCTCGCCTTCCTCTGCAGGGAGGGCCGCCTCGTGAAGATCAAGGACGACATCTACCTCTCCCGGACGAACGAGGAGGCACTCAGGGAACGGGTCAGGGAGTTCATAGGGAAGAACGCGTCCATGGCCGCCTCCGACATGAAGGCGGTAATCGGCGTGTCACGGAAATACGCCATCCCCTATCTCGAGTACCTCGACCGCATCCACTTCACCATGCGGGTGGGGGATGTGCGGAAGCTCGCCGCGGCAAAGCAGCCCTGAGGTCACCGCCGGGGGATGAGCTTGCGGATGAGGAATGCCCTGTCCTTGAGCTTGAGTCTCCAGTACAGAGGGCTCAGGACCAGGGCCCGAATGATCTCCTTCTTGGTCATCGTCCGTCCCCTGTCATGAAAAACATCATGACGAGGAGGATTGCTTAAATCATGCCACGAATATTTATCGCAATATATTCAGAGCGTTGAGAGCCTTTCCGGTCTTCTCGGGCCGTGCTGCCGCATGTCAATGTCGGTTCTTCTGACGGTTTCAGGGGCGGCGTCTCACGCCATAACTCTCCATGAATGCCGATGAAAAGGTCTTCTTCAAGGATTCAGATCTTCCTGGAAACAGCAACAGGGGTAGTTCAATATATTGACAGGTTTGCCGGCAGCCGGGCGGTCATTCCCTTGGCGCGTCCGTCCCGGACGAGCACGCCTCGAGGATGAGCGCGTCGATGTCCTCCCCGAGCTCGGCGTCGGGGTACTGCGCCTTGACGGCTGCGAAGCGTGCGCACGCCGCAGCGGTGTTGCCCTTTCTGAGGTAGAACCTGCCGATGTACACGTTGTGTCGGGCCAGCTGCGTGCGCGCCTCGTTCCTGTACCGCGCCGCTTCTTCGGTGTGGGGGGAACCCGGATAGGTCTTCAGGAACGCGTCGAAGCTCTGGATGGCCTTTATGGTCTGGCTCTGGTCCCGGTCGAAGGTGCCCATCTGCCGGTAATGGCACATGCCGATCCTGAACAGGCCGTAGCCGGCATCCGGGTCCGTGGGGTAGAGGAGCCTGAATTCCTGGTAGCTCTTGAGCGCCGACGGGTAATCCTCCTCGTCGTAGTAGAGGTCGCCGGTGGCCAGGAGCGCCTTGCGGGCGAGGTCGTGGCCGGGGTAATACGTCCTCACCTGCATGAACGTGTCGGAGGCCTTCTCCACGTCGCCCTTGGCGGCAAGCCGCGCCCCTTCGTCGAAGAGCTCCTGGGCGGGCCTGATCGCATCTTCCTCATGGGCGCACCCGAAGAAGAGCGCCGCGGCAAGGAGGATCGTGATGGTCAGCGGAACGGGCCTCATGCGGAGGCCAACATTAGGACAGATCGCCATCGGAATCAAGGATGTATTTCCTGGACACGCCCGCCCCTGACGGTCAGGAGGTGGACGGACTTCTCCAGGCCGCCGTCGGGGAGGAAGGACGTCTTCCCGCTGGCGCCCTCGAACCCCCTCAGCCCTGCCAGGTATGCCCTGAGGCCCGCGGGGGAGGGACGGTGCTCGTCGAGGAAGGCCTGCATGATGCGGGCCGTGTCGTAGCCGCAGGCGTCCCACACGGAGGGCTGGGCGCCGAAGGTCTCCTGGAAGGTGCCGATGAAGGCCCGGACGTGGCCCGAGGTGCTTTCGAGGAAGAACCCGCTCAGGAACACCGCGCCCTCCACGTACCTGCCGCCCACCCTGAGGAATTCGGGGCTGTCCCACAGCGTGGGCCCGAAGATCCGGACATGGCCCATCTTCAGGTAGCTCAGGTAGGAGGCGATGACGCCGGCATTCTGCGCGGAGTCGGGGATGAGGAGCGCCTCCGGGACGGATGTCTTCCCGAGGCCCGAGAACAGGGCCGTCAGCTCCTGCCTGTAGTCTGCCTTGCGCAGGGCGTAGACCCGCGTCTTGACCACCTGGACACCGAAGGCGGGGGCAAGCCGCTGGAACCGATCCGAAAAGGTCCTGCCGAAGTGGTCATCGGGGCTCATGATCACGAACCTCGTGATGCCCATGGACCGTGCCGCATCGAGCAGGGCTTTTGCCTGCATCTCGATGGTGAGGAAGTTTCTGAAGCAGCAGGTCCCCTCGCCGGAGGTCATCTCCGCCTGGGTGAACATGACGGCGGGCAGGCCGTGTTTCTGGGCCTCCCCGCACGCGATCTCCGAGGCGCGCTCCCCGACCGGGCCGATGATGCCCACGATGGCGTCCTCGCGCACCAGTTCGTCGATGATCGCGGGGATGGAGTCCTCGCTGGCGCCGTAATCCCTGATGATGTACCGCACGTTCGATGCCTGGCCCCGGCTGAACACCCCCCCTGCCGCCAGGACGCCCCTGAGGATCTTCTGGCCCACGGATTCCCACCTGCCGCTGAGCGGGACGATCACCCCCACGGCGTTCTCGTGGGCAGGGGCCTGGTCGGCGAGGCCGAACGGGAACGCGGCCGTGCAGAAGAGAAACGCCAGGGCGGCGGCACACAGCGCATGGACAGGTCTGGTCTTCATGACGACCATGCATAATAGAGGTCTGGACCGCTCCCGTCAAGTCGGCGTCCTTCGGACGGGTTCCTTCCCGAGGCTTTGCTCATTTGACAGGGCTTCATGAAATGATATAGATCGAGAACATGTTCGGTATAGGCGGCCAGGAGCTGTTCGTCATCCTCATCGTCGCCCTGCTCGTCATCGGGCCCAAGAACCTGCCGGAGATCGCCCGCACCCTGGGCAAGGCCTTCGGACAGTTCCAGCGGGCCGCCGATGACCTCAAGCGGGAGATCGACGTCTCTTCCTCCCTGCATCGGTCCCCGGGCAGCGACACGGAAAAACAGCCCGCCAAACCGGCCGACCAGCCCCCGCCCCCTGAAAAGAACCCCTGAACGCCGGGGCTGACGAGGACGTGCCCGTGGAAGAAGACAAGCTGCCGGTAACCGACCACCTCGAAGAGCTCAGGCGCAGGCTCATCAAGTGCCTGCTGGCCGTGGCCGTGGGATTCGCCCTGTCCTACTCCTTCTCCAGGCAGATCTTCGACGTGCTGACCTGGCCGCTCATGCAGGCCATGCCCGAGGACGGCAAGCTCATCTACACCTCGCTCCAGGAGGCGTTCATCACCTACCTGAAGATCTCCTTCTTCGCGGGGATCTTCGTCGCGACGCCCGTCATCTTCTATCAGATCTGGAAATTCGTCATGCCGGGCCTGTACGCCGACGAGCGCAGGTATGTGCTCCCCTTCGTGCTCACCGCGTGCCTGTTCTTCATCATGGGGGCGGCCTTCGCCTTCTTCGTGGCGTTCCCCTTCGGGTTCAGGTTCTTCCTCGGCTTCACCACGGAGAACATCCAGGCCCTTCCCTCCATGAAGGAATACCTGAGCCTCTGCATGAGCCTGCTCATGGCCTTCGGCATCACCTTCGAGCTCCCCGTGGTCATGTTCTTCCTGGCCAGGATGGGCATCGTGAACCACCTCATGCTCAGGAGATACCGCAAGTACGCGTTCCTTGCCATCACCATACTGGCGGCCGTCCTGACCCCCCCCGACATCCTGAGCATGACCCTGTTGGGCATCCCCCTGTACCTGCTCTTCGAGCTCAGCGTGGTGGTCACCTACCTGTTCGGGAAGAAGAGGGTGCCTGCCCCTCCCGAAGAATCCGACGGCTCGAGGGTCAACGATGCGTGAACACCCGGCGCGGGCAGCGAACCCGCCCATGATGGCTTCTCGGGGCCCGACCGCCATGATCCTGGCCCTCCTGGCCCTGGCGCTCTCTGCGTGGCCCGCATCGGCCGGACAGGACTCTACGCCGGGACGGATCGTGTCGCTGGCGCCCTCCATCACCAGGGAGCTCTCCGACCTGGGAGCCCAGGACCTGCTGGTCGGGGCGACGACCCACTGCCCGCTCCCTGCAGGCACTTCCGTCCGGATCGTGGGGAGCCCCGGCCGCATCAGCATCGAGAGGGTCTACGCGCTGAAGCCCGATATCGTCCTGGCCAGCACGGACTGCAACAGCAGGGCCGATGTCGCCGCGCTCAAGGGGCTCGGCTGCGCCATCCACGTCTTTGCGGGGTGCGAGACCCTTGCATGCATGTGTACCTCGTTCCGGGAGCTTGGCGATCTGCTGGGCAGAAGCGATCGGGCGGATGCCATCGTGAAGGACGTCCAGGCCCGCATCAGGGCGATCGAGTCCGGCGTCCGGGCGACACACCGCCCGAAGGTGTTCTGGCAGGTCGGGGCGAGCCCGCTGGTGACGGCGAGCGATGCCACCTTCGCCGGGGAATTCCTGCGCAGGGCCGGCGCGGTCAACGTGTTCGGCGACGCCCGGATGCGCTACCCGCGGGTGAACGCCGAGGAGGTGCTCAGGCGCGACCCCGACGTCATCATCGTGGTGAGCCGGATGGAGCCCGGCTCCGGGTCGACCCTCTGGGAACGGTACCCCGGCATGAGCGCGGTGAGGAGCGGCCGGGTTCACGAGTTGAGCGCTGACCTGGTCTGCCAGCCGACGCCGGCGATGTTCCTGAAGGCCCTCGAGGCGGTCGTGGCCGCCGTGCACCCCGGGGAACCATGAGAGGCCCTGCGACCTTCCTGGCCCTGGCGGCGCTGCTGGCCGTCACGGCGGCACTGGGCGTCTTCCTCGGGGGGTCAGCCCTGCCCGCCCGGGACATCGTCGACGCACTGCTCCACCCGGGCGGCGACGGCATGGCGCAGACCGTCGTGTGGCAGCTCCGCATCCCCCGCGTCCTCAGGGCGCTGGTGGTGGGGTCGAGCCTGGCAGGGTGCGGGGTCGTCTTCCAGGCCGTGCTCAGGAACCCCCTGGCCGAGCCCTACACCCTGGGCGTGTCCGCGGGAGGTGCGCTGGGCGCCGCCATAGCCATCATGGCGGGGCTGTCGGGCATCCCCATGGTCGCGCTGTGCTTCGCAGGCTGCTTCCTGAGCATCTCGGCGGTGCTGGCCATGTCCACGTTCAGGGACTTCTCGACCTCCACCATCATCCTGAGCGGCGTGGTGCTGAGCTTCCTGCTCTCCTCGGTCATCATGTTCATCTTCAGCGTGGCGAGCTCCCGCGAGGTCCATGCCTCGGTGCTCTGGCTCATGGGGAGCCTGGGCGGGACGGACGCGCTGTCCCTGCCGGCGCTCCTGGCCGCCATGCTGCCGCTGCTCTTCGGGCTGCTGGCGTTGGCCCGCGACATGAACCTGATCTCGCTGGGCGACGAAAAGGCGCACCTGCTGGGTCTCTCCCCGGGTGCGCTGAAGCTCCTCCTGCTCGGTCTCGCATCGCTGGTCACGGGGCTCTGCGTGGCCGTGGCCGGCATCATAGGCTTCGTGGGGCTCATCGTGCCCCACGCCATGCGGCCCATGGCGGGCGCCGACCACCAGAGGCTCATGCCCGCGGCCATGCTCGCCGGGGGCGTGTTCCTGCTCCTGAGCGACACGCTGGCCCAGGTGGTGCTCAGGCCCTACGAGCTGCCCGTGGGCGTCATAACCGGCATCGCGGGGGGCGTCTTCTTCCTGGCCTATCTCCTCAGATCCTCCCCGCCGGAGGTCATCTAGATGACCGGGCTCACCGCAGAGAGGATCAGGGCCGGCTACCAGGACCGGCCCGTGGTGGACGACGTCTCCTTCGAGGTGGAACCGCGGAGCATCTTCGGCCTCATCGGCCCCAACGGCAGCGGCAAGACCACGCTGTTCAAGTGCATGTGCGGGCTCCTGAGGCCGTTCTCCGGTACCATCAGGCTCGGGGGGGAGGACGTCTCCCGGATCCCTCGGAGGAGGCTCGCCCGGATGGCCGCGTTCATCCCCCAGGTACACGCCGTGACCTTCCCCTACACCGTCGAGGAATACGTCCTCATGGGCAGGTACCCGCACCGGGGCAGGCTGTCGGCCTTCACGAGGGAAGATCACGCCATCGTGGACGAGACCATGGAGATGCTCCGCATAGACCATGTGAGGCGCCAGCGCATCCAGCGGCTCTCGGGTGGCGAGATGCAGCGGGTGTTCCTGGCGTGCGGCCTCGTGCAGCGGCCCGAGATCCTGCTCATGGACGAGCCCACCGCGCACCTGGACATCGGTCACCAGGTCAGGCTGCTCACCATGCTGCGCACCCTGTCGGCCGAGAGGGGGCTCACCGTGCTCGTCACCCTGCACGACCTGAACCTGGCGGGCCTGTACTGTACCTCGCTCGCCCTGCTCGACAGGGGGCGCATCCATGCCCGGGGGACACCGGGCGAGGTGATCACCCGGGACACCATCGAGCACGTCTACGGGCTGCGCTCGCAGGTGGCCTGTGACCCCTACCTGAACAGGCCGCACGTGTATTTCCTGGGCTCGTGCGAACGGGAAAACGGGGAATCATGATGCCGGCGCCGAAGGCGCCGCAGAGGAGCTACTCGGTGACGATCTCGAGGACTTCGTACTCCCTCTTGCCGCCCGGGGTGTCGACCACGACCTCGTCGGATATCCTCTTGCCGATGAGGGCCTTGGCCATGGGCGATTCCACGGAGATCCTCCCCCTGTTGAGATCCGATTCGTCCACGCCCACGATCTGGTAGCAGATCTCCTCTTCGGTGTCCACGTTGCACAGGACGAATCTCGACCCGAACACGATGCGGTCCGTCGGCAGCTTGTTGGTGTCGATGATTTCAGCGTTGCCGAGCTTGTTCTCCAGGTCCTGCATCCTCGTCTCGATGAAGGCCTGCCGCTCCTTGGCGTAGATGTATTCGGCGTTCTCGGAGAGGTCTCCGTGCCCACGGGCCTCCTCGATGGCCGCGATGATCTTCGGCCGCTCGTGCTTCTTGAGTCGCTCGAGCTCCTCCCGCAGCGCGGCGTACCCTTCCTTGGTGATGGGGTTTCGTTTCATGCTCATGCCGTGACCTCGGTAGAAAATGAAAAAGATACCGGTAGGCGTCCTACCAGTATCGTTTGGATGCATTATCCCCGAACAGGGCGGAGGTGTCAAGGGGTCATCGGTCATTGGACTTACCCATTGACTTCCCCAGGGGCTTGCCGGTATAGAGAGTCTCTATTTTCGAGACTGGAGGATCGTATGGCGGCGAAAGAGAAGCTCACCCTGGAAGTCAGCGAGCGTGTCCTGAGGAAGAAGAAGGTCGGAAAGCTTCGCAGGGAGGGTATCATCCCCGGTATCGTGCACGGCAAGGACTTCGAGCCGATCCACGTCCAGGTGGATGAACGGACGTTCGAACTGCTCTACAGGAAGGCCCACGGGACTTCTCTGGTGAACCTGAACATCGGCGGGAAGGACACCCAGGTCCTCATCCACTCGGTGTTCAGGGACAAGCTCAAGGGCACCCCGGTCCATATCGAGTTCCTCAAGGTCGACCCCAAGAGGCAGGTCACCGTGGATGTGCCGCTCGTCTTCGTGGGTGTGTCTCCCGGCGAAAAGGAAGGCAAGGGCCAGGTCACCCACGAGGAGACCTCCATCCACGTGAAGTGTTCCCCCGCCGACATCCCCTCGGCCATCGAGGTGGACGTGTCGGCCATCTACGACAAGCACGACGTCATCCACGCCTCCGACCTCAAACTGCCCGAGGGCGTACACCTGGCCCACGGCGTGAGCGAGAAGAAGGTCATAGCGTCGCTGGCCACGGCCCGCATGGCTGAGGCGGCACCCGAAGCCGAGGAGGAGGCCGCAGCGGCGGCGGCAGCAGCCGAAGAGGCGCCGGCAGCCGAGGGCTGATCTACCCTTTCACCATGGCGAAGGGTCTGAGCCTGGCGACGGCAGTGGCTATGCCGGCCCCGGTCATGGTGTCCACCACGTCGGAGACGTCCTTGTAGGCATCCGGTATCTCCTCGGCCAGCGTTGCACGGGAGGCGGCCATGGCATGGATGCCCCTGCTGCGCAGTTCGTCTATGATCTTCCTGCCCTTTGCACGTTTCTTCGCCTCGTGCCGCGACAGCAGCCTGCCCGCGCCGTGGCAGGCGCTGTAAAAGGTTTCTCTGGCCCCGGAGGCCCCGGCGAGGATGAAGGACATCCTCCCCATGTCACCCGGTACGAGCACGGGCTGCCCGGTCCGCCGGAATCGCTCGGGAAGCCGTGAATCCCCGGGAGGCAGCGCCCGCGTGGCCCCCTTGCGGTGAACGCACGCATCGATCCGTCTGCCCCCCCACTCGATGCGCTCCATCTTCGCGATGTTGTGGCAGCAGTCGAAGAGCATCCGCATGCCGAGCCGCTCGAACGAGCCACCGAAGACCTCCTCGAAGGTCTTCCGTATGAGGAAAACGATGAGCTCCCGGTTGGCAAAGGCGAAGTTGGCTGCGGCGGCCATGGCACCGAAATATTCCCTGCCTTCAACGCTCGTCACCGGGGCGCATGCGAGCTGGCGGTCCGGCAGGGCGATGCCGTGGCGGGAGGCGGCCGAGACCATCCCGTGCACGTGGTCGTCGCAGACCTGGTGTCCCAGCCCCCGGGACCCCGTGTGCACGAGGACCACCACCTGGCCCTCGAACAGCCCGAACCCGCGGGCCGTCTCTGCGTCGGCCACCAGGTCCACCACGTCCAGTTCCAGGAAGTGGTTCCCCGATCCAAGAGTGCCGAGCTGGGGCTGGCCGCGCTCGATGGCCTTGGCCGAGACGGCGTCCGGGTCGGCGCCGGCGATGCACCCGGCGTCCTCGTGCGCATCCAGGTCGCCGGGCGGGGCATAGCCCTTCTTCACGGCCCACCGGGCACCCAGCTCGAGCACCTGCTCGAATTCCCGGCCCGAGACCGCGAGGGATTTGTTGCTCGACCCCACGCCGGCGGGCACGTTGTTGTACAGCGATGCCAGGAGCCTGTCCAGGCGGGGCGTCACGTCGCCGACCCTCATCCCGGTCAGCATGCAGCACACCCCGCAGTTGATGTCGTACCCGACGCCTCCGGGCGAGATGACGCCGTCGTCCCGCGAGAAGGCGGCCACGCCGCCTATGGGAAAGCCGTAGCCCCAGTGGATGTCGGGCATGGCCATGGACGGCCCGACGATGCCCGGCAGGGCCGCCACGTTGGCCACCTGCTGGAGCACGTTCTCCTGCTCGAGGGTGCGCTCGATGGCGCGGTTCGCATAGACGAGACCGGTGGTCCGCATGGGGGGGGTCCTCGCGATCTCGATGCGGAAAGGGTCGAGGCGTCTGATGGTCAGGCCGCTCATGTCATCACCTTTTACATGTCGAGAATAATGGTGGCGACACAGGCATTGTCAATACGTGCGATCTCGAGATTGTGGTAGGTGACCGCCTTGACCTCGGCCAGCAGGGGCGCACCCGAAAAGGACCCTGCGAGCATACCCGTGACGCCCGTGTCGGTGAGGTCCTGCAGGGTGATGCCCGAGACCCTGAACCCCTTGACCTCCACCAGGAACAGCACCTCATGGAGCCACCTCACGAGAAGCTCATCGTGGTCGATGCCCGCGGCCCGGACGGTGACGGCATCCTCCCCGTGGTCCGTCAGCCCTCCCATGATGTCGCACAGCGCGTGCGCCGCCTCCACGAACAGCTCCTCCACGGTGGGCGCGCTCACCCGCATCCCGATGTCCGCGGTATGGTCTACGAGGGTGTAGGGCATGAGCCGGAGCGTATCACAGAGTTGTCGGGATATGAAGTCGGCGGTGAATGTCTTTCCCTTGCCTTTTCATTTTGGCGATTTCATCAGGTTTTATCGATGAAATCGCCAAAATGAAAAGGACACACCGTGGACGTCTGTTTTACCCCGACGGATTCATTCGACCCTGAAACGAACAAACGACTATATCATCAATTATTATTCGACAGCCTGCCATGGGGGGTTCAGCCTGGCCGATCTGGTCGACTCCCCCCGAAAGGATGGGGGTGTTGATCATCTCGGCCAGGTCAGCTGAAAACCAAGAACCAGTGCCGGAGGATCAGATGATCCCCTGCACCTCGAGCTTCCCCTTGAGCTCCTCGAGCGCCTTCCTGCGGTGGCTGAGGGCGTTCTTCTCCTCAGCGCTGAGCTCCGCGAAGGTCCTTCCGCTGCCCGGGTCGAGAAAGACCGGGTCGTAGCCGAATCCGTTCTCTCCCCTCGGCTCGGTGAGGATGACGCCCTCGCACTGCCCGGTCGCCGTGATCACGGTCTCCTCGGAGACTGCCAGGGCTACCACGCACACGAAGTGGGCGCTGCGACGCCTGATCCCCTCCATGAGCCGCAGGAGGAGCTCGCAGTTCTCGCGGTCGCCGGCACCGGCTCCGGCGAAGCGCGCGGAGTGCACCCCGGGCCTCCCGTCGAGGGCGTCCACGCACAGGCCCGAGTCGTCCGCAAGACTCGGCAGGCCGCCCGCCCGATGCCAGGCCAGGGCCTTGGTGGCGGCATTCTCGGCAAAGGTGGTGCCGTCCTCCGGGACATCGAGAAAGAGGTTCAGGTCCACCGGGGAGAGGACCGTGATGTTCGGGCCGGAGAGGATCCGGGTGATCTCGCCGATCTTGCCGCGGTTCGTCGTCGCGGCCAGGATCCTCATGGGATCCCCAGGGCGTCGCGCTGCTTGACCATGAGCTCGTTGATGCCCTTGCGGGCGTAATCGATGAGTTCCATGAGCTGATCGAGGGTGAAGGGTGCCTTTTCCGCAGTGCCCTGCACCTCGATGATCCTGCCGGTCCTGGTCATGACGACGTTCATGTCCACGCTCGCGTTGGAGTCTTCCGCGTAGCTCAGGTCGAGGAAGACCTGGTCGTCGATGATGCCCACCGAGACCGCGGCCACCTGCTCCAGCAGGGGGCTCCTCGCGATGACCTGCTGGCCCAGCAGTGCCCCGACGGCATCGTGGAGCGCCACGTAGGCGCCCGTGATGGCCGCGGTGCGCGTGCCCCCGTCGGCCTGGAGGACGTCGCAGTCGATCCACACGGTACGCTCGCCGAGGTCCGCCAGCGAGGTCGCGGCGCGCAGGGACCTCCCGATGAGCCGCTGGATCTCGTGGGTCCTGCCCTTGGTCCTGCCTCTCGAGGACTCGCGCGCGGTGCGGGTGTTGGTGGATGCGGGCAGCATGCCGTATTCCGCGGTGATCCAGCCGGTCCCGGTGTTCTTGATGTGAGGGGGCACCTTGTTCTCGACGCTGGCGGCGCAGATGACCCTCGTATCGCCGATCTCGATGAGGCACGACCCCAGGGCGTGCTTGATGTAGTCCCTGGTGATGCGCGCCTGCCGTATCTCATCGTGGGCCCGGCTGTCCGAGCGCCTCGCAACCTTCGGCCGTGTGAAGCCCTTGTCCCGCAGGAGTTCCTCTATGGATGCCATGCACGCCTTTCCTTTTAAGGTCTCGCGGGCAATTCTACGGGCACCTCTCCGAGAAGTCAACTCCTCCCATGACGGGGCCTCCCGGGGCCGTGAATTCACCCATCTCGCCTCTTGACACCGTCGGCCCGCCTCATGTAATCGCTCATGGTGACTGGGAGGTCGAGCCTCGTGACATCATGGAGATCCGTCGTATCCCTTGTCCTTGTGGGCGCGGCGAGCCTCGCCCTCCTGCTGCCGCTGAACCTGTCCATCCCGCCGAGGGACAGCGAGGTGTGGCTCTTCCAGAGCATCAGCGAGATGCAGGACGGGCAGCGCCACCTGCCCCTGCTCAACGGAGAAGTCCTCAAGGGCAGGAATCCCCTGACGCTGGCCGCCCTCTCGCTCATCCCGGCCGGGGACATCGCGGCGCCGCGCCTCGCATCCTGCGTCTTGGGCAGTGCACTCGCCGTCCTCGTGTTCGTCTACACCCTGCTCCTCTTCGACCTCAAGAGCGCCGTGGCCGCATCGGCGGTCACGATGACAAGCCTCGGCTACCCGGCGCTGTTCGGCACGCTCAACCTCATCGCCCTGCCCGTCACCCTCGCAGCGGCGGCCTTCATCCTGTTCTCGCTGGTCTACCTCGGCATGCTGAGCAGGCCCTGGTACATCGCCTCCTACCTGCTGGCCGCGGGAGCGGCCGTGACCGGCGGCTACCTCATGCTGACCTTCTTCGTCGCAGCGGCCCTGCTCCTCATCCTCTTCGACCTGGCTCCGTCGAGGCTCTTTTCCATACACCTCGCCCCCGGTGCCGCCATCGTGATCTGCACACTGGCCGTCTACTATGCGGGATACCGCATCCTGGCGGGACCCGGGATCACCACCGGTTCCCTGTCGGCCGGCGACCACCTCGGGTTCCTCAGGGGCCTGCTGGCCGCCTTCACGTACGGCGCGCCCTGGATCTTCCTGCTGATCCCCGCCCTGGCCTTCGGCGGGGGGCCCTCCGACCAGGAGGCCTGGCGCAGGCTGCTGCCGCTCAGGATCGCCTGCGGTATCGTGCTGATCATGCTGTGGCTCTCGTGGAAGATCACTCCCCAGCACGCCGTGCTCCTGGTCCCCTTTGCCGCCCCGCTCATCGGTACGTGGTTCACGCACGGCATGGGAAGATCCCCGCGCGCCAGGGCGCTGGGAACCTGGATGATGGCGCTGGCGGGCGCCGTCGTGTTCCTCTTTGCACTGGCGCTCCTGGCCATGCCCATGCTCAGGGGAACCGCCGTAATGCCCGAACAGCTCCTGGCCGCCGCGGCCTTCGTCATCGCAGCCCTGGCCTTCGGCCTCCTCGTCTTCAGGGGCAGGGTCATGGCACAGTTCACGCTTGCCGCCGCGACGGTCTTCTTCATCGGGTGGTGCCTGGCCTTCGTGCTCCCGGAGGACCACTGGAACGAGAAGATCAGCTACATGCAGGGCATCTGCGGGCACGAACCCCTGGTCGTCTACGAGGACGACGTCACCATGCGGGGTTACCTGAGCGCGGTGACCGCAGAACCTGTGGTGGTAGGCAGGGACGCCGTTCCCATGAACGAGACGGCCTTCCTCGCGGTGAGCACCTCCGACCTCGAGGATCTGCTCGACGAGATGAAGGGGCGCATGAACCCCGTGGTGCTCGAGTCCTACCGGGCGGAGAACACCTACGCCCTCATGATGATATCACCCCGGCTCAGGGGGAAGTGACCTTCCCTGCGTCCCTGTCCAGTCTCTTCCTGAGCGCCCCGAGCAGCCTTGCCAGCTTGTCCTTCGCTTCCCCCTCCTCGAGCCTGTCATAGAGGTCGGAGTAGAGCTCGTAGGCCTTGCGCATGTCCCTCATGCTGGTGTAGACGCCTGCCAGGTCTGACAGCTTGAACACGTCCCTGCGCAGCCCCGGTTCTGCCACAGCGAGATACCTTCGCGCCTCCTCGTCCAGCCCGAGCTTCCACGCCGCGTAGCCGAGGCGGTAGTACATGATGACCCGGTGGGCCGGGCTGCCCGTCCTGTTCTCCAGGTGAAGGTCCCTGTAGGCCTCATAGGCCCTCGTGTAGTCGCCCTTTTCCCAGTAGGCGTACGCCAGTCCCATGCGGGCCTCGTCCAGGCCGGGCTTGAGCCGCAGGGCCTGCTGGTAGTTGCTGATGGCGTTGTCGTACTGCTTCATCATGATCTGGGTCAGCGCGAGGTTGCTGATGGCCAGGTAGTCGTACGGCAGCGCCTTGATGGCCTCGATGGCCAGTCTCTGGGCATCGGCGGGCCTGCCCTGCGAGAGGTAGATGGCAGACAGGTTGACATTGCCCGGGCTCGAGTGCGGATATTTGGCCAGGGTGTCCTCCCAGAGCGTCTGGCTGTTCTGCCACACGTCGTTCTGGTTGAAGGTCATGTAGGCGTAGAAGAGCCCTATGAAGCCGAACAAACCCGCGGCCAGCGCCGTGAAGAAGTTCGGCGAGAGCGGCCCGAGGCGCACCTTCACGTGCCAGAGCCTGGAGAGCAGGTACCCCAGCAGGACGCACCAGCTCAGGGACGGCAGGAGGGCATAGCGGTCCGTCAGGACCTGGGAGATGGGGAAGATGTGGGAGACGGGCAGCAGGAAGGCATAGTACCAGGCCACGAAGAAGCTGTAGACATATCGCTTCATCGCGAACGCCGCCGCGGCGCTGCCGACGATGAGCACGTTGAGACCCACGTAGAGCCACGGCCGCCAGGTCCCGGGGTCGGTGAACAGCGGTATGGGGTAGTCCGCGGCATAGTTGATGTTGAACCCGATGAGCCGGATGTAGCTGATGAGGATCTGGGACACGGCCAGCAGGTTCGTCCAGAAACTGCCGCCATGGTAGGGCTTGACCCCGCCGGCTGTCTGCATCATGACGACGAGCCGCACGATCATGGGGATCACGACGATGAGGATGGGCACGTACAGGACCAGCCGTTTTTTCCAGAACGAGGGCTCCCTCAGCCGTGCCTGAAGGGCGATGTCCAGGACGAACATGACCCCCGGTATCACCAAAGCCGTGGGCTTGGAGAGGATGGCGAGCACCATCGCCAGGGCGCTCAGGAGGTAATACCGCCACGACCCCAGCCTCGCCTTGAGGAAGGCCCACAGGGACAGGAAGGTGAAGATGCCCAGCAGCGGCTCCTTGCGGGCGAAGAGCCATGCAACGCTCTCCACGTGCACGGGGTGGACGGCGTAGAGCACGCTCGCCAGGGCGGCCCAGATGGCACACTCGTCCTCGTCGTCGTGGAACACCCGCAGGAGCCTGCGCAGGAAGGCATAGCAGGTGAAGATCATGAGTATGTACAGGATGATGCTCTGGACGTGCATGCCGAGCACCGCACGGTCGCCCCAGAGGCCGAAGTCGACCATGTAGGAGAGGTCGCGCAGGGGCTGGTAGGTGGAACCGCTCCGGAAGGTGAGCGCCTCCTTCACGTGGTCCCAGGTGAAACCATAGTACATCTTCTTGGTGAACAGTACCGGGTCGTCCCAGTTTGTGGCGCTGTTGTCCAGGGTGTTCGAGTAGAGCGCAGCGACCATGACGGCCAGCAGGACAGCTATGATGAACGGCGAACGGATCCTCTCAGCCATGACAACTCCCTCTTCTGACGGGTATCGGGAAAACCGGGGCCGGCCCCTTCATGGCCCCTCACATACCACCACTCGCGGGACCTCACAAGGACCAAAAGCTCGTGCTGACCTGCGCGAATGGATCCATGAGTGTATCTGTACATTCTCCGCCATGCCTGCTATCATGCCGATCTATTCAACGCCGAGGAGGTCGCCATGCCGGTCGCTGCAAAGATGCTCGAGTTCATGGACAGGTCCTCGTGGATCAGGAAGATGTTCGAGGAGGGGGCACGGCTCAAGGCCATCCACGGGGAGGACAGGGTCTATGACTTCAGCCTGGGCAACCCCGACGTCCCGCCGCCGGCCCGCGTCATCGAACGGATGACGTCCCTGGCCGGGCGCATGTTTCACGGGTACATGCCCAACGCCGGCTACCCCGAGGTGCGTGCAGCCATCGCCGGCTACCTCGCCCCGGTCTACGGCGTGCCGCTCACCGGCGACGACATCATCATGTCCTGCGGCGCGGGCGGCGCCATGAACGTGGTGCTCAAGGCCCTGCTCAACCCGGGCGACGAGGTCATGGCCCTGGCCCCCTACTTCGTGGAGTACGGCTTCTACGTGGACAACCAGGGCGGGTCGCTGGTGGTGGCGGACTGCGGCAGCGATTTCCTTCCCGACATGCAGCGCATCAGGAAACGGATCACTGCACGCACCAGGGCCATCATCGTCAACTCGCCCAACAATCCCACGGGAAGGGTATACCCGGAAGGGGTCCTGAACGAACTCGCCGGACTCCTCAGGGAGTTCCCCGACGTGGTCGTCATATCCGACGAGCCCTACCGCGCCATCGTGTACGACGGCCGCACCGTGCCCTCGATCCTCAGGAGCATCCCCTGTTCCGTGGTGGTGACCTCCGCCTCCAAGGAGCTTTCGCTGGCCGGGGAGCGCATCGGCTACATTGCGGTGAACCCGGGCATCGACCGGAAGAACGAGCTCGTCGCCGCCATGATCCTGGCGACCCGCATCCTGGGGTTCGTCAATGCCCCGGCGCTCATGCAGAAGGTCATGGCCGAGTGCCTGGACGACCGGGTGGACGTGGACATCTATCGCACCCGCCGGGACGTGATGTGCGCGGTCTTCGACGAGGCGGGCCTGACCTACGCGCCGCCCGAGGGGGCCTTCTACCTCTTCGTGAAGTCACCCCTCGAAGACGAGGTGGCCTTCTGCAATCTCCTCGTGGAAGAACGCGTGCTGGCCGTGCCGGGCAGGGGCTTCGGCTGGCCTGGATGGGTGCGTTTCACCTACTGCGTGGACGATGCCATCATCAGGGCGGCCGGCCCGGGCATACGGAAGGCCGTGGAGAAGTGCAGGACATAGAGCACTGAGGCTTCGGTACAAGAGAAGAGGCGGGCCGGACCGAGACGATCCGGCCCGCCTGCGTTGTCACAGGTACTCTAGAAGGGCACGTCGTCGAACTCGGGCGAACCGGGCACGCCGTTGCCTGCAGCCGCTTCGCCCCCCTCGTCACCGGCGTACGTCCGGTCGGGGCCGCCTTCCATGGCGCCGAGGATCTGCATGGCGTTCGCCACGATCTCGGTGGTATAGCGTTTGTTGCCGTCACGGTCGTCCCATGACCGTGTCTGGATCCTGCCCTCGATGTACACCTGCTTGCCCTTGCCGAGCAGCTTGGCGCAGTTCTCTGCCAGCTTGCCCCAGGTGACGATGCGGTGCCATTCGGTGCGCTCCTGGCGTTCCCCGTTCTGGTCCGTCCAGTACTCGTTCGTGGCCATGGTGAAGTTGGTGACCGCCCTGCCTCCCGGGGTGAAGCGCATCTCCGGATCCTTTCCGAGCCTCCCGATCAAGATAACCTTGTTCACTGAACCTGCCATGACAGAAACTCCTCCTTGTGGATGGTGCAAAGTGTGGGTATCGATTCAAAACGCACCGTCAACCCAGCATCGGCCGTGTCGTTCGTCGATGACGTTCTTCGCGTGCAGGACATCTTACCTCATGCCCGTGAGTTCCTCAAGGGGGGTGTTCATGGACGTGGACTTCCCGGAAGCACAGGTTCGGCACACCTCATGCGAGGGTGGGAGCAGGCGCTCAGGCGGTACTGATGGAGTCGATGACGTCCTGTGCGAAAAAGGATGCACGATCTCCGGGGCGTTGCAGCTTGCACGACGGAACCGGCTGCAGGCAGCCTCCCGGCCCCGCCTTCCTCGGAACAGGGCGGGAGGCGTGTCCTTGAGCCCTCTTTTTTGCTTTTCGTGCTCCTCTGCGACGGGGATCTTTTCCTTCTTCCCCGGGTTGCTCCCCGTGTACCTATTTGTTCACCGCATCCTTCAGGGCCTTGCCCGCCCTGAAACGAGGGGCCTTGCTGGCCTTGATCTTGATCTTCTGCCTGGTCCGGGGATTCACGCCCATCCTGGCAGCCCTTTTCGCCACGTCGAAGCTGCCAAAGCCGACCAGCGTGACCTTGTCGCCCTTCTTGAGTGCCCCGGCAATCGCATCGGTGAGGGCATCCACCACGGCCAGTGCCGCGGCCTTGGAAATCTTCTGCTTGCCGGCTACCACATCAACCAGATCCATCTTTGTCATGACTTCCTCCTCGTATGTATAGAGAGATATTGTTGGTCTTTTCCGTACCCGGACGCCTGGCGGCAAGGAGCATCACTCGGTCGACTCCCTGAGCCTGTATTTCCCCTTGCCCAGGTAGACCAGGTAGTCCTTGCCGTTACGGTAGTACTTCCAGGAGGTATGCTCCGGGGCCGCCGAAATGACTGTGGTGTTGAAGCTCTTCCTGTTCAGCTCGGGATACTTCCTCGATGCCTGCCGGTAGAGATCCACCGATGAGAAGACGCCGCCCTCTGTATTTCTGGAAACCTTCCTGGCGGATTCCAGGACGATGTCGTGGATGGATTTCCCCACCTTCTTCCTGCGGGGCCGCTGCCCTTTCGCGGGTGCCGCCCCCAGGGGCAGGGACACCTCGGGAGGCTTGATCCTGACATCCTTCACCACAACCTGCGCGGAACCATTCCTGACCTCCAGGGCCATATCCACGGTCAGGACGAACTTCATGCCCTTTTTCCTCATAGAGTCTCCTCATGGCAGGATAATACTATATTTGATTCTATAACTCCAAGACACACTATTGCAAGGCTCATGATGCCCTTCCCCCCATGATGCCCCCCCGGGAAAAAGGTGCTTGCCTTGTTATTATCGTTATTGATATATTTCGAAAATAACCAGCAGCCCTATTTTCATCGACGCAGAGAGGGGGAACCCATGGCGACGCCTTCCAGGAGCCCGGGACGGTCCGTGAAGATCAGGCAGGGGATCACCGCCTTTGTCCCTGACCCGCTGCCCCCGAAACTGACCTGGACCCCGGCCCTGCTGCGCTCGCTGTCCGAGGCGGACCGTCTCGTGGGGTGGCTGGCAGGCGAAGGGGGCAGGTTGGCCAACCCGCACCTGCTCATGCGCCCGTTCCTTGCCCGCGAGGCCGTGCTGTCGAGCCGCATCGAAGGGACCCAGGCCACCCTGGGCGAGATCCTGGCCGCCGATGCCGGCGCCTCGGTCGAACGCAGCCCCGATGACCTGAAGGAGGTGGCCAACTACGTGGCGGCCCTGGACCACGGCATCAGGCGCCTCAAGGAGCTGCCCCTGTCCACCCCGCTGATCCTGGAGCTCCACGAGCGCCTCATGCAGGATGTGCTGGGCGAGCTTGCCACACCCGGCGAGTTCCGCCGCATGCAGAACTGGATCGGCTCTCCGGGGTGCGCCATGGCCGATGCCAGCTATGTGCCTCCGCCTCCGGAAGAGCTCCCCGAATGCATGGCCGCACTGGAGGCGTTTCTCCAGGACGCGAGCCTGCCCCCCCTGGTCCAGATCGCCCTGGCCCACTACCAGTTCGAGGCCATCCACCCCTTCATCGACGGCAATGGGCGTGTGGGCAGGCTCCTCATCACCCTGTTCCTCGTCGAGCGAGGCGTGCTGCCCACTCCCATGCTCTACCTGAGCGCCTTCTTCGAGGCCACCAGGGACCACTACTACTCCTGCCTGCGCAGGGTCAGCCGGGAGGGCGACTGGGAGGCGTGGCTCACCTACTTCTTCAACGGCATGGCCCGCCAGGCCGAGGACGCACTGAGCCGCGCGGAGACCATCAACGACCTCCTGGCCCACTGGCGCACCGCCGTCGCCGGCATCCCGTCAAAGGTGCTGCCCCGGACGCTGGACCGTCTGGCCGCGAATCCCTACATCACGGCCAAGAGGCTCTCCTCGGACCTTGGCATCGCCTTCACCACGGCACAGCGGGCCATCGAGAAGCTGCAGGACCTGGGCATCGTCAGGGAAATCAGCCAGACGAAACGCGACCGCGTGTACTGCGCCAGGGGCATCCTCGAGGTGCTGGAGCAGCCCGCCCGGCTGGTGCCGTTCCGGTGACGGGAAAGGGAAACCCATGAAAGGGAACACCCCCGGCGAGGAAAGCGCCACCCCGGACCACGCCCCCGATGCGGGCATCGTCTCCGGGGTCATCGAGCACGTGCGCTATCACCGCGAGGACACGGGCTACACCGTCGCCCGGGTCAAGCCCCTGGGTGAGGAGGAACGGTCCATGACCGTGGTGGCCCACATGCCCATGCCCCGCACCGGCGACCTCTACCAGTTCACGGGCTCCTGGGTCAGGCACCCCAGGTACGGGCTGCAGTTCCAGGCCGTGCAGTTCGAGGTGAAGCCGCCGGTGACCATCGACGGCATCAGGGCCTATCTCTCCTCCGAAATCGACGAGGTCGGCCCCGAGCTCGCGCGCCGCATAGTGGGTGCCTTCGGCATGGACACCCTGGCCGTCATCGAGCATGCCCCCGAGCGGCTCCGTGAGGTCACGGGCATCGGACGCAAGCGTGCCGAGGCCGTCACCCTGGCATGGAGGGACCACAGGAGACGCCGGGACACCTTCGTGTTCCTCTACAGCCAGGGCATCACGGCAGGACTTGCCGCCCGGGTCTTCAAGCGGTACCAGGACGACACCGTGGAGGTGATCCGGACCAATCCCTACCGCCTGGCCGTGGACATCCCGGGCGTGGGGTTCCTCACCGCGGACCGCATCGCGGCGAAGACGGGCATCGCCCAGGACGCGCCCGAGCGTATCAGTGCCGGGATCGTCTACACGCTGGAGGTCGCTTCTGCCCAGGGGCACACCTACCTGCCCCGGCGCATGCTGCTCCACGAAACCGCGAGGCTCCTGGGCGTCGGAACAGACCTCGTCGAGCTGCAGCTCGAGGAGCTCGAGGCCCTCAGGGAGGTGTCCACGGAACACGGTGCCGAGGACCCCGTGTACCATGCCCCGCTCGAGCTCGCGGAGAGGCATGCGGCGGCAAACCTCCTGTCCATGGCCACGGCGGACAAGGAGGCCCATGACCTCGATCCCGCCCGGGCCATCGAATGGATGGAGGCGCGCGGGCAGCTCGACCTGTCCGACCGGCAGAAGGAGGCGGTGCGGCGCGCGGCCCTGAGCACGTGCATGGTCCTCACGGGAGGTCCCGGCACGGGCAAGACCTCCACCATCACGGCCATCCTCCACATGTACCGCGAGGCCGATGCGCGGATCGTGCTCTGTGCACCCACCGGCCGTGCGGCCAAACGCATGACCGAGGCCACCGGGCACGAGGCATCCACCATCCACCGGCTCCTCGAGTTCAGCCCGCGGGAGGGAGCATTCCAGCGCGCCGCGGACAATCCCCTTCAGGCCGATCTCATCATCGTTGACGAGTTCTCCATGGTGGACATCGTGCTGCTGCACCACCTCCTGGAGGCCGTCATACCGGGCACGACCCTGGTCTTCGTAGGCGACGTGGACCAGCTCCCGTCCGTAGGGCCCGGCAACTGCCTCAAGGACATCATCACCTCGGGCGTCATCGACGTGGTGCGGCTCGACACCATCTTCAGGCAGGAGCTCGCCAGCAGGATCATCGTGAACTGCCACCGGATCAACGAGGGCCGCATGCCCGAGGCCTACCCCGACGGCAGCGGAGATTACCTCTTCATCCCCGAGGAGGACCCCGAGCGTATCCTCGCCGAGACCATCCGTCAGGTGACCCTGGGGCTGCCCGGCCGGTACGGCCTTGACCCGATGCGGGACATCCAGGTGCTGAGCCCCATGCACAAGGGCGTTCTGGGAGTGGAGAGCCTCAACCGGCACCTGCAGCAGGCGCTGAACCCTTCGGGCAGGCCTTTCCGGCGGGGCTCCGTGGAATTCCGCGTGGGCGACAAGGTCATGCAGACCCGCAACAACTACGAGCTGGAGGTCTTCAACGGCGACATCGGGACGCTCCTGGCCGTCGACGAGCGGGACGGCACGTTCCACGTGTCCTTCGACGAGCGGGTCGTGCTCTACAATGCAGGGGATGCGGACGATCTCACGGTCGCCTACGCCACCACCATCCACAAGGCCCAGGGGAGCGAATACCCCGCGGTGCTCCTGCCCATCCACACGCAGCACTCGGTCATGCTGGCCCGCAACCTGCTCTACACCGCCGTATCCCGGGGCAGGCGCCTGGTGGTCACCATCGGATCGGCCCGGGCCGTGAAGGCGAGCGTCGAGAACAGCCGCAGCAGGAGGCGGTTCACCCGGTTCGCCCGGCGGCTCGCCGGGAATGGCTGATCATGAGGTTCTGAAGAAATCATTGCCTGCTCGATCAGTGCATCTCGCACCTGAAAAGGATCTATCTGAGAAGCGAGATGCACTGATCGAGCAGGTTCACTCCCCCCTCCTGTCGAGAGATCGTGCTGACCCTGGAAACCTGCGCCACTCCTTCATCTGTCCGAGTTTGCTTGACACCCCCACCCCCATACGATACATCTGCTGGCAGGAAAGAGCCCTATGAACACGGTACAGGTCCGCGACATCACCTTCGGAGACGGCACCCTGGTGCTGATCGCCGGGCCGTGCGTCATCGAGTCGCGGGACCACGCCCTGTTCATGGCCGAAACCATAGCGGCGGCCTCGTCGCGAGCCGGCTTCCCCTTCATCTTCAAGGCATCCTTCGACAAGGCCAACCGCTCCTCCATCGATTCCTACCGGGGCCCCGGCCTGGAAAGAGGCCTGGAAATCCTCGCGGAGGTGAAGCGCGCCCTGGGTGTGCCGGTGCTCTCGGACATCCACGAGCCGCCCCAGGCCCAGCCGGCCTCCGAAGTCCTGGACATGCTCCAGATCCCCGCCTTCCTGTGCCGCCAGACGGATCTCCTGACGGCTGCCGGCAGGACCGGCGTCCCGGTCAACATCAAGAAGGGCCAGTTCATGGCACCCTGGGACATGGCCCACGCCGCGGCCAAGGTGCAGAGCACCGGGAACAACGCCATCGTGCTCACCGAGCGCGGTGCCACCCTGGGCTACAACAACCTCGTCTGTGACCTGAGGAGCCTCGCCTTCATGCGGGAGCAGGGTCGTCCCGTGGTCCTGGACGTCACCCACAGCCTCCAGCTGCCCGGGGGGAGGGGCAGCTCCTCGGGCGGGACCGCCGAGCTCATCGGACCGCTGGCCCGGGCCGGGGTGGCCTTCGGCCTCGACGGCATCTTCCTCGAGGTGCACGACGACCCCGCCCATGCCCTGAGCGACGGCGCCAACAGCCTGCGCCTCGAACGCCTGGAGCCTCTGCTCGGGCAGCTCAGGCGGATCCACGAGGTCGCTTCGTGAGCGCCATTTCATGCATGGTCTTCGACGTGGACGGCGTGCTGACCGACGGCGGCATCTCCATCACGGATGCGGGCGATGAGATCAAGACCTTCAACAGCAGGGACGGCCACGGCATGAAGCTGCTGATGCGCGCGGGCATCGAGGTGGCCATCCTCACCGGGAGGACCTCCCGGGTCGTGGAGCACCGTGCCCGGGAGCTGGGCATCACCCATGTCGTCCAGGGAGCCAGGGACAAGAGGGTCGCCCTGCTGGACCTGGCCGAGCGGATCGGCATCGACCCCGCCGCCATGGCCTACATGGGCGACGACGTGGTGGACCTCCCGCCCATGGTCCTGTGCGGCCTGACCTTCGCACCGGCGGACGCCGTGGACATGGTCAGGGATCGGGCGGACGTGGTCACCACGCTCCCCGGGGGTCGTGGTGCGGCCCGCGAGGCCATCGAGGTCCTGCTGAAGCGCCTGGGGCTCTTCGAGAAGGTCATGGAGCGTTATGGTGTATAAGGTCCTGCTCTTCGCCTGCGTGGTCGTCCTCACGATATTCTTTTTTTCCTCGTCCCAGGAGCCTGACCAGGGTGCGCCGGCACCCGGAGCCGAGTCCATGTCGCGCAGGTCCACCAACGTGGTCATGGTCGAACGAACCCATGAGTCGGGCCGTTCGATGGAGGTCAGCGCCCGCGAAGTGGTGGAGACGGGGGATCAGGTGGCACGCTTCAGCGACTTCGTCATCGAGCAGGAGGGGGGTCCGCGACTCTTTGGCACGGACGCGACCTATGACCGGAAGAGCTCGGTCCTGTCGATCCACGGCCCGCTGGACATCGAGGCTGAACAGGGCGCCCGGGTGCGCATCGACGGCCTGATCTGGGACAGAGAGGCCGACGCGGCACACACCGACCGACCGGTGAGGTTCGAGGGCTGGGACAGCATCGTGACGGCGGACCGCGCGGGGTTTTCGGACGGGTTTACCACGATTGCGCTGACAGGCAGGGTCCATGCGAAGATTATGCAGAATATTCTTGATATGTAGCCTGCTGTGGCCGCTGGCCGCCCTCGCGGCGGACCTCAAGACCGGCCAACCGGCGTCCGCCACGGTGGACATCGAGGCCGACAGGCTGGATGTGAACACCAGGGACGGGACAGCGGTATTCAGGGGAAACGTCAAGGCCTCCAGGGCCGACATCGTGGTCCGGGGCGACACCCTCGCGCTGGCCTACGATGAGAAGACCCGCAGGATCACCACGCTCACCGCGGACGGTGACGTCTCCATACAATGGAAGGGCAGGCAGGCGACCTGCGAGCGGGTTTCGTACGATCTCGCCAGGGAGACCATGGTGCTGACCGGCAACGTCGTCATATCACGGGGCCAGGAGAAGCTCTCGGGCCAGAAGGTGACGCTGGACATGAAGAACGACACCCAGATCGTTGAAGGCGGCGGCGGGAGGGTGAACGTGCGGGTGAACACCGGGGAAAGCACGGGTATCATGCAATGGAAAAAATGATACTCCGCGCGGAGAAGCTCCAGAAGAGCTACGGGAAGGCCCATATCATCAAGGGCCTGTCCATCCTGTGCACCCCGGGTGAGGTCATAGGCCTCCTGGGCCCCAACGGCGCGGGCAAGACCACGACCTTCTACATGGTGGTGGGCCTCATCCAGCCTGACAGCGGCAGCGTGTACCTCGGCGACGAGGATATCACCGGCATCGACCTCGCGGGCCGGGCCATGCGGGGCATCGGGTACCTGCCCCAGGAACCTTCCGTGTTCCGCGGTCTCAGCGTGGAGGACAACATCGCCGTCCCTCTGGAGGCACGGGGGCTCAAGGGAACCGACCTGAAGATGCAGCTCGACGAGATCGTCGCCGGGTTCGGTCTCGATCACGTGCGCCGGAGCAAGGGCGTCTCGCTCTCCGGCGGCGAGCGTCGCAGGGTGGAGATAGCCCGCGCCATGGCCCTGAAACCGACCCACATGCTCCTCGACGAACCCTTCGCAGGGATAGATCCCATCACGGTCAAGGACATCCAGGACATGATCGTCAACTTGAAAAATCTGGGAATTGGTGTCATTATAACAGACCATAATGTGAAGGAAACCCTGAAGATCTGCGACAGGGCATACATCATCCATCAGGGTGTTGTTATCGAGGAAGGAACACCGGAACAGGTAGTGGCGAATGAGAACGTGCAACAGATCTACGTCGGCAGGGACTTTTCCCTGTAGGCACGGGAGGATGTAGGGATGGCCCTGGAACTCAAGCAGCATCTCAAGCTGGCGCAGCAGCTCATCATGACGCCGCAGCTCCAGCAGGCCATCAAGCTCCTCCAGCTCTCCAGGCTCGAGCTGCAGGAATACATTGAAACCGAGCTCGAGCAGAACCCCCTGCTCGACGTCGACACTACCAGGGTCCGCGAGGAAACCCCTGAGTCCATCGCCGAACGGCAGCAGCTGAGACAACGCTGGGATGCCTACCTGGAGACCTACGGCCAGGACAACATCCCCTACTACGAGGACGAGGAGCGGCCCTCCATCGAGTCCACCACTTCGAAACCCGAGGGCCTCCTGGACCATCTCCTCTGGCAGATCAGGATGAACGACTTCACCGAGAAGGAACGCGAGATAGGCCTGTTCATCATCGGCAACCTCGACCACAACGGGTACATGTCGATGGACACGCAGACGATCTGCGAGGAGGCCGGGGCAACGCCGGGCGAGGTGGAATCAGCCATCGAAAAGATCCAGCGGTTCGACCCGCCGGGCATCGCTGCCCGGGACCTCAAGGACTGCCTCCGGATCCAGTCCCGGATCCTGGGGCTGGAAGGCTCCCTCGTGTGGAAGATCATAGAGTCCCACCTGAACGACCTCCAGACCAAGAACTACAACAAGATCGCCCAGGACCTCGGTGCCACCGTCGACGACGTGGCCGAGGCGGCCCAGATCATCGTCAACATGGAGCCGCGCCCGGCCCGCGACTATTCCGACGACCCCCCCCAGTACATCGTACCGGACGTGTATGTGGTGAAGCTGGAGGGGGAGTACGTGGTCCTGCTCAACGAGGAGGACCTGCCCATACTCAAGCTCAACAGGGAATACCAGGGCATGATGAAGTCGGACGCCATGGGCAAGATGGCCAGGGACTATCTCTCCGACTGCTACAAATCGGCCCAGTGGCTCCTGAAGAGCATCCAGCAGCGGCAGAACACCCTGTGCAAGGTCACCGAGAGCATCGTCAAGTTCCAGAGGGATTTCCTCGACCATGGCATCACGCACCTCAAGCCGCTGGTGCTGCGCGATGTGGCCGATGACGTGGGCATGCACGAATCCACCATAAGCAGGGTTACATCTAATAAATATGTGCACACCACCCAGGGCACATTCGAACTCAAGTACTTTTTCAACAGCGGCATATCCAAGAGTGACGGCAGCTTCGTGGCATCCCAGAGCGTCAAGAACGAGATCGAGAACATCATCAAGGCGGAGGATGTCAGGCATCCTCTGAGCGACCAGGCCATTGCACAAAAACTCAAAGGGAAAGGGGTGAGCATCGCACGCAGGACCGTAGCCAAGTATCGCGAGCTGCTTGGTATTCTTCCCTCCAACCAGAGGAAGAAGCACTTCTGAAACGCTGTTAACCACGAGAGGAGGCTTTATGCAGACTGACATTACCTTTAAGAACATCGACTCGTCCGATGCCCTCAGAGACTACGCCATCAAGAGGCTCTCGAAGATAGACAAATACATCGACCGTACCGCCGAGGCACATGTCGTCCTTTCCGTGGAAAAGCGCAGGCACAAGGCCGATGTCACGCTGAACGCAGACGGCGCGGTGATCAACGCCGTGGAGATCACCGAAGACCTTTACGCCGCCATCGACACGGTGATGGACAAGCTGGAGAGGCAGATCAAGAAACACAAGGAAAAGCTGCAGGGCAAGAAGACGCAGCCCAAGGCAGCCGTCGCTGCCGGGCCCGTGAGCCCCGCAAAGAAGGCCAGGCCCCGCCTCGTCTACGAGAGGGACTACACCGTCAAGCCCATGAGCGTGGACGAGGCCCTCCTGCAGATGGACACCATCGCCCAGGACTTCATCATCTTCCAGAACACGGAGTCGCAGCAGCTCAACCTCATCTACAAGCGGCAGGACGGAGAGCTCGCACTGGTAGAGCCGCAGATATGAAGATTGCGGACATCCTGAGGCCGGAGTGCGTCATCGCGGACATGCAGGCCGGCGCCAAGAAGGACATCCTCGAGGAACTTGCAGCACCCGTTGCCCGTGAGTACCACCTCGACCTCGACGAGCTCGTGGGTGTCCTTCAGGCCAGGGAAAAGCTCGGGTCCACGGGTATCGGCGAGGGCGTCGCGATCCCCCACGGCAAGATGGTCAACCTGGAGACCGTGGCTGCGGCCATGGCCAAGAGCTCCCAGGGGCTCGACTTCGATGCCATCGACGGCAAGCCCTGCCACATCTTCTTCATGCTGGTGGCGCCCAGCAACTCGGCAAGCCAGCATCTCAAGGCCCTCGCCAGGGCCTCCATGCTGCTCAAGGATCCCGCCCTGCGCCAGAAGCTCATGGAAACACGAACCTCTGCAGATATGTACCACCTCATCATCGACTACGACAGCCGCCTGGACGACTAGCGGTCCACGCTCGACGAAAGCAAAGGCCCCGCCGTTACCGGCGGGGCCTTTTTCACTGACCTGGACAGGTGCTGTCCTGATTAATCCTCGTCGTCATACTGGGGCGGGTTGAGCGCCTCGGGCGGAACCTCCGATGCGATGGAGCGGTTGATGCCCCTCGAAAGGATGACCGCGATGCTGAACAGGATGACCATTGCGCCGAAGATGATCAGGATGATGGTGGTCAGCCATACCTGGGCTTCCTTCTCGATCTTGCCGGACTCGAGCTTGGCCTGCTCCAGGAACTTCTCCACGTCGACGGCCATGCCCACCCATCCGAAACCTGCCGGTTTGGGGTAGTCCGCCGTATAGAAGGGAACCGGGGCGTAGGCCACGATCTTGGTATGGTCCTCGAACTTGTAGGTCTTGATGCCCGACTTGCCTGCCACGGCCTCTCTGGCCACTTCGGGCAGGGCGGGATCGATGCCGCCGAGCTGGTTGAGGTTCAGCACCTCTTCACCCTTCTTCCTCATATCCTCGTAGGTGGCCGATGTGACCGGGGGGACCTGGGTCCCGTCCTTGTAAAGGCCCACTATGTGATAGTCGTCCGGGTGGGAGATGACGTATCCCCGGTTGTCGACGAGATAGGCGTAGTTGCCCGTAGAGCTGTCCGACTCAATGACGTACTCGGCCTCGGTCGGGATGATGTTATCCGTATATCTGGCAAGGGCTCTCACATCCATGGCGAGGGCGAGAACCCCGGTGAAACCCTGCTTGTCGAACAGCGGAGTTGCCATTCGGATAATCCCCTCGAATCTCTTCCCTTGTTCAAACTCTGCCTTGTTTACATACCACCCGGTGACCTGGGAGATAAAGACCTCACCCTTGTTGAGCTCCTTGGCCCTTGTGAAATAATCCTCCACCTTGTACGTGGTATTGGCAGGATTCGTCACGTTGACCAGCTCTTCGGCGGGCACGATCTTACCGTCCCTGATCCTGATGAGCTCATTCCCGTTGGTGTCGGTGAGCGTCGCCTCTACATAGAGCGGCAACTGCTCTTTCACGATGCCGGTATCTTTCTTAACCCAGAGGTCATAGGTCTTGGTCTCCAGGAACTGCTTGTAGGCCTGCGCGTTCACGGGAAGGATGGTGGTGATGAGGATATCCTTCTGCCGCTCGCGAAGGAAATCGGCGATATTCTGTGCAACGTCCGTCGCACGCACGCGGATCTCCTGCTGCGCCTTCTGGTCAAGAGCTGCCATCGTGCCTGTCTTGGACAGGCCGCCAAGGTTGAAGATGCTGAAGGCAATAAGGGAAGCTATCAGTAATAAGGGGATGATCACAAGCAGGAAAAATAACCTTGCAACCGTTAACAAGCGACTTCCTTTGATCGATTCAGGCATTTTTTCCCCCTTATCATGCATAGCGTTCTGTTAAAGTATACCCCCGGTAGTCCATCATCCAAACAGGAAAGTCTTGTAGGGGTTCGCGAAGATGAGAATAAGGGTGATAACCAGCGAGTAGATTGCGATGGATTCGGCCATTGCCATACCGACCATCATGGTCATCATGATCTTGCCCTGGGCGGCTGGATTCCTGCCCACCGCTTCGGAAGCGCCCGCTGCTGCATTACCGATGCCCGCACCCGCACCGATGCACCCCAGGCCGATGGCAAGGCCCGCACCGATCATGGCGCCGACGGAGAAGATCACCTTGATGAGCGGATCCCCGGCAGGGATTGCGTCAGCTGCAAAGACGGCGGGTGACGACAGAAGCCATACTGCTGCTGTTGCTGCAAACGTGAACAGGAATTTGGTTGCGTGACGATACATATTGGTCTCCTTTCTTACTGATAATGGTTTCGCTCGCATCATTGAGTGAATCCTCAATGTTGCCCCCAGAAAAGCAATAGCTGTGCCACCATGCATCCCACGGTTGCAATAATACGCAACTAACCGTTATTGATGATGTTTTGCTCTACCTCGAGGTCGTGTCTCCTTCCTGACCAGATGGTCCGGTTAAACGTATCGTTCAATTGGGTCCCGTGAGGTTGAACAAAAGATGCTACACCCCGATGAGCATGATACACGACATATAATAAGGATACACCCTGGCATCGGCTAGAGGTGGACGCCATTATGGTGTTGAACAGAATGTGTATTCCTTATACAATGCCTGAACCGGAAGCAGGGATACAGGCACCACGAACTCCACAGAGAAGGCTGGTGGGCATGCGGGAAATCGGCGCCATCGCGGCATATTTGATTTCATGGCTCTTCTGCGAACTGGTCCTCGGCATTCAGAGCGGCCTGCTCACCCTGATCATCTCACTGCTCTTCGCCATCGGCATCTATGCCCTCATCGCTGTCGCAGAGCACGAGGAGAGGGACAAGAACGCATAGATGACGCCCCCGGAGCTCTCTCTCACGCACCGCAGCCGGCATGACGAGGGAACCGGGAGATGAGTCCCTCCTTCCCCATGAACAAGAAGATCTCCACCACCTACCTGAGGTACTCCATCTGGCTGACCGCGCTGATCGTCGTCGTCCTCATCGTCCTCCTCGCGCTGACCGTGTACACCGTGCGCGAGCGGTCCATCATCGAGCTCTTCAGCCAGCAGCAGGCATCCATAGCGGAGCAGAAAGCCTCCCGCATCAACGAGACGATCGCCAAGTGCGAGAAAGGCCTCGTGATGCTCGCCGGCAATGCCTCCCTCGCGGACGACGACCCAGCGGTGAGAGAGAAGCTCCTGCAGACCCTGTACGAAGAGCTTCCCGGCATCATCCTGACCGTTGCCCTGCTCGACGGTGACGACGTGATCCGCGCCGTCTATCCCCACGACGCGGAACCGGGCATGACCGGGAACAGCATCGAGGACCCTGCCGTGGTGCATGCCATGAAGAAGATGCACCAGCGCTACATGGGAGAACTGACCGTCACGGACGGGCCCACGGGCCCCTCCGCGAAGACCGTGGCCATAGGCATGCCCATCATTGGTCCTGCTCAGACGTACCGGGGCGCACTCCTGGCCGTTCTGCATCCCGGGTTCATTGTCGGCCGCCGTCATCCTCCAGGCATGGCCGACCCGGGAGACTTCTGGCTCGTCGATGAATCCGGCCTCATCGTGTTCCATCCCGACAGTGCCGTGATCGGCTCGTCCATCGAGGACCTCTCCCCGCCCGGGGATTCCCCGTTCCGGATGTTCACCTACGCCGACAGGCACTACCGCGACATCGTCCTGAAAAAGGACGGCGGGCTGGAGACCTGCATCGCCGCCTATGCCCCCATCAGGATCGGCATCTCCCAGTGGTGGGTCGTGCTCGTGACCCCCCACGAGAAGGTCCTGGGTCCTGTCCGGAGGGCATCGCTGAACATCATGCTCGGCGCCATGGGCCTCATCGCGGTGACCATCGTCACCGCCGTGTCCATCGCCCGGTCCGACGTGAAGCGAATGCGGCTGAAGGAGGAGCTCAAGAGGCTCAAGGAACGCGAGGAGTGGCAGTCCAAGCTCCTGCGGGAGAAGATGACCATGGAGGGCATCGTCGAGGGGTCCCCCGTGCCCATGTTCGTCATCGACAAGAACCACCGGGTCATCCTGTGGAACCGTGCCTGCACCGACCTGACCGGCTGGGGGCCGGAGGAGATGATCGGAACGGATCATTATTATAAGCCGTTCTACGAGATCAAGCGACCGTTCCTGGCTGACTTCATCGTGGACGGCAACGCGGGTGACTTCGAGACCTTCTACGGTGAGGGAAAGGTGGCCAGGTCCGAAACCATCGAAGGCGCCTACGAGGCGGTGAAGCACTTCACCAAGTTCAAGGGCAGGGATCGCCACCTCCACTTCCTGGCCGCTCCCATCCACAACGAGAAGGGCGAGGTCGTGGCCGCCATAGAGACGTTCCTGGACGTTTCGAAGGAGGTCGAGCTGACCAGGAATCTCCAGGAGTATGCCGAGACCCTCCAGAACGAGCTCGAGGAGAACATCCGGCTCAACAGGGAGGTTGAGAAGCTCTACCGCTATCTCCAGAGCATCCTCGACAGCCTGCCCGACAAGGTCTATGAGCTCAACCGTGACGGCATCATCAACTATGTGAGCAGACAGATCCGCCCGGGGGTGTACGATCCCAAGGGAAGGCACTTCACCGACTACGTGCTGCCCGAGCACAGGAATTTTGTCATCACCAAATGGGAGGACGCCAAGAAGGGCATCTTCAGACCTTATGAGCTGGAGTTCGTGAACAAGGAGGGCAAGAAGCGGTACCTCCTCATGACCCCGGGCCCGGTCAAGGGCACTGACCGTTTCGTGCTGGTGGAACGCGACATAACCGAGTTCAAGGAGCTCGAGAAGAAGTTCTACGAGAGCCAGAAGCTCGCCGCCATCGGCCAGCTCTCGGCAGGCATCGCCCACGAGGTGCGCAATCCCCTGTCGTCCATCAAAATGAGCCTGCAGATCCTGGAGAAGCGCTTGCAGCCCGACGGTAACGACCTCAAGCGCTTCAGGATAGCCCAGCGGGAGGTGGAGCACCTCGAAAAGCTCGTCAGCGACGTGCTCATCTATGCCAAGCCATCGGCCCCGGCCAAGGCGCCGTGCGACATGCGCTCCATCATCGACCAGGCCCTGGCCATGGTTGAGAAGTCGATCAACGACAAGGAGATCGACGTCGTGAAGAACTACCAGGAGCCTGTCGATCTCATCAGTGTCGATCCTTCCATGATCAGCCAGGCACTCATCAACATCTTCCAGAACGCAGTGGATGCCATGGACCACGGGGGGCGGCTCGTCATAGCGATGAAGATCGACCACGCAGCCCTGACCCTGGAGATAGAAGACAACGGGTGCGGCATTCCCGAGGACGATCTGCCCTACCTCTTCAACCCGTTCTTCACGAAGAAGAGCTACGGCACCGGTCTCGGGCTGACCCAGGTCGAAAAGATCATCGACCAGCACGAGGGGAGCATCCAGGTGCACAGCAGGAAGGGAGAGGGCACAAGATTCGTGATCGTTCTTCCGAGAGGCATGGTATGACTGCTATTATGGAGACAACGACCGCTGCACGGACCTTTGTCTCAAGGGGATGAACCGGAATGGCCAAGATTCTCGTCATTGACGACGACAGCTCGATCCGCGAGACGCTCGACCTGTACCTGACCGAGGAGGGCTACGAGGTCCACACCGCCCCCACCGGTACCGACGGCCTCAACACATTCACCCAGGTCGCGCCCGACGTGGTCATCCTCGACATCAGGCTCCCGGACGTGAACGGCTTCATCATCCTCGAGGACCTCCGGGAGGAGGACGAAAACGTCAAGGTCATCATGATCACCGCACACCACGACATGGAGTCCACCATCAGGGCCATGAAAGAAGGCGCCTTCGACTACATCCACAAGCCCGTGGACGTCAACGAACTCGACATCGCCATCAGAAAGGCCCTGCACGCCCTGGAGATGGAGAAGAAGATCAAGGGGCTCGTGGAGTCCTCGCGGGAGTACAAGGTCGGTGACATCATCGGGGAAGGCCCCCGGATGAGAGATATCTTCAAGACCATCGGCGTGGTCTCCCAGAGCAGGACCACCGTGCTCATCCAGGGCGAAAGCGGTACGGGTAAGGAGCTCATCGCCAAGGTGATCCACAACAATACCGCCCTCAACGAGCCCTACATCGCGGTCAACTGCTCCGCCATCGTGGAGACCCTGCTCGAGTCCGAGCTCTTCGGCCACGAGAAGGGTTCGTTCACTGGCGCTGTCACCCGCAAGCCCGGCAAGTTCGAGCTCGCCCGCAGCGGGACCGTGTTCCTGGACGAGATCAGCGAGATGTCCCTGAACCTCCAGGCCAAGCTCCTGCGAGTCCTCCAGGAAATGGAGTTCGAACGGGTGGGCGGCAAGGACCGGATCAAGGTGAACGCCCGGATCATCGCTGCCACGAACAAGGACCTGCGCACCATGGTCAAGGACGGCCTGTTCCGGGACGACCTCTACTACCGCCTCAACATCGTCACCATCTGGATCCCGCCGCTGCGCGAGAGGAAAGAGGACCTCAAGCCGCTCATCACCTACCTGCTGACCAAGATCAACTTCGACCTCCACAAGAGGATCCACGGGGTATCGGAGGAGGTCATGGAGATCTTCAGGAGCTACAGCTGGCCCGGCAACATACGGGAGCTGGAGAACCTCCTGGTCCGCGCGGCGGTCATCGCCAAGGGACAGGTCCTGGTCAAGAGCGACTTCCCAGACCTGCTCGAGGCTGCAGGCCAGTCCAGGCCCGCCGGGCAGGACGCCGACGCCTTCCGCGACGAGACCGGCAGGGTCCTCACCCTCGACGAGGTCGAAGAGCTGCATATCAGGCGCGTCCTGAAGGACACCAAGAAGAACAAGGGCGAGATATGCGAGATGCTCGGGATCTCGCGACCCACCTTCGAGCGGAAGCTGGAAAAGTACAACATCTCCTTCGAGCGGGAATGACTCCGTCTCCCTGAACCGTTCAACGTTTCATCGATTGAGTTGAAAGAAAGGTTGAAGGGGATGGGGGATAGGGGGGTGGATCTGGGGGGTGTGCGGGAATGCGCGGTTCATTTAATCTATTGAGTAATCAATGAGTTGAAAGT
>JAGOOG010000047.1 GCA_017992605.1 Deltaproteobacteria bacterium
ATTCACCCTGTACGAGATGCTCGAGCTGGAGAAGCTCTGCGAACTGGAGCGATACGCGGATTTCTCCAAGGACATGTTCGACATGATCCTCTCCGAGGCACAGAAGTTCGCCACCGAGGAGATCTTCCCCACCCTGGCGGAATCTGACAAGGAGGGATGCAGGCTCGAGAACGGACAGGTGCGCGTGCCGAAGTGTTTCCACAAAGCCTTCAAGCTCTTCTGTGAGGCAGGGTGGAACTGCATGTCCTTGCCCCAGCACGTCGGTGGACAGGGGCTGCCCTTCATCATGAGGATCGCCGCCCACGAATGGTTCATCCACAACTTCGCCTTCGTGTCATACCCGGGTCTCGCCGAAGGCGCGGGCCACCTCATCGAGGTGTACGGATCCGAGGAGCACAAGAAGAAGTACCTCCCCAAGATGATCTCGGGCGAGTGGGGCGGCAGCATGTGCCTCACCGAGCCGGGTGCGGGCAGCGATGTGGGCAACCTCAGCACCAGGGCCGTGCGCCAGCCCGACGGCACCTTCAGGATCCAGGGCACCAAGATCTTCATCACGGGCGGCGACCAGGACCTCACCGAGAACATCATCCACCCGGTGCTCGCCCGCATCGAGGGTGACCCCGCAGGGACCAAGGGCATCTCCATCTTCATCGTCCCCAAGTACCTCGTCAACGCCGACGGCTCGCTGGGCAAGCGCAACGACTTCGAGATCGCCAAGATCGAGGAGAAGATGGGCATCCACGGAAGCGCCACCTGCCTCATCAACTTCGGCGACAACAATGACTGCTATGCGGAGCTCCTGGGCAACGAGCGCGAGGGCATGAAGGTCATGTTCCAGATGATGAACGAGGCCAGGATCGCCACCGGCCTGCAGGGCCTCGGCAGCGCCAGCATCGCCTACCTCCACGCCCTGCAGTACACCAGGGAGCGGCTCCAGGGATCGTCCCTCATGGAGTTCAAGAACCCCGAGGCTCCCCGCGTGCCCGTCATCCAGCACCCGGATGTCCGGCGCATGCTCCTGTGGATGAAGTCCAACGTGGACGGCATGCGGGCCCTGATGTACTACGCCACCATCTGCGGTGACAAGGCCATGAGCGTCAAGGACCCGGTGGAGGCGGAAAAGTGGCTGGGCATCGTGGAGATCCTCACCCCCATCGTGAAGGCCTACTGCACTGACATCGGGTTCCGCGTCACCGAGACGGCCATGCAGTGCTACGGCGGGTACGGCTACTGCAGCGAGTACCCCGTCGAGCAGTTCCTGCGCGACGAGAAGATCGCGTCCATCTACGAGGGCACCAACGGCATCCAGGCCCTTGACCTGGTGGGCAGGAAGATGGGCATGAAGAAGGGAACCTACTTCATGACCCTGCTCGGCGAGATGGGGGCCACCGTGGCCAGGTACCAGGGCGTCGAGGCCGTGAAGGACCTCGCCGCCGACGTCAGCGCCGGCGTGAATGCCCTGGCCGACATGGGCATGTTCTTCGCCTCCTGCGGCAAGCAGGGCAAGTTCCTCGTGCCCGTGGGCAACGCCTACCCGTTCCTCATGATGATGGGCAAGATCGTCTGCGCCTGGCTCCTCTTCTGGCAGGCCGGCATTGCCCAGGAAAAGCTCGGAGCCCTCTGCAAGGCCAAGGGCGTGAACGCGGCCGATCCCTTCGCGCTGGCCCCGTTCCTGAAGGAGAACAAGGACGCCGCCTTCTACGACGGCAAGGTGAAGTCGGCAAAATATTTTATCAAGAACGTGCTTCCCGAGGTGGATGCCGTGGTAAAGGCCATCAAGAGCGAAGACCTCTCCATGATGGAGATCGCCGACGAAGGCTTCTGATCCCGCTATCGTCGAATCCATGCCCGGGTGCGGCCGAGGGGTTTTTCCTGCCCCCGGCCGCGCTGTTTTTTCTGGAATTCTCCTCATGGTTGTCCTATGAAATTGAACCATGCTCGGCAAGCGCATCATCGTCTGCCTCGACGTGAAAGACGGCAGGACCACCAAGGGCATCAGGTTCCTCGACAACATCGACATCGGCGACCCGGTGGAGATGGCGCGGGAGTACTACGAGCAGGGCGTGGACGAGCTCGTGTTCTACGATATCACCGCCTCGTCGGACAGGAGGGACATCATGATCGACGTGGTCCGGGGTGTCGCCGAGAACATCTTCATCCCCTTCTCCGTTGGTGGCGGCATCAGGACCCTGGACGACATGTACCGCGTGCTGGACGCGGGTGCCGAGAAGATCAGCGTCAACAGTGCTGCCGTGCTCAATCCCCGGATCATCTCGGAAGGGGCGAGACACTTCGGCAACCAGTGCATCGTGCTCGGCATGGATGCCAGAAGGGTTGCGCCGAGTAAGCAGATCCCCTGCGGCTACGAGGTGGTGATCAACGGCGGCAGGACCCCCATGGGCATGGACGCACTGGCGTGGGCACACGAGGCCGAGGACCTCGGCGCCGGGGAGATCTGCCTGAACTCCATCGACGCGGACGGCACCACGGAAGGCTACGAGCTCACCGTCACCTCCCTCATTTCACGGAACGTCACCATACCGGTCATCGCCTCCGGGGGCGCCGGCAGGCCGGAGCACATCCGCGACGTGTTCCTCGAGGCCGATGCGGATGCGGCGCTCATCGCCTCCATGGTCCACTACCGGGAGTACACCATCGCGGGCATCAAGGCTTTCCTGAAGGCCAGCGGGATACCGATGCGGGAGACGTCCTGAGCGGGCTTTCCATGTCCCGTAAAAATCGGCCTTGGATATCGTGATTGAGTCCACGGCGTTCTTGTTGTAATATGATATAACTATATTACGGGTGAGCTGCCCGTCTGACTGTGCCGGGAGGGTGTACCGCATGTCGCTGCTCGATCGTTCCTACACGGAGGAGCATTCCCTGTTCAGGGAGTCCATCAGGAGGTTTTTCGCGAGGGAGGTCACACCCCACGTGGACGGGTGGGAGAACAAGGGCATCGTCCCCCGTGAGCTCTGGTCGAAGTTCGGCCGGCAGGGCTTCCTCTGCCCGTGGCTGCCCGAGGAATACGGGGGCACCGGCGCGGACTTCCTCTATACCCTGATCGCCATCGAGGAGGCCTCCCGGACCCACTGCAGCGGGTTCGCCTTCCCGCTCCACTCGGACATCATCGTGCCCTACATCTACAATTTCGCCGGCGACGAACAGAAGCGGCGCTGGCTCCCGGGATGCGCGAGCGGCGATATCGTCACGGCCATCGCCATGACCGAGCCCGGGGCCGGGTCCGACCTGGCATCCATCCGCACCACGGCGGTGAAGGACGGCGACGCGTACATCATCAACGGCCAGAAGACGTTCATCAGCAACGGCCTGCTCTGCGACCTCGTGCTCGTGGCCGCCAGGACCGACGCAAAAGCCGACCCGCCGTACACCGGGATCTCGCTCATCGCCGTGGAGGACGGCACCCCGGGCTTCGAGAAGGGCAGGAAGCTCGACAAGATCGGCTTCAGGTCCCAGGACACCGCCGAGATAACCTTCGTGGACTGCCGGGTCCCGGCGTCCAACCTCATCGGGAGCGAAGGCCAGGGCTTCTTCTACCTCATGGAGGAACTCCAGCAGGAGCGCATCGTGTGCGCCATCATCTGCCAGGCGGCGGCGGAAGAGGCCCTGCGGCTCACCATCGACTACACGAAGACGCGCGAAGCCTTCGGCAGGGCCATCAGCCGCTTCCAGTACATCTCCTTCGAGCTGGCCAAGATGGCGACCGAGGTGGAGGTTGGCAGGGCCTTCCTGGAGAGCCTGCTCATCGACCACATGGCAGGAGCCAAGATCGTCAAGAAGGCATCCATGGCCAAGTACTGGATCGCGGAGATGCTCAACCGGATCGTGCCCCAGTGCGTGCAGTTCCACGGCGGGTACGGGTACATGGAGGAATACCCCATCGCCCGGCTGTTCCGGGATGCCAGGGTCCAGACCATCTATGCGGGCACCTCGGAGATCATGCTCCTGATCATCTCCCGGTGCCTTGACCTCTGATTGTGTGGAGTGAACGCGCCATGGCAGGAAAAGACATTGCCCCACGGAAGAGTTTCGGCGAGGTGCTCGCGCTGACGGCCCGCTTCAACCCCCAGGGGATCGCTCTCACCTGCGGGACCGTGACCATCACCTGGAAGGATCTCAACGAACGTGTGAACAGGCTTGCAAACGGCCTGAAGCGCCTCGGCGTGAAGAAGGGCGACCACGCATCCATCCTGTTCCACGACTGCCCGGAGTTCATCGAGGCCAATTACGCGCTCCAGAAGCTCGGGGCCGTGCCCATCCCGGTCAATTTCCGGTTCGTGGCCCGGGAGATCGCCTACCAGCTCAAGAACTCGGATTCGACCGTCCTGATCTTCGAGGACCTGTACCTGGCGGAAACCGTCAAGGCCCTGAATGACACCCCGGGGATCGGACAGGTCGTGTGCCTGGCACGTGAGGGACGGGACGTTTCTGCAGGCATGGCCGACTACGCCTCCCTGGTCCGGGCGGGCGAAGCCGTTGAACCGCCTCCCAGCACCACCGAGGATGACGTCTGCACCATCTGCTACACCGGGGGGACCACGGGCCTGCCCAAGGGCGTGGTGCTCACCTACGCCAATTTCTGGAACCTGGCCCAGTCCCTGTTCGGCGACCTGCTCGGCAGGCTGGCCGCAGACACCAGGGTGAACTTCGGCAGGATCGTGTCCCGGCTGCTCCCCGTACCCGGCCTGGAGACGGGGCTCAACAGGCTCATGGGTTCCACGGCGGTACGGTCCTTCCTGTCTGGTGCCCTGCCGAAGCTCATCTCGGACACCGCCGGCACCGCCGTCGGGCCGATCCTCAGTCGCGTCACGGGCGGCATCTCCATGTTCATGAACATGCCGCTCTTCCACATGGCGAACTACCAGCTCCTCATCATCGGGCCCATGTCGGGCACGCTGCGCTTCATCCTGAGGGAGGGCATCCACTTCGACCCCGCGGAGGTCCTGGCGACCATCGAGCGGGAGAGGCCCATGGTGATCCTGCTCGTGCCCACCCAGTGGAACATGCTCCTCGACTTCCCCGACCTCGAAAGGTACGACCGCAGCTCGCTCCTGGTGGCCATGACCGGCGCAGGGGCCAACCCTGCCCACCGGAAGCGCCAGATCCTCGAAAAGTTCCCCAACGCCCTGGTCATCGACGTGTTCGGCCAGACCGAGATGACCCCGGACACGGCGCTGCGCATCGACGCGTCGGTCGAGACCATCAAGAACAGGTCCGTGGGGAAGCCCCTGTCCGGCATCGAGACGCGCATCGTGGACGAAAAAGGCGTGGATGTGCAGCCCGGCCGGGTCGGCGAGATCCTCTACCGCAGCGGCACCATCATGAAGGGCTATTACGGCGAGGAGCAGAAGACCTCGGAGGTGATCCGTGACGGATGGTTCCACTCGGGCGACCTGGGTTACCTAGACGCCGACGGCGAGATCATCGTGGTGGACCGCAAGAACGAGTGCATCAATACCGGTGCGGAGAAGGTCTTTCCCCACGAGGTGGAGGAGATCATCGCGAACCACGAGGAGGTCGACTCGGTCTGCGTCATCGGCGTGCCGGATAAGACCTGGGGGAATGTCGTCCGCGCCGTGATCGTGCTCAAGGATGGGGCGCAGGCGACCGAGGACGAGATCATCTCCTGGTGCAGGGACAAGATGACCGGCTTCAAGCGGCCCAGGCAGGTGGTGTTCGCCGACACCCTGCCCGTCAGCCCGGTGGGCAAGGTGCTCAGGAAACAGGTGAAGGAGCTCTATGGAGGAGTGGAGGTCTGAACTTTTGAATACCCTGCTCAACCATTGAGAAGGGGAAACATAACCTGCCAGATCCGTGCATCTCGTGCTGAACACTCTTTCTTCGCAAGGGGCACGAGATGCACGGACCTGGCAGGCCAAGTTTTTTACATCTATATTATTTCTCGCCGACGAGGAGGCATCCATGGGGGATAAGGGTTTCAAAAGTTTTGCCCGGGCCATTCCAGTGCTGGCGGGAATGGAGCAGACCTCGGGCCTGCTGAAGACCATCTACACCCAGTGGGGTGGGCTCAACACCCTGCGCATCCTGGTGGGTACCGGGTCGAAGACCGGGCACCTCAAGACCATCAGAGACCTTGTGAACTTTTCTCTGGGGGATATCACGCCCAATTTCCTTGTGAGCATGTGGGAGGTGTTCGGGGATCGGGAGGCCATCATCTCGGAGGGAAGGAGGTTTTCCTTCTCGGACATGAAAGACCGGGTGCTCCGCCTCGCCAATGCCCTCCAGGCCCTGGGCCTGAAGCCCAAGGACCGCTGCGCCGAGCTCCTGTACAACGGCTCCGAGTTCTTCGAGGCCTTCTACGCGTGCTCACTCGTCGGCTGTCCCATGCCCTTCCTCAATTGGCACCTCACCAGGATGGGCCTCGTTGATTCCATCAACCGGGCCCGGCCGAATGCGCTCATCCTCCACGAAGAGTTCCTCGAAACGATCCTTCCCCTGAGGGAGAAGATGCCGAGCATCGAGCACTACATCGTCGTGGGTGGCACCGTGCCCGAGGGCATGCTGGGTTACGAGGACCTGCTCGAACGATCCCCCGCGACCATGCCCGAGGCCCACCTCGTGGTCGCGCTGAATCCCTACACCGGGGGGACCACGGGCACGCCCAAGAACGTGAACTACTACGACAGCATCGGGTATGCCTTCAGCGATCTGGCCGAGACGCCCCGGGTGACCCTGGCCGAGTACCTGCGCTACCTGGTCCTCCAGTTCAGCTTCCTCTACTGGTTCGGTGGCACCGAGATCAGCGATCCGGTCTCCCGCAACATCCGGTGCCTCATCCCCGGACCGCTCTACCATGCAGGCTCCATCGCGGGCTGGGTACCCTTCATCCTGCTCGGCGCCACGGCCGTGCCCATGATGCGCTTCGACCCGGAGGACTTCCTCGCTCTCATCGAGCGGGAACGCATCAACTGGGTCTTCGTGGTCCCCACCATGCTGGAGCGTATCCTTGCGCTGCCCGAGAAAACCAGGCACAGGTACGACCTGAGCACCATGCGCACCCTCATCTGCGCGGCAGCCCCTGCCACGCCTGAGCTAAAGCGGGGCACGAACGCCTTTTTCCGCCGGCAGGGCTGCAGCACCGACGTGTTCACCGAGTTCTACGGATCCTCGGAGACCGGGGTGACCTCGGTGCTGCTGGCGCGGGACTACCAGGAGAAGCCCGGGCGCTACGCCAGCGTGGGCAGGATCAGGTGCGCCGAAACCAAGATCTTCGACGAGGACTCGGGAACCTGGTGCCCGCCGGGCAAGGACGGCAAGGTGCTGACCCGGAGCCTCACGACCATCAGCCTGAACTACGTAGGCTCGCCCGAGAAGCTCGAGAGCGCCTTCAAGAAGATCGGCAACGAACTGTGGTTCGACGACGGCCTGCTCGGCCACATGGACGAGGACGGATTCCTCTACCTGACCGGCCGTGAGAAGGAGATGATCATCACGGGCGGGGTGAACATCTTCCCCACCGAGATCGAATCCGCCATCAAGCGCCACGACAAGGTCATGGACGTGGCCGTGGTCCGCTACCCTCATGCCGAGCTCGGCGAGGTTCCCGCAGCGGTCATCCAGCTCAAGGATGGGCAGAAAATAGGAGCGGACGAGATCATCGAGTACCTCAAAGGACTCAACCTTACGCGATTCAAGATACCCCACCATGTCGAGTTCGTGGACAACCTGCCCCGTCACATCGACGGCAAGATGCACAAGAAGGAGATCGAGGACCGGTTCTGGGAGGGCGTGGAGCGGAGGGGATAGTGCTATAAAACCTCAGAGAAGCTTCAAGGAAAAGTGCGCCCAGCAAGACTCGAACTTGCGACCTTTGGATTCGTAGTCCAA
>JAGOOG010000001.1 GCA_017992605.1 Deltaproteobacteria bacterium
CCAGGACCGCCTTGTTGCCGATGCTGACGGCCCTGGCGAGCCCGACCCCTTCCTGGGCGAACCGTATCATCACGTCCACGAGGATGCCGCCGCTCTGGCTCACGAAGGTGACGTTGCCCCGGCGGGGCTTCACCATGCGCTCGCTGGGCAGGAAGAAGGTGTCCACGCGTGACGGCACGTAGATGCCCAGGCAGTTGGGGCCGATGAGCGGCATCGAGGCCTCCCTGGCGATGGCGGCGAGCCTGTCCTGCAGGTCCTGCCTGCCGACCTCGGTGAACCCGCCGGAGATGACCGCCGCTCCGCCGACACCCGCGGCAGCGCAGTCGACGAGCACGTCGGGCACGGCATCGGCCTTCACCGCGATGACGGCGAGGTCTATCCGCTCGGGGATGTCCCCGACACGCTCGAAGACCTCCCGGCCCTGGAGGGTGCCCCCGCGCGGGCTCACCGGGAAGACCTCCACCGGGTAGCGGTGCCTGTTCTTGGCAAAGACCACGTTGGCCGGGTGCTGGAAGTTGCCCGACGACACCCCCACGACGGCCATGGTCCTGGGTGAGAAGAAGGCGCTGAGATCCATGGGACATCCTCCTCGTGTGGCGAAAGCTGATGACTGGAATAATACATGCCCGAGGCATTCATGGCCAGTGGTAAAGAAGATTCCCGTTCTCGTCCCTGCTGGAAGGGGCAGGTCAACGGAGGGCCATGAGGGGCTAGACCGTGTACCCCACAGAAAATGGGGTCGGAGTCGATTTTCCAATGGCAGCCACTGGAAAATGGAGTCAGGGTTGTTTTTCATCTACGACATGATCTGGTACAATAATCTACAGGTATATCGACTCCGAGCCCATTATTATGATCACATTTTATCCCTTACGAGAAAATCGACTCTGACCCCATTTTATCCGCTGACCCCATTTTACGGACCCCATTTTACGAGAAAATCGACTCTGACCCCATTTTAGTACGAGGCATTCATGGCCAGTGGTAAAGAAGATTCCCGTTCCCCTCCCTGCGGGAAGGGGCAGGACACCAAAGGACCGTGAGGGGCTAGAACGTGTAGCCCACCGAGATGTGGAAGCGGCCGGCGCTCTCGCCGTCCTTGCGGTCGATCTTGCGGCCGTAGAGCACCCCGATGGGGCCGATGGGGGTGAGGTAGCGCATGCCGATGCCTGCCGATGACCGCACATCCTCCGACCCTGCGTTCACCAGGGTCCTGCGCACCGTGCCGGTGTCGTAGAACAGGGCGGTCTCCCAGTCGCGGGTGAGCTCGACGCGGGCCTCCATGCTCCCGGCAATGGCCATGCGGCCGCCCACCGGGTCGCCGCCGGCGTCGAAGCGCAGCGTGTTCTCGTCGAAGCCCCGCACGCTCATGGTGCCCCCGAGGTAGAAGAGCTGGTCTTCCGGTATGCGGCTCACGTCGCCGAAGGGGTCGATGTAGCCGAACCTGCCGAGCCACGCGAAGGTGACCCTGCGCGTCGGGCTGTAGTAGAACCGCAGGTTCACGTAGTGCTTCAGGAAGTTGTCCAGGGAGGACTGGTAGCCCTTGGAGATGTCCACCGAGTAGGAGGAGTAGATGCCCTTCTTCGGCCTGACAAAGGAGTCACGGGAGTCGTACGAGACCGACGGCGTGGTCACGAGCACGGAGCGGGGCCGGTACGAGTCTTCGTCGCCCTCGGGTATGGTGTAGGAGCTGTCCTGGAGGAACTGGTCCCTCAGTTCGTACCGGAACCCCAGGGAGGTCGTGATGCGGGGCTCGTACCTCCACAGGAAGCTGAGCGCCGAGGTCCACACCGAGGTCCCGAAGATCTGGTTGAACTCTTCCTTGCGCTCGTAGGACAGGGTGTAGGTGTTCAGGACCGGGGCGTCGAAGATGCGCTGCTGGGTGACGCTGAGGTCTCCCCGGTAGCCGATCTGGCTCACCTCACCCCCGAGCCAGGCGTGCTTGTTCAGGCCGAAGAGGTTCCTGTCGCCCGCCTTGGCGCGGCCGTACAGGCCCCGGTCGGTGACGTAGCCGAACCCTGCCTCGTAGTAGTAGGGCTTGACCTCCTCCATGTCGATGAGCAGGGTGACCCTGTCCTGCTGCTCCCTGATGCCCATGGTCTTGAACTGGACCGACTCGAAGGCCTGCATGTCGCGGATCCTCTTCTGGCCTTCCAGCATGGTCTTCAGCGAGAAGGGCTCGCCGGGATCGATCTCCAGCTCCCGCCTGATCACGCTCGTCCTGGTCCTGAAGTTGCCGCTGTAGTAGATGTTGCCCATGGTGACGAAGGGCCCCTCGTCCACGTGGTAGACCACGGCCGCCTCTGTCCTGTCGGCATTGAAGACGGTTTCCCCGCGCACCTTCACGTAGGGGTGACCCGTGCCCGACACGAGGTCCGACAGGACGGTCTCGTCCGACCTCACGAGGCCCTCCCGGTATGGCCTGCCCTGCCTGAGTCCCAGGGCGGCCAGGGCCTTGCGTTCGCCGACCGACGCAAGCCCCTCGATGGCAAGGGAGGTCACCACGGTCCGGACACCCTCGGCGACCTGGACGGTCACCGTTGCCCCGGTCCTGTCTGTGGTGAAGGCGACCTCCGGCGTGATCTCGACGGCGGTGTACCCGCGCGCGAGGAAGAGGCCCTTGAGCGCCGCGATGTCCTCGGCGAGGACGTCCGGGTCGTACACCGGGTCCTTGAAGAACGAGGGGTTCCCGGTCTGCATGGCGTCCCTGAGCCTTTCTTCAGAAATGGCCGTGGCGCCTGTGAAGACCACGGCCTCCACCAGGGTCCGGGGCCCTTCGGTGACGACGAGCTCGAGGGTGCGCCTCTTCCGGTCCCTCACGGTCTCCTTTTCCTCGAGGGCCTCGACCTCCACGTCGAGGAACCCCTCGGCGCGGTAGCGGTCCACCATGTTCTGGGTGCTTCTCCTCAAACCCCGGTCCCTCCGGTTGCCTTCCTCGAACATGACGACGTCCTGCTTGAGGGTGTACGCCCAGAAGTGGTCGTTCCCCTTGATGGAGAGGTCGTAGAGGGGCCCCTCGACGATGGTGACCGCCGTTGACACGGCGAGGTCCTTCTCGTCGCGGTCGACGGTGTAGGTGATCTCGCATTCCGGGTAGCCGCGCTGCCAGTAGAGGTCCCGGATGTCCTTGATGTCCTGCGCCAGGTCAGCCTCGAGGAAGCGGCCGGACGCGAAGATGAAGAAGGACTGCCTCCACGAGCTCATGCGCGAGAGGATCTCGGCGTCGGTGACGGCGTCGTTGCCGCTGATCTTCACCGATTCGAGGGTGTAGTAGTCCCCGGGCCGGATGTCCACGTCGATCACCACGGTCCCGTTGAGCACGTCTCCTTCCTTTACGGTGACCTTCGGGTTGGCGTACCCCTCCTTGCGGTAGAGGGACCTGATGAGCTCCTCCTGTTGGGCAAGGGTGTCCGGGAGCAGGGAGTCGCCCACATAGACGCTCATGGCCTTGAGCACGTCGCTCCTGAACAGGGGGTACTCGCCGCTGATGCGGATGTCCTTCACGATGCGGCTGGGCTTGACGGCCAGCGTGAGCACGATGCCGCCCTCGAAGCGTTCGAATATGGGCGTGATCTGTTCGAAGCGCCTGCTGAGCTGGAGCGCTTCCATGGTCAGGCGGAACCGCTCCTCGGTGAACGCCTCACCTTCCTTCAGGCTGACGAGGTCGACCGCGAGGTTCCTCACCGTTTCCCGGCACCACGGGCACTCCTGTATCTCGACGGTGATCCCCCTGATGACCATGCCGGTGTAGGCAGCGTACGCGAAGGGCTGGGGATCGCCGGAGCCGGGCGGTTCCTGGCCGGCAAGCGCCGCGGGCACGAGCAGGTGCACCAGGATCGAGGCGACGACGAACCCGTAGGCTGGGCTGACACACCCGAAGGGGAGCCAGGTCCCGCCCTTCCTCAGGGGAGGGACGCCGTGGTGTCCGGTTCTGGTCGCGCTGCGGTTCATGGGCGGCTCACCTGAACTCGTGCCGGTAGAGCAGGTCGGTGCCGAAGGTCCCGTCGCTGCTCTGGTACCCGTTGATGAGCAGGTTCTCGAGGATCTTGTACTCGGCGATGGCACGCTGGATCATCTCGCTCTCCCGGGTTTCCATCTGGTATTTCACGGTCATCCTGCGGGTCAGTTCCTTGCCCACGAGGAGCGTCATGCTCTCCCCGCCCTCGGAGGTGGCGAAGTCCGATGCCTTGAGCTCCAGGATGTCCAGGGTGGTGGCCTTCTTGATATCGCTGCCGTAGGTGGAGGTCAGAAGCTCCGCGATCATGCCCGAAGGCGACACGGCCACGCTGGTCTGCTCCTGGGTGAGCTCCCGGGAGGTCTTGCCCACGATCAGGAGCGAGAGGATGTCCGCGGGTTCCTCGGAAGGCACCGAGCTCAGGGTGAGCTGGAGGTTCTCCAGTTCGCCCTCCAGGCCCAGGGTGATATCCCAGTCGCGCACCTGCGTCTTCGCCTGGATGTCCACGTTGGCGGCTGTCCGGTAGGGGTCGAGGAAGTCGATCACCCCGCGGGACACCGTGAACTCGTTGTTCTGGAAGTTCACGATCCCGTCCGTGACCGCCACGCGTCCGTTCACGACCGGGTTCGTCAGGGTGCCGGTGACCTTCAGATCCGGGTTGATGTCGAGCTCGGCGATGTTGTTCTCGACCCTGACGTCTCCGCGGCGCTTGATCGACACGTCCAGGGTCGTGGTCTCCAGGAACGGCCATGGCAGGCTCAGGTCCTCCTTCGGCCGTTCACGCTGCGGCCCGGAGATGATGCGCTCGAGGACCCCGGTGAAGAGGTTCACGTTCACGTCCCGGTAGTACACGCCGTCGAGGATGACGGCATCGGCCCACAGCCGCGACCTCGTGCCGCTGAGGTCAAAGGAGGCCTCGGCGTCGACGGTGACGTCCATCATGTCCGGAATGACGATGGGCAGCGACTTGGTCTGGGTCATCAGCTCGACCGTGTAGGGGGTGAACCCCTTGAAGGTGGCGGTGCCGCCCATCTGGAAGGCACCGGTGTCGAGCCTCCCCGTGATGCCCTCGACGGTCAGCCTGCTGTTGCGCAGGTCGGCCTTTCCGTTCACGCTGTGCAGGCGCTGGCCGTTGAAGGGCAGGGTCCAGGCGAGGTCCTCCAGGGTTATGACGGCCGAGAGGTCGGGCCGGAGCCCCTGTGCCCGCACCTGCGACGACACCCTCACGATGCCGGTGCTGTCGGAGAGGTCTTCGGCGAACAGGCCCAGCACCTCCATGGGGATCACGCCGTCGGCGTCCAGGGTGAGCGTCCTGCTCACCTCGCCCTGGGCCTGGATGTCCAGGAGACCACGTCCGGCCAGGGAGATCCGCGTCAGGGGCAGGTTCACGAGGCCCTGCCGGTAGGAGGCGTTGACGTCATGTGCCTCGACGATGTCCCGGCCGTCGTGGGCGATGTCCAGGGAGGAGATCTCGGCGTCGATGTCCATGTCCCTGGGCGCGCGTATGTTCCCCTTCGTGTCGACCCTGCCTGTCAGCCTGCCCGTGAGGGTCTTTCTCCCGGCAAGGGTGAACAGCGGTGCCAGCTCGGTCTCGGCGAACAGGGCATGGGCGCTGATGTCCCCGGTGGCGAGATCGTGCTGCAGGTTCATGCGGAAGTTCCAGGCGCCGTCTACGGTCAGCGTGCGGTCCTCGAGCGCGAAGGCGAAGGTCATGTCTTCCATGGGGGTGTCCATGAACTCGATCTCGGCAGCGGAGAGCCTTCCCGCCAGGGATGGGTTGCTCAGGAGGCCCTGCCCGGTGGCGTGGACGAAGATGGTGCCCCGGGCCGACTCGTACTCCCTGATCAGGTCGACGTTCTCCATGCTGATCCCGGGGGTGCCCAGCGAGAACTCGTAGGCCCCGCCCAGCGTTATGGACCCACGGGCATTGATGTTCTCCTCGCCCGCGATGGTCAGGACCGCCGGTTCGAACCAGATGATGTCGCCGTCAGAGGATGCCTGGACGTCGAGGGAGTCGAAACGCTGGAACCCGAGGTCTATCTGGCCGGCCAGGAGCTTAGCCGTCCCGGTGGGCCTCCTGACGGTACCGTCCAGGTCGGCGCTGACCGACATGGTCCCCCGGGCAAGGTCCGTGAAGTCTTCGATGAGGAGGCCGTTTCCCAGGACCTTCAGGCGCAGGGGCGGGTCTTCGATCAGTCGCATGCGCTGACCCTCGAAGAGGGTGACCTCCCCGGTGGCGAGCAGGGTGGAGCTCCTGTTCGTCACCTCGAGGCTCGACACGTTGAGCACCCCGCCAGACAGGACCCCGGCCAGCGCGGCATGGCCGAGGCGGACCCCGCTGACCGACAGGTCTGAGCCCGTCAGGCCGATGTCGGCTGACAGCGTGTTCAGGGTGCCTTCAGCCAGGATCCGGCCGTCGAGCACTCCCTCGAGGGGAAGCTTGGCAGTGAAGTCGGACGCCGTGACGCCGGCCAGGTCGATGACCAGGTCTATCCCGGGGTCGGGTTCGAGGTCGGGGAAGCGCCGGAACAGCAGGATGTCCCCCCGGGCGGTGACGAGGGAGCCCTTGTTGTCGAGGCTCAACGAGCTCACGTTGAGCCTGCCCGTTTCGTCCAGCAGGGCCTTGAAGGTGACGGTGCCGAGGGTCACGCCCTCCAGGCCCGCCTCCTCGGAGCGGGCGTCGATGTCCACGACCGGCCTGTCCCAGGTGCCCGACGCGAGGACCGTGGCGGCGAGGTTCCCGGAACCCCTGAGGCCGGCCCTGGCGAGGAGGGGACCGACCTGGGCCGCACGGAGGCTGACGCTGCCGTCCACTGCGTGGCTTCCGAGGTCGACACTGCCCGACGCCGAGGCCTCTGCCGTGCGGGTTCTGGCGTTGAGGGTCTCAAAGGCGAGCCTGTCACCACCGAAGGTGACCTTCCCGTCCGCGCTGACATCCTCCCGGTCCAGCACCGGCCCGGCCGTCACGCCCGAGCCCCGGGCCTGAAAGGCCGCAGCGATGCGCAGCGACTCCCTCGAGATGCCCGAGCCCTTCAGCTCGATGCGGGGGCTGATCCTTCCCCGGAGTTCCTCGGGCAAGCCCGGGATGTCGTCGAGGAGCAGGCTCGTGCCGCTGACGACGAGGTCGTAGGCGATGGCATCCTCCTCCTTGAGGCCCTCGAAGTAGCCGTCCGGGAACATGCGCCGCATGTCCACGGTTCCGGCGATGTCGAGGGTGCCCGATGCGAAGGATCCGGTGAGGCGGTCGATGGTGGCCACGCGGTCGGTGACGGTCCCGTCGAGCCTTGCCGCACCGAGCGCGAGTCCCTCGATGGTGCCGCCGCCATAGGAGAGGGCGCAGGCGAAGTCGGGGTCGTCATAGTCGCGCGTCGCCCTGATGTCGGCCTGCACCCTGCCGCCGGTCCTGTCGGTCAGGCGGAGGATGTCGCGCAGGTCGGCCATGTCGCCGTCCAGGGCGAGGTCGAGATCGAACTGGGCCTTCTGTGCCATGTCCGTGATGGACCCGGTGAGCGTGGCCCTGGTCGAGCCCATGGTGGTAAACGCCCTGATGTCCGTGACCTGGTCGTTGAAGATGGTGCAGGACGCGCTGCCGCTGCCGAGGTCCAGCTTCTCGCCCGCAACGAAGAGCTCTATTGATGTCTTGGGCACGGAGAAGTGCAGGAGCGAGTCGTGCTCGAAGGCGCTGTCCATGGTGAGGTCGAAGTGCCGGAGCCTGAGCACGGGTTCACCGGACTCGGCCCTGTACACGAAGGTGCCGTCAGCACAGGTGAGGTTCCTGATGTAGACGTTGATCGGCCCTTCCCCCGGGGTCTTCTCCACGAAGGCGGCCTCGATGTTGAGCCAGCCGTCCTCGTCGACTTCCAGGACAAAGTCGGGCCGGACCGCGTCGATGGACACGAAGACGAGGTCGAGGCCGGTCAGGGCCGGGAGGTCCATCCTCAGGGAGACCCGCTCGGAGCCGAGGATGCGCCTGCCGTCGGGACCCAGGAGCACGGCATCCTTCACCACGACCTCCTGCCGCAGGAGAGAGACCTCCACGGCACTGCCCGTGATCGTGCCCGGGTACAGGGTGTTGATCATACCGAGCAGCCGCCTGGCGCCCTGGTCGGTGGAAAGGTACAGGTGCGCAGTCCCCAGGACTGCGGCCAGGAACACGGCACATGCCGCGAGGGAGATCATGGTCCACTTCAGGGCCTTGATCATGCGCGGTCGTTACCTCCGTGACGAGGGGCGGCGTGAGCGGTCGTGGCGGTGCGGTGCATGCGTATCATGTACCAGATTCCGTGCCTTCTGTCTTCTCTCCCCTGAGGAGCGGGATGAGGCACAGAACGCTGTCGATGTCGCCCGAGACGATGATCACGTCGCCCGGGAGCAGTGCGTCGTCCCCGCCGGGGTTCACGATGGTCGTGGGCCCCCTGCGTATGGCCAGGATGCTCACCCGGTGCCTCTTGCGGAGCTGCGTCTCGATGAGCGGCCTGCCCGCCACCGGGCATCCCGGGTGAACCTTGAGGGTGTGGACCTTGAAGTCCGGGAGGTCGCGCTGGAGGTCGGTGATGGTGGTGGCCTCCCCGGAGAGGCTCCTGAACATGCCGTAGCCGCTCGAGCGCAGCTCGGCGATGAACCGCTCGATCTCGTCGCGGGGCACGAGGTATTCCGCCAGGGCCCTGGAGAAGATCTCGATGGAGGTCTCGTACTCCTCGGGGATGACCTGGTCTGCCCCCAGGGCATAGAGGGGCTCCACCTCCCTGACGAACCTGGTGCGCGTGATGATGTGCGCCACCGGGTTCATCTTCCGTACGAGCTCGGTGACCCGCCTGGCGGACGGCACGTCAGGTATGGTGATGACCGCCACGTGGGCCCCGTGGATGGAGACGTGCCTCAGGATGGCCTCCTGGGTGGCGTCGCCGTAGTAGATGGGCTCGCCCTTTCTCCGCTCGGTCCTGACCGTGTCCGGGTTCATCTCGATGACCACGTAGGGGATGCCGGCCATGGATGCCGCCTTCGACACGTTCCTGCCGTTGACCCCGAAGCCGACCACGACGAGGTGGCCCTTCATGCGGAGCGGGGCCGTCTCTGCCTGCTGTGTGCCGAGAGGCCGCAGGCCCGACAGGATCCGGTGAGGCAGGGGCAGTCTCACCGCAATGTCGGCCAGGGCCGGCGAGGCGTTGATCACGAAGGGGGTGGATGCCATGGTGAGCAGCGAGATGGCCAGCAGAACCTGGTACGAGTCCGGCGTGATGAGGCCGAGGCCCAGGCCCGATCGGCTCAGGATGAAGGAGAACTCGCCGATCTGGGCCAGGGCGAGCCCTGCCAGGACGGTCGCCCGGAAGGGGAAGCCCAGGACCAGGGTGGACAGGCTCCCGGTGAAGACCTTGAGGAAGATGATGAGCAGGGTCAGGCCGATGACGAGCCCGAGGTGATGGACGATGAACCCCAGGTCGAGCAGCATGCCGATGGAGATGAAGAACAGGCTCATGAAGATGTCTCTCAGCGGCAGGATCCTGCCGAGCGCCTCCTGGCTGTACTCGGACTCGGATATGATGAGCCCGGCCAGGAAGGCCCCCAGGGCCAGGGAGAGACCCAGCAGCGAGGTGAGCCAGGCGATGCCGAGGCAGATCAGGATGATGCTCAGCAGGAAGAGGTCCCTGCTCTTCGTGCGCGCGATCTGGTAGAGGAGCGCCGGAACGATCCACCGGTAGGACGCGTAGAGGAAGACCATGAGCCCCACGGCCTTGCCGAGCAGGATGGGGACGGACCCTCCCGCCTCCATCCTCACCGACGTGATGAGCGGCAGCATGGGCATGAGGGCCACCACGAGGAGGTCCTGGAATATGAGGATGGACAGGGTGTTCTTGCCGTGGGGGGAGGTGATCTCGGATCGCTCGTCGAGCATCTTGAGCACGATGGCGGTGGAGCTCATGGAGACGAGGACTCCCAGGAACAGCGACTCAGGCAGGCCGAGACCGAACATGGCGCCGACGAAGTACACCGCGGCGGCGGTGAGCACGACCTGGACGGAACCGCCCACGAGAACGGTCCTGCGGCTCTCCATGAGGTCCTTGATGGAGAACTCGATCCCGATGGAGAAGAGCAGGAGCACCACGCCGAGCTCGGAGAGGGCCTCGACCTCCCTGCGGCCCTCGATGATGCCCAGGGCGTGGGGGCCTGCCAGGACGCCCGTGAGGAGGAACCCGAGGACCGCGGGCAGCCTCACCTTCATGAAGGCGAGGATGACGATGACGCTCAGGCCCATCACGATGATGAGGTGGGGAAGCAGCTTTGTCTCCATGGCTCGGCCGTCATTCTACTCGTATTCACTGCACTTTTATATATTTTTATCGGGGATTGATGCGGGGAAGTTGAACGGTGCCGGGGCACGCTCGCGGCAGAAAGTCCTTTGCAGTCAAAGCTCTTTGTTTTAGAATCACCTGGCGGTATCCCAAGGATTAGAGGTCAAAAGCATGAGCAGCTTTCTCGAGATCGCGGCGATTCTCGCCCTGGCGGCATTCATGGGTGCCGTCGGCCAGAGGCTCCGCCAGCCCCTCATCATAGCCTTCCTCGCGGCCGGGATCCTGGTCGGGCCGTCCTGCATGGGCATCATCCAGAGCCACGACCAGGTGGAGCTGTTCGCCCGCATCGGCATCGCGCTCCTGCTCTTCATCGTGGGCCTCCGGCTCGACCTCAACCTCATCCGTACCACCGGACCCGTGGCGCTGGCCACCGGCCTGGGACAGGTGGTGTTCACATCGGTCATCGGGTTCGCCATCGCCATGGCCATGGGCATGGACATGGTGAGCGCCGCCTACGTGTCCGTGGCCCTGACCTTCTCGAGCACCATCATCATCGTCAAGCTCCTGTCGGACAAGAAGGAGATCGACTCGCTCCACGGAAGAATCGCGCTCGGCTTTCTCATCGTGCAGGACATCATGGCCATCCTGGCCCTCATCGGCCTGGCGACCTTCGATATGGGAAGGAGCGCGGAGTCCTCGCCGTACATCGCCATGGCGCTCGTCATCGTCAAGATCGCAGGGCTCCTGCTGGGCATCGGGCTGCTCATGCGGTACGTCCTGCCGCCGCTGCTGAAGCTGCTGGCAGCCTCCACCGAGATGCTCATCCTGTTCGCCATCACCTGGGCCATGCTCGTCAGCGCGCTGAGCGACCACCTCGGGCTGAGCAGGGAGGTGGGCGCGTTCCTGGCAGGCATGTCGCTGGCATCCACTGAGTACCGGGATGCCATCGGGGCGAGGCTCGTCACCCTGCGGGACTTTCTCCTCATCTTCTTCTTCATCGACCTGGGCGCCCGTCTGGAGTGGTCCACCGTGGGATCGCAGATCGGCAAGGCCGGGATCTTTTCGCTTTTCGTGCTCGTGGGCAACCCCATCATCGTACTGGCCATCATGGGGGCCATGGGGTACCGCAGGAGGACGGGATTCCTCGCTGGGCTCACCGTGGCCCAGATCAGCGAGTTCTCCCTCATCGTGGCCGCGGCAGGACTCGCCCTGGGCCACATCTCTCCCCAGACCATGGGGCTCATCACCCTGGTCGGGGTCGTGACCATCCTCATGTCGACATACATGATCCTGTACTCGGGCAGGCTCTACGATGTGTTCTCCAGGTGGCTGGGCGTTTTCGAGCGCTCCAACCCCTACCGCGAGGCCCAGTGCAACAACTGCTTTCTCATTCCCCAGGTTGATGTCGTCCTCGCAGGCCTCGGCGGCTACGGACGGGAGCTGGCCGAGAACCTCCTTGAACGGGGCAGGGAGATCATCGGGGTGGATTTCGACCCGCAGGCGCTGGACTTCTGCCGCAGCCGGGGCATACCTGTCCTGTACGGCGACATGGGTGATCCGGAGACCCACGACGGCCTCCCCCTGGTCAATGCCCGGTGGGTGGTGAGCACGATCCGCAACCCCGATGTCGACCTGCTGCTGCTCAGGCACCTCAGGGAGAAGGGCTTTGCCGGCAGGGTCGCGCTGACGGCCCGGACCAAGGAGGATGCCGAGACCTACCTGCGCGCCAACCCCAACGTCGTGCTGCGCCCGTTCCTCGACGCGGCCGAACAGGGGGCCGACGCCCTGACCGGGGCCTGGCACGACCTGTACCAGGAGACGGACTGGCCCGTGGCCTTCAGGGAGATACGCATAAAATCGGGGTCGGCCTTTGCCGGTCATACCATCAGGGATGTCCCCCTGCGGTCCGAGGCGAACGTGTCCATCGTCGCGGTGAGTCGGGCCGGCAGGGTGTTCTTCAACCCGGGGCCCGACATCCAGCTCTTCCCGTCGGACCGCATCGTCATCATGGGCCCGCCGGACGACCTGCGGCAGGCCGAGGCCATGATCCACCGGGTGGTGGACCCCTCCACGGACGAGGACCCGGAAAGCGTCTCCCTCGTCGAGGCCCGGGTGCCGGCCGGGTCCGCGAGGGCGGGCAAGACCCTGGGGGACACGGGCTTCCGCCAGATCTACGACTCCACGGTCATCGGCATCCGCAGGGGGGACGAATACATGATCTCGCCCGGTCCCCACGTGCGGCTCGAGGTCGGGGACGCCCTCCTCGTCATGGGGACCATCGAATCCTTCGAACGGCTCAGGCAGGACTTCGAGCTCTAGGTGTCGCGGTACACGGAGGGTAGGCCGGATTCGATCGATGCGGTGGACAGGGGCATGTCCGGAAAGGACATGCTTCGTGGTCCTGTTCATACGAGAGAGGGTGTACCTTCTGAGCCATGGAGAATTCCGTCATCATCATCGCAATACTCCTGCTGCTGAGCATCGTGGCCAGCAAGGTATCGGACCGCTTCGGCATACCCGCGCTCCTGGTCTTCCTCGCGCTGGGCATGCTTGCGGGGTCCGAGGGGCTCGGCGGCATCTACTTCGACGACCCGAGCCTCGCCCAGGCCATCGGCGTGGTCGCGCTGTCGCTCATACTGTTTTCGGGCGGGCTCAGCACGCAGTGGCAGAGCGTCCGCCCCATTTTCGCCTGGGGATTCATCCTCGCCACGCTCGGCGTGTGCGTGACCGCCCTCGTCGTGGGCCTCTTCTCCGTGATGGTCTTCGATTTCACCATCATGGAGGGCCTGCTCCTCGGGGCCATCGTGTCCTCCACCGATGCGGCGGCCGTCTTTTCCATCCTGAGATCGAAGGGCATCAGCCTGAGGGGTCAGCTCAAGCCCCTGCTCGAGTTCGAGTCGGGGAGCAACGACCCCATGGCGGTCTTCCTGACCATCGGCATGATACAGGTGCTGACGCAGCCCGAGTCGTCGCTGTGGGACATGGTCCGGCTCTTTGCCCTGCAGATGTCCATCGGCCTTGCGGCGGGCTATGTGATGGCGCGTGTCACGCTCTACCTCGTGAACCGCCTCAAGCTCGGCTACGAAGGGCTCTATCCCGTCCTGACCCTGTCCCTGGCGCTCCTGACATACGGCCTGTCGGACAAGCTGGGAGGCAATGGCTTCCTCGCGGTCTACATCACCGGGATCATCGCGGGGAACAGCAAATTCATTCACAAGAGAAGCCTCCTCCAGTTCCACGACGGGCTCGCGTGGCTCATGCAGATAACCATGTTCCTCACGCTCGGCCTGCTGGTGTTTCCCTCGCACCTGCTGCCCGTCATGGGCCTGAGCCTGCTGATCGCGGTCTGCCTGATTCTCGTGGCGCGACCCGCCGGGGTCTTTCTCAGCCTCCTGCCGAGCCCGTTCAGCTTCAGGGAAAAGGCGTTCATCTCATGGGTTGGCCTGCGCGGCGCGGTACCCATCATCCTGGCGACGTTCCCGTTCCTCGCGGGGATCCTCCAGGCGGACCTGCTCTTCAACGTGGTCTTCTTCGTCGTGCTGACCTCGGTGCTTCTCCAGGGCACCACGATACAGTATCTCGCCAGGTGGCTCAGGGTCGACGCCCCCCTGCACCAGGAGAGGGTCTATCCCATCGAGTTCAACCCGGACAGCGGGTTCAAGAGCGAGCTCAATGAGCTGATCATCCCCGCCGGGTCGCAGGTGGTCGGCAAGAAGCTCTTCGAGCTGAAGCTGCCGCCGGAATGCCTGATCGTGCTCATCGTCCGGGGCAACGAGTACGTGCTGCCGAGCGGCCAGACCTTCCTGAACGACGGCGACGCGCTGCTCGTTCTCGCCGACAGGGACGTGTTCGGCAAGGTCGTCGCCGAGGTCAACACGCCCCGCCCTGCATAGGGTCCTCTGCTTCAGAACCTCTGCACGTGATGGTTCCAAAATGGGGTCGGAGTCGATTATTCAAAATGTGCCCCAAACGGGGTCAGAGTCGATTATCCAACATGGGGTCTGTAACAAAATGGAGCCCCAAGGGGGTCAGAGGCATGTGTCAGGTTCTCGGACCGTGAAATGATTTCCGTGACACTGAAAAAAATCGACTCCGACCCCATTTATGGGGGGATTACTCCAAGAGCTCGGAACACGGGGGACCCTGGGGTCTGCTCCCCTTCCAGTCGATGAGCGCGGCGATGTCGCCCCAGGTTTCCACTGCCAGGAAGGGGTGGGGCTTGCGGTTCCAGGGCTGGGTGAACACGATGGGGGTGATGCCCGCCTCCTGGAGCATCTCGCAGGTGTCGAGGCGGTCGTCGATGAAATGCGTGATGCCGTGCCGCTTGAGCACCTCGAGCTTGGCCGTGTTGACGCTGGTCGCCTCCACCCTGAAGCACGCGTGGTCCAACTGGGGGATATGACGCCTGAACCAGAGCTCTATGGGTTCTGCAAGGGGGCGCGCCGTCACCACGAGCAGCGGCGAGAGGGTGGATATCCTCAGCAGCACATCGTCCGCGCCGTAGAACGGAAACAGGTCGATCTCGTGGGGGTCGTGGGTGAGGATCTCGATGATCTCCCTGGCGTGCTGCCTGTCCATGTCGATGGATTTGAGGAACTCGTACTCGGTGATGTCGTCGTAGTCGAAATCGTAGTTGTAGTTCTCCCTGGCCATGCGGACAAAGAGCCGGAAGGTGTCGGCGATGACGCCGTCGAAGTCGAAGGCGATGGATGACGGTGATATGGTCATGGGTATCCTTATTCTTCTCTGACTGTCCGGCCTGTGTAGCACACTCAGGAACGTGATGCAAATGTGCTCCGGACAACGGTACCGAGAGCCCTTCCATGCGCCCGGGCGCTGCGTTCCCGCGATGAAAAAGAGGTTGACAAGGCACAGAGATACAGGCTATCGAGAACACCTGGCACAGGCACGTAGCTCAGGGGGAGAGCACCACCTTGACGCGGTGGGGGTCCAGGGTTCAAATCCCTGCGTGCCTACCATCTCATCTCCTTATCTCCCTACAATCCCTTTACAAAAGCCCATCAAGGTGTTATCTCTCCAATCGATCCGGCAGGACTCCGCCGCAGTACACGCTCGTCCTGCAACGACTATCGAGGGGTACGCAAAGGCCCTAGACACAACAGGGAGATCATATGCCAGAACTGAACGTAACCGTGGACGGGAAACCGGTCGCTGCCAGTGCATCGACCATCCGGGATGTCATCAAGGACAAGCGCGCCATTGCTGCCCGCGTGAACGGGGTGCCCATGGACCTCGCCACCTCGCTGGCCGACGGCATGACCATCGAGACCATAACGCCTGACACCCCAGAGGGGCTCCACCTGCTCCGACACTCCACGGCCCATGTCATGGCCGAGGCGGTGAAGGCCCTCTTCCCTGACGCGAAACCCACCATCGGACCGGCCACCGAAGACGGCTTCTACTACGACTTCGACCGCGACGAGCCGTTCTCCTCCGAGGACCTCGCCGCCATCGAGGAGAAGATGGCCGAACTCGTCAAGGCCGATGAGCCGTTCGTGCGCAGGGAGCTGCCCGCCTCCGAGGCGAAGAAATTCTTCTCGGACAAGGGAGAGCCCTACAAGGTGGAGATCATCGAGGACCTGGGCGACGGTGTGGACAAGGTCTCCCTGTACGAGCAGGGGACGTTCACCGACCTGTGCCGCGGACCTCATGTGCCCTCGAGCGGGTCCATCAAGGCCTTCAAGCTCCTGTCAGTGGCCGGGGCGTACTGGCGCGGCGACGACCGCAACAAGATGCTCCAGCGCATCTACGGCACCGCGTATCCCTCCAGGAAGGAGCTCGACGCCTACCTGAACTTCCTCGAGGAGGCCCGCAAGCGCGACCACCGCAAGCTCGGCAGGGAGCTCGAGCTCTTCATGTTCTCCGACGACGTGGGCCCGGGCATGGTGATCTACATGCCCAAGGGCGGCAGGCTCAGGACCATCCTCGAGGAGTACGAGAAGAGGGTCCACTTCAAGCGCGGTTACGACATCGTGTACGGCCCGGCCATCCTGCGTGGCAAGATGTGGGAGACCTCGGGCCACATGGACAACTACAAGGAGAACATGTACTTCACCGAGGTGGACAGCCAGCTCTACGGCATCAAGCCCATGAACTGCCTGTCCCACATCATGATCTACAAGTCCAAGGTGAGGAGCTACCGCGACCTGCCGCTGCGTTATTTCGAACTCGGCAACGTCACGCGCCACGAGAAGTCGGGCGTGATCCACGGACTGCTCCGCACCCGGCAGTTCACCCAGGACGACGCCCACATCTTCTGCCGGCCGGACCAGCTCATCGAGGAGATCACGGCCATCATCGACATGGTCGAGGACGTCATGGCGGTCTTCGGGTTCGAGTACACCATGGAGATCAGCACCCGGCCCGAGAAGTCCATCGGGAGCGACGAGGACTGGGAAATGGCCACCAAGGCACTTATCGATTCCCTGAACAAGAAGGGCCTGCCCTATGACATCAACGAGGGCGACGGCGCCTTCTACGGGCCGAAGATCGACGTCAAGATAAAGGACGCCATAGGCCGCCAGTGGCAGTGCGCCACCATCCAGTGCGACTTCTCGCTGCCCATGCGGTTCGACACGCACTTCATCGGGGCCGACGGCGAGAAGCACCGCCCCGTCATGCTCCACCGGGTTATCCTGGGCTCCATCGAGCGCTTCATCGGCGTGCTCATCGAGCACTATGCAGGAGCCTTCCCGGTCTGGCTGGCCCCGGTCCAGGCCGTGGTCATGAACATCACCGACGCCCAGGCCGACTACGCGAAGCAGGTGGCCGCTTCCCTGAACGACCGCGAGGTCAGGATCGAGACCGATATGCGCAACGAGAAGATAGGCTACAAGATCAGGGAGGCCAGGCTCCAGAAGGTGCCGTACATGGTGGTGGTGGGAGACCGGGAGAAGGAAGAGGGCACCATTGCCGTACGCGACCGCTCGGGCGAGCAGAAGATCATGAAGGTGGACGAGTTCGTCTCGCTGGTGAAGTCCTTCGAGCCGGCGGTGTAGAGGGAGCGGGCTGATTCAGCAGTATGCCGAGATAAATTCTTCAATCCGGACGGTACGGCATGGTGCCGAAGGAGAAAGGGCCTTTTATCTAAACGTGTTGACAACAGAAAAGATGCGGGTTAGATAAGCGCATAAAATATTTTCGGGGAGGGTCGCATAGGCAAGTTCGGCTTTCGACAAGACGACAAGGACAGGATCCGGGTCAACGAGCGCATCATGGCCGAGAGCGTGAGGGTCATCTCACCCGACGGAGAGCAGCTCGGCATCATGACCGTACCTGCGGCCGTGAATGCAGCACGGGAACATGGCATGGACCTGGTCGAAGTGGCCCCGCAGGCGACTCCTCCGGTCTGCCGTATCATGGAATACGGCAAGTACAAGTACGAGAAGTCCAAGCGCGAGGCACAGGCCAGGAAGAAGCAGACCGTCATCGTCATCAAGGAGATCAAGTTCCGGCCCAAGACCGACGAGCACGACTATCAGTTCAAGCTCAAGCACATACAGCGGTTCCTGGAAGAGAAGAACAAGGTGAAGGTCGTGATGCGGTTCAGGGGCAGGGAGATCATCCACATGGGCAAGGGCCTGGAAATGCTCAACAGGGTCCGTGCCGACCTGGGGGATCTTGCCGTGACCGAGGCCGAGCCCAAGTCGGAAGGCCGCACCATGGTGATGATGCTGGCCCCGAAGTAGATACAAGGAGCGGACAATGAAACTGAAGACCAATCGGAGTGCAGCCAAGAGGTTCAAGGCGACCGGAACGGGCAAGGTGAAGAGGAACAAGGCGTATGCGCGTCACCTCCTGTCCTGCAAGACCACCAAGCAGAAGAGGAAGCTGAGGAGGTCGGGCCTGGTCGACTCCGCGAACATTGCCGGCGTCAGGCAGATGCTGCCGTATCTGTAAGAGGTAGGGATCATGCGAGTAAAACGTGGTGTAGTGGGAAAGAGGAAGAGGGTGCGGGTCCACAAGCTCACGAAGGGATACTACGGGGGCCGGCGGAACCTGGTCAGGGTCGCCCAGGAGGCGATGAACAGGGGCCTTGCCTTTGCCTATCGTGACAGGCGCAACCGCAAGAGGGATTTCAGGCGTCTGTGGATCGCCAGGATAAACGCCGCCCTGAGAAACCGGGGCACGACCTATTCCAAGTTCATCCATGCCTTGAAGGCTGCGAGCGTGGAACTCGACCGGAAGGTGCTGGCTGACCTCGCAGTCACCGACCCCAAGGGATTCACCTCGATTGTCGAATCAGTATCCAAGGCATAATGGAAAAACAGCTCGAAGAACTCCAAAGGCAGTTCAGTCAGGACCTGGAAAAAATCCATAAGCCCGAAGAGGTCGAGCCTCTGAGGATCCAGTACCTGGGCCGCAAGGGGAGGCTCACGGCCGTTCTGCGCCAGATGGGATCGCTCGGCGCCGAGGAGCGCCCGCGCATGGGCGCCCTGTCCAACAAGCTCAAGGCCTTCATGGAACAGGCCCTCGAGGAGAAATCCACAGCCCTGGCTTCGGAACAGGCCGCCACGGGCATCGACGTGACCCTGCCGGGCAGGGTGCTCAGGCGGGGGTCCATCCACGTGATCAACCAGGTCATGGAGGAGATCGAGGACATCTTCCGCCACCTGGGGTTCCAGATCGCCTCCGGCCCCGAAGTGGAGGACGACTACCACAACTTCGAGGCGCTCAACATGCCCGAGAACCATCCCGCCCGCGACATGCAGGACACCTTCTACTTCAGCAAAGGCACCCTCCTGCGGACGCACACCTCCCCGGTGCAGATCCGGGTGATGGAGGCCCAGGGCCTGCCGGTGCGCATCATCGCCCCGGGCAAGGTCTACCGGTGCGACTTCGACATCACGCACAGCCCCATGTTCCACCAGGTCGAGGGACTCTGGGTGGAGGAGGGCATCACGCTGGCCCACCTCAAGGGGGTGCTCTACGAATTCGCCCACAAGTGCTTCGGCCCGGACATTCCCCTGCGGTTCCGGTCGTCCTTCTTCCCGTTCACCGAGCCTTCGGCCGAGGTGGACATGGGCTGCATCATCTGCAAGGGCGCAGGCTGCAGGGTGTGCGGGAACACGGGCTGGCTCGAGATCCTGGGCAGCGGCATGGTGGACCCGGAGGTATACCGGTTCGTCGGCATCGACCCGGAGAAGGTCACCGGCTTCGCCTTCGGCATGGGGGTGGAGCGCATCGCCATGATCAAGTACGGCATCGACGACATCAGGCTCTTCTACGACTCGGACCTGCGGTTCCTGAGCCAGTTCGCCTGACAGGGAGCGAGATGAAGATCAGCTACAGCTGGATCAAGGAATTCGTCGACCTCGACGTCGATGCGGCAGCTGCCGCATCCGCGCTCACCATGAGCGGCACCGAGGTGGAGGAGGTCGTGCACCAGACCGTGCCGCGCGAGGTCGTCTGCGCCCGCGTCGTGGAGGCGAAGAAACACCCCAATGCGGACAAGCTGTTCCTCTGCACCGTGGACACGGGTACCGAAACGCTCCAGGTGGTCTGCGGTGCGCCCAACACCCGCTCCGGCATGATGAGCGCCTTCGCCCCCGTGGGGTGCGACCTGGGCCCGGGCATGCTCGTGAAGAAGGCCAAGATCCGCGGCGAGGAGTCCTTCGGCGTGCTGCTCTCGGAGCGCGAGCTGGGACTCACCGACGATCACACCGGCATCATGGAATTCGACGTCGAGACCAGGCCGGGAGAAGCCCTGGTCGACGCGCTAAGCCTTGAGGACTGGGTCCTGGACGTGAACGTGACGCCCAACCGGGGTGACTGCCTGTCCGTCATGGGCGTGGCCAGGGAACTGGCGGCGCTCTTCGGGACGCAGCTGAAGATGCCTGCATTCTCCATCGCCGAAGACGCCGCTGCCATCGAATCGGTCCTGACCGTCGAGATCGTCGACACAAAAGGATGCCCGCGGTATGCCGCGCGGTACCTGAACGACGTCAAGATAGGCAAGAGCCCGTTTGCCATGCGCAGACGCCTCTTCCAGTCGGGCGTGAGGGCCATCAGCAACGTGGTGGACATCACCAACTACGTCATGCTCGAGTACGGCCAGCCTCTGCACGCCTTCGACTCAACGCTCATCGACGGCGGCGGCATCGTGGTGCGCAAGGCCGCCGAAGGCGAGACCTTCGTCACCCTTGACTCGGTAGAGCGCCGGCTCAGGGCGGACGACCTGCTCATCTGCGACAAGGCCAAGGCCGTGGCGCTCGCCGGCGTCATGGGAGGCGAGAACTCGGAGGTGCTCCCCACCACCACGAGCGTGGTGCTCGAGAGCGCGTTCTTCGACCCTGCCGGCATACAGAAGACGTCCAGGGGACTCGGGCTCTCCACCGAGGCTTCATACCGCTTCGAACGCGGTATCGACCCGGCCGTCCAGGTCGATGCCGCGAACAGGGCTGCCTGGTTCATGGTGCGCTACGCCGGTGCGCGGGTATACCGGGGAGTCATCGACGTGAACCACATGACCCTGGAAAAGCGCCACGTGAAGCTCAGGATGTCGTACCTCCGGAAGGTGCTCGGCATAGACGGCATCGATGCCGGTGACGTGCGGCGCATCTTCACGGGTCTGGGCTGCGAAATCCAGGACGCCGGAGACGGCTGGACCATCGGCGTTCCCGCGTTCCGGCACGACCTGGGCCGCGAGATCGACCTCGTGGAGGAGTTCATCAGGGTGTACGGCATGGACAAGGTTTCCCCGGACCTGCCGACCTTCAAGCCCATGGACGGAATCCCCGAAGAGAAAGGCCTCACGGAGTTGCGGGTGGCACTCGCCGCCATGGGACTCACCGAGGTCATCACCTACTCGTTCATCGCGCCCCGGTGGATGGCGTTCTTCCCGGGCGAGGCCCTGGAGCTGCTCAATCCCATCTCTGAAGAGATGAAGATCATGCGGACCTCCATCGTCCCGGGGCTGGTCGCCGTGGTCGAGCGGAACAGGAAGCTCCAGGCGCGGGACATCTCGCTGTTCGAGATCGGGAAGACCTTCCACACCGGCCCGGGCGGCAAGCTGCCCGACGAGGTCAGGCGCCTCGGCATAGCCCTTTCAGGCATGCGGTTCGACCCGCACTGGTCGGAGAAGGGCAGGCCCGTCGACTTCTACGACATCAAGGGTATCGCCGAGTCACTGCTCGGGCCCATGGAGCTGAAACCGTCGAACAACGGCCACCTGAAACCGGGATGCCAGGCCGACATCGTCCTCGACGGTTCCATCATCGGAACCGTGGGCAGCGTCCACCCGGACATCCTCGGGCTCATGGACACCGACGACGAGATCCTCGTCCTCGAGGTCCTCTTGGAGCCCGTCCTGGTCAGGCGCTGGGAGGGCCTCAGGGAGATCCCCAAGTTCCCCTCCACGTGGAGGGACCTCTCCCTGGTCGTGGACGAGAACGTCTGCTACGCGGACATCGTCGCGGGCATCCAGTCCAAGGGCATCAGGGAAATCAGGCAGGTGGCGGCCGTGGACGTGTACCTGGGCGACAAGCTGCCGACGGGCAAGAAGGGCGTCACCATCCGCATCACCTATCAGTCCGATGAGCGCACCCTGGAGGATGCCATGATCTCCAGATGGCAGGACAGGATCGTCGCCTCGCTCAGGGACGACCTCGGGATCACGCTCCGGCAGTAGGCCGGTCTCATGGGCGGCACGAAGCTTCACCTCTCCGCGCGGGCTGGCATGGCTGCGGTCCTGTTCATCGCCTGCCTCGCAGTCCCGGGCCCGATCCGCGCCGACTACCTCATCACCCGAGCAGACGCGACTGTCCGCACCCAATGCTACTGGATCGAGCGGTCCATGCTCCACCTCTGCGAGGGCGGCGAACCTGTGGCCCTGTCAGAGGTGGGCGCCATAGAGACCGGCACGGCGAGCGCCCTCGATGCCGAACTGCACAGGGATACCCTGCGCCGTTTCTTCACCAGCCTCGCCTGGCTCGGGGACAGGGAGGCCGAGGTCACGGACCTCGACGATGCCCTCGCAGAGGGCCTCGAGGGGTTCGACGATCCTGTGAGGCGCAAGGTGCACAAGGAGAAGATGAGGGAGCTCAGGGGAAAGCTCCTCGGTGATGTTCAGGATGTCCGGGCGAGAGTGGTCAGGCTGAAGAACGCATGGGAGGGAATCCGCATCCCGGAAAGGAAGCTCGTCAAACTGGCGGACCTGAAATCACTCCAGTTCCTCACCTGGCTCCAGTCCCTCCAGGAGCGCGAGATCTCTATCAAGACCCTCGATCCCACCTTCCGGGCCCTCGCCCAGGAGCACCGTCGGCAGTCACTCCAGTTCGAAGCGCTCTACGTCAGGAACGTCCTGCAATCCGGCAGCGGGTCTGCCGAGTGATCCGTTGACGCCTGGGGCGATCAGCGGGAAGCGTCTTCGCCCGCCATCTCCCTGGCGTGGAGGCCGGCCTGCATGAGGTTCACCCCCGTGACCCACCCGGAGAGGATCCCGACCAGGATGAGGGGGACAATGGCGAAGAAGTGGAAGGTCAGCGTCAGCCCGGCCGCCTCCATGCGGGGAACCCCGAAGATCATCAGCCCGTAGATGCCGCCTGCCTCCCAGAGGCCCCAGTATCCGGGGACCGAGGGCAGGACGATGAAGAAACACATGATGGTGAAGGCCGCAGAGGCCTGGAGGAACGTGAGGTCGACCCCTGTGCACCCGAACAGAAAGATGGAGAACGCCATGTAGGTCACGAGCCACACACCCAGGGACAGCAGCGAGCAGGACAGTATCTTCGAAGGGGTCCGGAGCACCTCGAAGCCATGGGCGATGTTGTCGAGGATGGCCTGGGTGCGGACGTGCAGCCTTTCCGACATGCGCCTCCTGGGCCTGGCCGGGACAAGGAAGAGCAGGTGGGGCAGCCATGAGATGACGCGCCCCATCAGGGCCCTGGTGGGTCGGACCATGAGCATGAGGGTGCCGGCGAGCAGGAGGAGACCGGCCATGATGGACTTCTGCTGTATGGAGACGAGCGTGGCCCTGTTCAGTTCATACCGGCCGAAGGAAATGCTCAGGGACGGGTCTATGGTGACGCTGCCCATGAGGAGTATGAAGAGGAGCAGCAGGGTCGCCATGTCGAAGATCCGTTCCACGGCGACGGTGGCGAGCACCTTGGAGAACTCCACCCGGTCCCTCCTGTACAGGATGGCAGGCCTGGCGAGTTCGCCCAGGCGACCGGGGAGGATGCAGTTGATCGCGAAGGCGATGACGAGGGGATGGAAGGCATGCCAGAAGCCGATTCTCTTGACCGGGTTCAGGATAACCTGCCACCTCAGGGCCCTGATGAAATAGGTGAACAGCCCGAGGGCCGTGGAAGGGACGATCCACCAGAAGTTGATGGTCCCGATATAGTCGAAGAGCTCTGTGACGGGAATGTTTCTGAAGGAGACGGCTATGGCGACACCCGAGAACACCAGCCCGAGGAACAGAGAAATGAGTACCTTTCTGTTCAAATGACCTTCCTTGTTCAGAAATTCCAGGACATCTTAATGAAGAACGGGTGTATTGGCAACCATGGGATTCACTGCCGCATCGTGCTTGATGGACCGCGAGGGTGGTCGCTCAGGGGTCCTGATTCGGCACGATGGCATCCGCCAGGAGCTTCTCCGCCGCGGACAGGGTGGTCTTGAGGTATTTCTCGGTCTTGGTATGCCTGGTGGCCTTCATGTCCATGACCTGGGTGATGCCCAGGAGCAGGCCCCAGATGATGTCCGACAGGGCATAGGCGCTCATCTTCCTGATGAGGCCCTGGGCCATGGCCTTGTCGAGCAGGCCCCTGGCCAGCTCGAAGTCGTGCCTGCCGAGGCTGCTGATGGAGAGCCTGGTGTCCTCGTTCAGCTCGTTGATGAGGTCCGACTGCTGGAAGAAGGAGTTGGCCACCCTGAGTGAGTCCGGGGAGGTTTCGTAGCTCTTCGCGAAGGCCCTGAAGAAGTCCTTCACCAGTGTTCTGCCGTTTGCATACCTGCCGGCGTCGAGTTTCATTGCGATCTTCTCGAACTGAGAGCCGAACTCCTCCAGGAAGGGCAGCATGAGGGCCGAGTAGAGCTCGTCCTTGGTCCTGAAGTACTGGTATATGGTGGGCTTGCTGACCTCCGCCTCGAAGGCGATCTCGTCCATGGTGGTCTTCAGGTATCCCTTGGAAAAGAAGACCTTCTTCGCTGCGGAGAGGATCCCCTGTATGCGCTGGTCCTTTTCCCTCTTCTTTCTCTGTCGGATCACTTCCCGGTGTCCGTGCATCGCTTTTCCCTTCCTGCTTCGATACCGTTCACGCAAACAACCACAGGTAATAAAGCTACTCGAAGTTCAGCAATAAGAACACCTGGAGCCGCGGATGTCAAGGAGAAACGAGGCGAATACTGACTTGGCGGGATCATTCGACGGCTGAAGGCTACAACCGTGTTGACAAAGAGTTAACTCATGGTTTACATGCTACTGATAGTAGTAAAACTGACTGAAAGTTGTTATGAATGATTCTGTGCCGGCAGCAAACCTGACCCGGGAAGGAGAGGGGGTTCGATGGATTTCACGCTCACACAGGAACAGAAGCTCTTCAGGGAGACGGTCTATCGCTATGGGCGCGACGAGGTGGCGCCGCTGTGCGAGGAGGCCGATCTCAGGGGTGAATTCAGCTTCGAGATATGGAACAGGCTCGCCTCGTTCGGCATCTTCGGCCTGCCTTTCCCCGAAGAGCTGGGCGGATCGGGGGCGGACATCGTCACCTGCTGCCTGGCCGGGGAGGCCCTCGGGCATGCCGGTGTGGACGGCGGCAGCCTGCTCGCGTGGGGGGCGCACACCTACCTGTGTGCGCACAACATCTTCACCTTCGGGACGGACGAGCAGAAGAAGAACTATGTACCCAAGCTTGCCTCCGGTGAGTGGATCGGCTGCATGGGGCTCACCGAGCCGGGTTCGGGATCCGATGCGGCGTCGATGAGGGCCACGGCCCTCAGGAAGGGTGATCGTTACATCCTCAACGGCACCAAGACCTTCATCACCAACGCGCCGGTCTCGGATGTCTACGTGGTGTTCGCCAACGTCGACCGGGCAAGGAAGCACGAGGGAATCACCGCCTTCATCGTCGAGAAGGGGACGCCGGGTCTGTCTACGAGCACACCCTTCCACAAGATGGGATGCAAGTGCTCGGCCACCTCGGAGGTCATCATGGAGGACTGCGAGGTGCCGGAGACCAACGTGCTGGGAGGCGAGGGAAAGGGCTGGATCATCGCGCTCTCCGGCGTCGAGTGGGACCGGTGCACCCTCCTGTCGCCCATGCTCGGGGCGGCCCTGTTCAACCTGGACGCCTGCGCCCGCTATGCCAACGAACGGCACCAGTTCAACCGTCCCATCCGGAGCTTTCAGGCCATCCAGCACCGGATCGCCGACATGAAGGTCTTCATCGAGGCCGCGCGTCTGGCCATCTACCGGGTCGCATCCGCCAAGGACCGCGGCCAGATGCTCAACCCGCTGCAGGCTGCGGTGAGCAAGGTCTACGCCGGCGACCGCGGCTTCGAAATGGCATCGGAAGCGGTGCAGGTGTTCGGGGGGTACGGCTTCATGCACGAATACCCGGTGGAGAGGAACTTCCGCGACTCCAAGCTGGCAGCCATCGGCGGGGGTACGTCGGATATCATGCGCATGATCGTCTCCAGGATCATGATGATGTAACCGGTCCTGAAAGGGGGTTTACACGATGGATTATCAGCTTTCAGCGGACCAGGTGAAGCTGGAGCAGGACATTGCTGCTTTCTGCTCGGCAGAGATCGCACCACGGGCAGCGAAGCTGGAACGCAGTCCTGCCCGGGAGAAGGATGCCCTCATGAGGGACAACCTGAAAAGGCTCGGGAGAGCGGGGTGGCTGGCCGCCGGCCATGGGCCCGACGGGATGGACCTGGTCACGCTGTACCTGGTCGGGGAGGCGACCGCCAGGGCGTGCCCGGCCACCTTCATCAGCATGCGTGCGAGCACGTTCCTGTGCGCGGGCGCAATCAGGCTTTTCGGAACCAAGGCCCAGAAGGACCGCTGTCTCACGGGTCTTCTGAGCGGCGAGACCGTCGGCGCGCTGGCCTACTCCGAGGACCAGGCGGGCACCGACATGGCCGGGATCACCGCCACCGCTCGGGAGGACCACGGGACATGGCTGCTCAGCGGCACCAAGGACATCGTGGTCAATGCCCCCATGGCGGACCTCTTCCTCGTGCTTGCCTGGCATGACCGTCCGGCAGGTCCGGATTCGGGCATGAGCCTCTTCCTCGTCGAGAAGAAGGCGGAGGGTCTCAGCGTCGGCCACCGGGTCGAAACGATGGGCCTGAAGGGCGCCCCTCTGGCATCGGTGACGCTGGACGGGTGCGCTTCGGCAGGGATTCTCGGCGACGTGCCCGGCCAGGGTCTCGGGCAGATGAAGCGCCTCATGGCCATGGGTGCTGTCGGGATGGCTGCGTTGAGCGTCGGCATCGGGATGGCCTGCATGGAGATATCCACGGCTCACGCCAAGGCGAGGATGGCTTTCGGACGGAAGATCGGCATGTTCCAGGATGTAGGCTTCAAGCTGGCGGACATGTTCGCCTACAACGACCTCGGCAGGATGCTCGCCCTGCGGGCGGCCTGGGGCTTCAACACCGGTGACCGCGAAGCCGATGTTCTGGCATCGTGCGCCAAGCTCTTTGCCGGCGAGGCCGCGACGAAGATCGTGAACTGGGGCATGCAGATCTTTGCCGGCCACGGGTACCTCGCAGGCACCGACATGGAGCGTCTCTACCGCGACGCCAAGTTCGGCGAGATCTGCGAGAGGACCTCCGAGATGCTCAGGCAGGAGATCTCTCAGCAGGAGCTCGACAGGTTCGTGACGGCATGAGCGCTCTGGGCGAAAGATTTGAACCCCTCGGAATCGTCATCTGCCCGAGGGGAGAGATGGTTATGCTGATGAGCTTCGGAAAATGGCGGAAAATGGGGTCAGCGGAAAATGGGGTCAGAGTCGATTTTTCATACCATACGACCAGAAGGATTGAGAATTTTGACTATAAAAAACGACTCCGACCCCATTTAACGCGACCCCATTTAACGACCCCATTTAAATCTGGCTTGCTTGGAGTGATAATCATTTTGATGGGGTTCAACGGGGCGGATGTAGATAAGACTGAAACAAACGTGAGTCTCTAAAACCAAGAGGGCAGAGCCATGGACGTCATTGAAACCCGTATCGACACCAACTCGGACGAGTACAAGCGGAACTTCGAGGCCATGGAGCTCCTCGTGGCAGATCTCAAGGAGGAGCTGAGAAAGGCGAGGGAGGAACGGCCCCAGAAGGACGTCGACCGTTTGAAGAAACAGGGCAAGCTCCCTGTTCGTACCAAGCTCGACATGCTCCTGGACAGGAACACCCCGTTTCTCGAGATCGCGCCGCTGGCAGCCCGGGGCATGTACGACGGCAAGGTCCACGCGGCAGGCCTGGTGGCCGGCATCGGCATCGTGGAAGGCCACGAGGTGCTCGTGGTGGCCAGCGACGCCATGATCAAGGGCGGCGCAGTCTACCCCATGGGCGTCAAGAAGAACCTCAGGTGCCAGACCATCTGCATGGAGAACAGGCTGCCCATGGTGAGCCTTCTCGACTCGGCCGGTGCGTACCTGCCCCTGCAGTCCGAGATCTTCCCGGACGTCGACGACGGCGGCCGGATCTTCTACAACCAGGCCGTCATCTCCAAGATGGGCATACCCCAGATAACCGCGGTCATGGGTCTGTGCACGGCAGGCGGGGCCTACGTACCGGCCATGTCCGACGAGGTGGTGCACGTCAAGGGGACCGGGGCCATCTTCCTGGGAGGCCCGCCGCTTGTCAAGGCCGCCACGGGCGAGGAGGTGACCGCGGACCAGCTGGGCGGTGCAGAGGTACACTGCATCGAGTCGGGCGTTTCAGACTACTTCGCTGAGGACGACGCCCACGCCATATCCATCGTGCGCAAGATCGTAAAGGCCTTGCCGATGAACGAGAAGGCGAAGCTCACCATGCGCGAGCCAAGGCCTCCCATCTACGAACCCAGGGAGCTCTACGGGATCGTGAGCAGGGACCTGAAGGTGCCCTACGACTGCCGCGAGATCATCGCGCGCATGGTGGACGGCAGCGAGTTCCTCGAGTTCAAGGAGCTCTACGGGCCAACCCTCGTGTGCGGGTTCGCCTCCATCCACGGCTACCCCGTGGGCATCCTGGGGAACAACGGGATCCTGTTCTCGGACAGCTCGCTCAAGGCCACCCAGTTCATCCAGCTCTGCGACCGGCGGGGCATCCCGCTGCTCTTCCTGCAGAACATCAACGGCTACATCATCGGCCGCCAGTACGAGAGACTCGGCATCACCAAGGACGGCCACAAGATGGTCAACGCCGTTTCGACCAGCACGGTGCCGAAATTCACGGTCATCGTGGGCGCGTCGTTCGGGGCCGGCAACTACGGCATGTGCGGCCGGGCCTACTCACCGCGGTTCCTGTGGATGTGGCCGAACGCCCAGATCGGCGTCATGGGAGGCGAGCAGGCCGCAGGCGTGCTCATCACGCTCAAGAACGACCAGAACGCCAAGGCGGGACTTCCCCCCATGACCCCGGATGAGGAGGACCTCATCCGGAAGCCCATCGTGGACGCCGCCAGGGCGCAGGGCGATGCCTACTACAGCACCGCGAACCTGTGGGATGACGGTATTCTCGACCCCGTGGACACGAGAAACGTCCTGGGGCTCGCCATCTCGGCGGCTCTGAACGCGCCGCTGAGGGATGACAGGGTGGGATTCGGGATATTCAGGATGTAGAGAGGAAGACACCTATGTTCGACAAGATCCTCATCGCCAACCGTGGAGAGATTGCAGTGCGCATCATGGCGACCTGCCGCGAGATGGGCATCAAAACAGTGGCTGTCTATTCCGGGGTGGACCGCGAGGCGCTGCACGTGCTGGAGGCGGACGAGGCAGTGCTCCTCGGCCCGGCCGAACCATCGGAGAGCTACCTCAACGTGGACAGGATCATCGAGGCGGCACAGGCGACCGGGGCCCGGGCCATTCACCCCGGGTACGGGTTCCTGGCGGAGAATGCCTCCTTTGCGGAGCGATGCGAGAAAGAACGAATCGTCTTCATCGGGCCGCCGGCCAAGGCCATCCGCGACCTGGGAGACAAGACCGTGGCCCGGCGGACTATGCAGGGCAGCGGGGTGCCGGTCATCCCGGGCATGATGAACCCCGAGGGTGACACCACAAAGCTCGCGAAAGAGGCAGAGAGGATCGGCTACCCGGTTCTCATCAAGGCCGCCGGCGGGGGAGGCGGCAAGGGCATGCGGGTGGTCCGCGACCCGAAGGAATTCGAGGATGCGTGCATGTCGGCCTCGCGTGAGGCGAAGAGCGCCTTCGGAAACCCCGACATCTACCTCGAAAAGTACATCGACAAGCCCCGCCACGTGGAGTTCCAGGTGCTGGCCGACACCCAGGGGAACGTGATCCATCTCCTGGAACGCGAGTGCTCCATCCAGCGCAGGCACCAGAAGATCATCGAGGAGACGCCGTCTCCCGCGCTGACCCCCCGGCTCCGCGAAGAAATGGGAAAGGCCGCCGTCGCAGCCGCAAGGGCATCAGGGTATGTCAATGCAGGGACCGTGGAATTCCTCCTCGACCAGGAAGGGAAGTTCTACTTCCTCGAGGTCAACACCCGTCTCCAGGTGGAGCACCCCATAACCGAGACGATCACGGGCATCGACCTGGTGCGCCTGCAGATCGAGATCGCTGCGGGCAGTCCCCTGGGGCTCTCCCAGTCCGACATCGTGGGAAGGGGCCACGCCATCGAGTGCCGCATCTATGCGGAGGACCCGCTGAGCGCGTTCATGCCGTCACCGGGCAGGATCCACTTCGTGAAGGAACCCCGGGGGCCCGGCATCAGGAACGACTCCGGCGTGTATTCAGGTTTCACCGTGCCCATGGAATACGACCCGATCCTGGCCAAGCTCATCGTGCACGCCGGGTCGAGGAAGGCCTGCCTGGAACGGATGATCAGGGCGCTGCACGACTACGTGATCCTCGGGGTTCTGACGCCCATACCGTTCCTCATCGATGTGCTCCGGTCCGAGGCCTTCGTGAAAGGAGACACCTACACCGATTTCCTCGACACACACTTTGCCGACTGGCAGCCCGGGACGAAGGACGCATCGCTGGTGGGCCTGGCATATGTCATCGACCAGCTCGCGGGGAAGAGGAAACCTGCAAAGGGCGTGCAGGCAGATGCCGAGGCGAGTTCGCCGTGGAAGACCCTGGGCCATTTCAGACCGTGACGGAGACGAGCCATGAACTATAACCTGAAGATAGCGGGTAAAGACGTACCTGTTCAGTGCGATCTCAAGGATGACGGAACGCTGTCCGCAGCCCTTGGCAACGACCGGTTCGAGGCACGCTTCACCGTGATCTCGCCCAATCACATCCACCTGGTGGTCTCAGGCCAGGGCATGAACGTGTACCTGGCCGACGACCCCCTGGGCAAGCTCGTCAACGTGGGCGGCACCACCTGGCTCGTTCAGGACGCCGATGCCCTCGCCCAGGCAGGCCCACGCAGGAAAGGGCTCAAGGACCTCCCCCAGGAGGTGACCCCGCCCATGCCGTCGGTGGTGGTCCGCATCCTGGTGGCAGAGGGCGACCGCGTGGAAAAGGGGAAAGGCGTCGTGGTGGTTTCGGCCATGAAGATGGAGACCACGCTCCAGGCGCCCTTTGCCGGAACGGTTCTCAAGGTCAACGTGGCCGAGGGAGACAAGGTCATGCCCGGCGAGATCCTCGTGAACATCGAGAAGGAAGAGGCGGCGCAGGAACAGGAGTGAGCGGAGAGTTTGCAGCGCCTCCGGCGCTGGCCTCTTCATCTCAAGCATTCCGGCAAAAAGACCCGGAATGCTCGAGATGAAGAGGTTAGGAAGGAATTACATGGAATATCAGTAAGGAGGAAGCGCATATGTCCGACGACCACCTTCTCTACCGGGTCGAGAACAACACGGCATACATCACGATAAACCGCGAGCAGCAGCGCAACGCCATCACGCCCGAGGCCGTAGGCCTCTTCCACGACTACCTCGACAGGGCCCAGAGCGACCCGGAGGTGCGGGCCGTGCTGGTCACCGGTGCGGGAGAAAAGGCATTCTGCACGGGGGCACAGCTGGGTGACGGCCTGTCCACCGACGGCAGGAAGGTCTTCGCACGGTATGCCGACCTGCTTAAGCGGCTCGCCACCTTCCCGAAGCCGACCGTGGCCCGCGTGAAGGGGTTCTGCCTGGCAGGCGGCATGGGGTTCATGCTGGCCTGCGACATCGTGATCGCCAGCGACGACTCCTGGTTCGGCACACCCGAAGTCAACGTGGGCCTGTGGCCCATGATGATCGGTGCGCTCATCTTCCGCAACGTACCCCGGAAGAAGGCCATGGAGATGATCCTGCTGGCGGATCGGATCAAGGCGGCCGATGCCCACGCCATGGGCCTGATCACGAGGGTGGTGCCCGCAGCCGGCCTGGACGGTGCCGTGGGTGATGTGCTGAAGAGCCTCGCTGCCAGGAGCCCCATCGGCATCAAGATCGGCAAGGAGGCCTTCCAGGCAGCCGAAGGCATGGACCTGGAAGAGGCCCTGGACTACCTGTCGGACAAGATCGCCGAGGTCGCCTCCACCGAGGACGCCCGGGAGGGCATCACGGCCTTCATCGAGAAGCGCAGCCCGGTCTTCAGGGGCAGGTGAGGAGGAGCCATGGGCACGAACGATCGAAAGGGCACTGACAGGGTTATCATCGCCAACTGCAGCGGGTTCTTCGGGGACCGCCTGAGCGCGGCAAAGGAGATGGTCACGGGCGGCCCCATCGACTTCCTCACCGGCGACTACCTGGCCGAGCTCACCATGGCCATCCTCTTCAGGTCCAAGATGAAGGACCCGAACGGCGGCTACGTTCCGACCTTCCTGCGGCAGATGGAACAGGTCATGGGCGAGTGCCTGGACCGGCGGATCCGGGTGGTTGCCAATGCCGGTGGCCTGAACCCGAAGGGCCTGGCCACGGAGCTGAAGAAGATCGCCGATAATCTCGGCCTGAACCCGAAGATCGCATACATCGAGGGGGACGACCTCATGCCGCGCCTCGCCGAGCTCCAGGCCGCCGGAGAGGAGTTCACCCACCTGGACAAGGGGACCGTCCTGAAGGACTCCAAGGCCATGACCATATCCGCCAACGCCTACTTCGGGTGCTGGGGCATCGTCAGGGCCCTCGAGGAGGGTGCTGACATCGTCGTGGGCGGCCGCATCGCAGACGCCTCGGTCGTGGTCGGCCCGGCGGCCTGGTGGTTCGGATGGAAGCGGGACGACTGGGACCGCATCGCAGGTGCCTCCACGGCCGGCCACATCATCGAGTGCGGGGCCCAGGCCACGGGCGGCAACTTCTCGTTCATCGACGAGGTCCCGGATTTCCGCAGGGTAGGCTTCCCCATCGCGGAGATAAGCGGCGACGGGTCGTTCATCATCACCAAACACCCGGGAACCGGTGGCCTCGTGTCCGTGGACACGGTGAAGGCCCAGCTCCTCTACGAGATCAGGGAGCCCGCCTACCTGACCCCGGATGCGGTGGCCCGGTTCGACACCATCGCCATCTCCCAGGAAGGACCGGACCGGGTGAAGGTGGAGGGCGTGAAGGGGGAACCCCCCACGCCGACCACCAAGGTCTGCATCAATACCCTGGCAGGGTACCGCAACTCCATGACCGTGATCCTGACCGGACTGGACATCGACAAGAAGGCCCGCATCATGGAGGAGGCCCTCTTCGACGCCATCGGCGGACGCGAGCAGTTCAAGGTGTGCAGCGTGCAGCTCGTCCGCTCCGACAAGGAAGACCCGGCCACCAACGAGGAGGCCTTTGCCTACCTGCGCATCACGGTGCTGGACCAGGACCAGAAGAAAGTGGACAAGATCTCGTCGAAGGTCGTCGAACTCGCCCTGGCCAACATACCGGGGTTCACCGCCACAGCGCCTCCTGCCAAGGGGACGCCGGCCATCGTGTACTGGCCGGCCCTGGTTTCAAGCGGTCTGGTCAGCCAGAAGGTGGTGATCGGCGAGCAGGAGTTCACGGTGGAGGCGACGCAGCCGTCCGGCGGCTTCTCTGCCCCGCACCCGCCGGAGGTGAAAATCCCTGCCGCACCGGGCGGCGAAATGGTCAGGGTCCCCTTCGGCAGGGTCTTCGCCGCCCGCTCGGGAGACAAGGGAGGGAACGCCAACCTCGGCGTGTGGGCAAAGACCCCCGAGGCCTATGCGTTCCTGCGGAGTTTCCTGGAGACGGACAGGCTCAAGGCCATGCTTCCTGACCTGGCCCCCTACGAGATCGAGCGCTACGAGCTTCCCAACCTGCTGGCCCTGAACTTCTACATCAGGGGCATCCTGGGCGAGGGCGCGGCTGCATCGCTGCGCATGGACCCCCAGGCCAAGACCCTGGGCGAGTATCTCCGGGCACGGGTGGTGGACGTCCCCGCATCCCTGGTCCCCGGTCGCGGTACATGAGATGTTCAGGAAGAGGTGAGGTTTCTCGCACTATTCCCGAGATGCGCGCACGAGGTCATGTCCGGGACCATCGCCCGCATGGAGGGTTTCTAGAAAACCATGATGAGTCATGAAAAGAGACGGACCTGGAGGACACGATGAAGACGAGAGTCACCGAGATGCTGGGCATCGACTACCCCATTTTCCTTTCCGGCATGAGCTGGATCAGCGTACCCGAGATGGTGGCGGCGGTCTCCAATGCAGGAGGCCTGGGCATACTCGCCACGGGTCCCCTCGACAGGGACACGACACGGGCCTCGATCCGCAGGATACGCGAACTCACGGACAGGCCGTTCGGCGCCAACGCATCCCTGCTCTTCCCGGGTGCAACGGAAAACGCACGGGTCCTCCTCGAGGAGAAGGTGCCGGTCATCAACTTCGCCCTGGGCAAGGGTGACTGGATCGTCAGGGAGGCTCACGGCTACGGCGGCAAGGTCTTCGCGACCGTGGTGAGCGCCCGCCATGCGAAGCGGGCCCAGGAATACGGATGCGACGGCGTCATCGCCACGGGCAACGAGGCCGCCGCGCACGGGGAGTTCGTCACCACGTTCTGCCTCATCCCGAGCCTGGTCGATGCGCTGAACATCCCGGTGATCGCTGCCGGCGGCATCGCCGACGGGCGTGGGGTGGCCGCTGCGCTGGCGCTGGGCGCCGAGGGCGTTGCCATGGGGACCCGCCTCATGACGACCAAGGAAAGCCCGCTGCACAGGAACTTCAAGGACCTCTCCATTGCGAAGGACGTGACGGAGACCCTCTATTCCCGGCGTTTCGACGGGCTGTGGTGCCGGGTGCTCAAGACGGACGCGGCGGAGCGCATGCAGCGCAAGGGCCTGGACCTTCCCGCGGCGTTCTTCAACGCACAGGATATCGCGAAGACGCTGAGACTTCCTTTCGTCAAGCTCTTCGTCGGGGTTCTCTTGTCCGGGTGGAAGAACGCCAAGCAGCTTGCCTATCTGGCCAACGCCTCCAAGGCATTCCAGCGTGCCACCGAGGACGGCGACCTGGTCAAGGGGGTGCTTCCGGTGGGGCAGTGTACCGGCCTGATCCACGACGAGCCCACGGTCAGGGAGCTCTTCGAGCGCATGGCCGGTGAGGCCGAGGCTGTCGAGAAGAGGATGGCGGGCGTGTTCGTGTGAACCTTACGTGAACGTGTTCACCCCTTGCCTTTGCGGAGCTCGTCCTCGTAGCCCATGGAGACGAAGTAGATCACCCTGTCGAAGAAGAGCACGACCTTGTTGTTGAGCTCGAGGGCCTGCTTCATCTCGAAGGTGGTCTCGAGGAACTGTTTTTCCTGGATGAATTCCCACAGGTTCCTCTTCACGAGCATGAACGCGAGGATCACCTCGTGCAGGGGGATACCCTCGCGGAAGCGCTTTCTGCCGAGCTCGGTGTAGACCTTCCTGACCTCGCTGGTGGTGTGGTTGTCCAGGCCCAGCCAGGAACTGAGCTTGCTGTAGACATCGAAGACGCGGTCGTAGATGACGTCGTCGGAGAGCGTGCGGTACCCCTTGGTCTCTTCCCTGCTGAGCAGGTCCTTGCAGAGCCTCCTGGTGAGTTCGTTGGCATTGTCCCTGATGAGGTCGAGCAGCTGAAAATAGAACATGACACCTCCCTTCGCATGACCATGTGACCCTGGAAAACGGCCGGGCCGTACGTTGGAGGTAATAATAACCAGGCGCGGGTTGGGTTCAAGAGCTGGGCATGCATGAACTATCCCGGACATTCACGCATGCCCGCATCCTGCCCCTGCGCGGGTGCGTGTACCAGGCCTGTGGGAGCAGCGTGATTCAGGACTTCAGGCGCTCGATCAGCTCCTTCATGAAGGCCTCGCGCTCCTTGAGAGACCTGCGGAATTCGCGGTCGTCCGTGTTGACGATCTCGATGCGCAGCATGGGGTAGTATCTCTCGAGGACTTCCAGGAGTTTATGTTCTTCGTCCGGCGTCAGATTCAGTCTTGACATGGTCTTTCTCCTTTCCGGCAGGGAAACCACATCCTTTTGGCCGACCCGATGGGGGGGGGAGCAGCCCGTCACAGCGTCAGAGATTCCTTGGTGAGCCCCGTGGGATAGACCGGAAAGATCTCGAACTTCATGATATCCCGCCACGGGGCGCGTGCCGCTATGAGTCCCTTGGCATCGGTGTCGACCACATAGAAGGTGCGCCTTCCCTGCAGGTCATAGTACTCGGAGACCACCTTCACGTCCTCCGGCCACTTCCAGGTAACGCTGCGCGTCCTGACTTCCCGTTCTTCCCCTGGTTCCCAGGAACAGATCATCATGAACAGCATGGTGTCACCTCCTGTTTTGATCCTTGTACGTTACCGGTTCCGTCATGAACTCAGAGCCTGTCCACGGGGGCATGTCCCCCGGGGAACACCACGTCATGGGCACACAGCAAGTTCGTGAGTGAGCCAGCGCATCGACGGCAATTCCATTGGAATGAAACACAACAACCTGATCCTATAAATTAATATGATCAAGGGGATAGTCAACATGACCCCCATGAAACGACAGGGCGTGGAAGAAAAACACCGGCACGGCTAGGGGTGCGGCATCCTGACCCATTCCTCGACGCCGGAAAAGACCATCTGGGTCGCCACGGCGCACACGATGAGGCCCGTGATCCTGACCAGCGGGCCGGTGGCGTTCACCCGTTCGAGCCAGTGACCTATGTGGAGTGATGAGAGCATGATGAGAAAATTGATGAGCAGGGCCAGGGAGACGCAGACCATGGTGATGGAAAATCCATGAGCCGAGGCAAAATAAATGGACGCGGTTATGGTCCCCGGACCCGCGATGAGGGGGGAGGCGAGGGGTACGATGGATATCTCCGAGACCTTGCTGAACGCCGTTTCCTCGAAGAACCTTCCCCTGGTCACGGCCGAAAGCCCTATTAGAAAGAGTATGATGCCGCCGGCCACATTCAGGGAATAGATCTCTACATGGAAGACTCTCACCAGGAGATAGGTACCCGAAGCGGACAATATGAGCAGGATGAGGAAGGCCACCAGGCTCGACCGCAGCGACACGGCCCACAGCTCCTTGAAGGTATACTGCGGCTGCATGGTGGACAGGAGGAATATCTTGCTGGCGGGGTTGATCAGCGCGAGGAAATACAGGGTGCTTTCGAGGGCCTGCCTATAGGTGATGTCCATACGTCTCCCCGGGGCTTCCGCGGTCAGTTCGATTGTGCCGTGCCGTCACAGCTCGGTCATCCATTTCTTGCCCTGCAGGGTGGCGCCCACCTTCATGAAGCTCAGGAACGACGACCGGAGCACGTCGCTCATGAGGGCCTTCTTGACCGGTGGCAGGCGCAGGAATGCGCCCAGGAAGGTCCGCATGAACTCGTGGGTGAGGCTCTGCGGGTTGTCGAAGATCTGGTTCTGGAGGGTCCCCCGCTCCAGGGTTGCCAGCACCGTGGTCTCGAACAGCGTCTCCGGGTGTATCACCCGCTGGCCGCGCTTGACCATCGAGAGACCCTGTTTGGGGCATTTGGACGCGCACACCCCGCACCCGATGCAGAGGTTCGGGTCGACCCGGGCGACTTTCCTCTTCGGGTGGGCATGGTCATTGGCCGAGACCAGGCCTATCGCATTCACCGGGCACACCTCCACGCACGTGCCGCACCCGGTGCACAGGGTGGTATCGATAGCCGAGAGGAAGCTGGAGGTGATGACGGAGTTGGTGAAGCCGAATTTGTTCATGCCTGCAAGATAATTGCAGCAGCACTTGCAGCAGTGACAGACAGCCATGGTTTTCTTCTGTGTATTCCAGGCACAGAACACCAGGCCATGCTCCCGGGACCTGGCGAAGTTTTCCAGCATCTCCGTCTTCGACACCTGCCGTGCCAGATCGTTCCTGATCATGTAGTCCGCACCCAGGCCGAATGAGCTGCATCCATCCAGAGGTGCGTCGCACCTCTTTTCGTCCAGGAGGTGCTTTTCGTTCCTGCACGAGCACAGGCCGATGGCGTAGGTGTCGGTGCCGTCTATGATGGAGGAAATCTTCTCGTAATCGTAGAACTCGATATGGTTCTCGGGAGCCACAGTCTCTTCCACGGGGATGACCCGCATAACGGAGACCTTTTCGTCGTGGGAGAAATTGGCCGGGAAAAACGCCTCGAAGTAATCGTGGAACATCTTTGCCCACTGTTTGCTGTTGAGGTTCTCTCCGGTCCTCATCATGGTGAACTCGAATATACCCACGGCCAGGGGAGAAGGCAGGTAATAGTAGCGCGCCTCTTTCTCGTTCCATATGTCCATGACGAGGCCCTTGCGGCACAGACCTTCCAGGATTCTCTGCAGACGGAGCTCATCGATACCCGTAACCCGGGAGATCCTGTCCAGGGAGGAGAGGGTGTAGGGCATACCGGCAACGACATCGGCCTCCTCGGTGCTGTAGAGGTCCCTGACGATGTCATGGAACGTGTCGTTCCACGGTGTCCGCGCGGTAAGGCTGTCGATCTTCTTCCCGAGTTTCAGGTACTGATCCATCATGAACCCCCTTTTTGTCCCAATGAAAAGGCATCACTATACCAGCAAGGTAAGTCGGCTCCAGGAAAAAACAAGACAGAAATCCAGGAACGATTCGAGTTCGTGTCGCGAGATGTCCCTGGCCGTTGTGTGCTGGCGGACGTCACGTGGGGCGAAAAGCGGGAAGCTGTCCACCTGGTCGCCGAGAACCTCAGGTATGCTTATACTCACGGGGTCTTGTCCTTCTTGTGCAGTGAGTCCATCGCAATGATCTCGGGCTGTCGTGTCTCTCTTTCGGGACGATTCCCCTGCAGGCACAGGGTGCAGCGATTGTCGCTGCACCACTGACAGTGGTAGCAGTCCGCGCAGGGATGTTTCTTTGCTTCCCCGGTGTCTTCAGGGACGAACACCAGGCCCTCGACGTCCTTCATGCGGATGAATGCCATGGTATTCCTTCCGGGCCCTGATATGCTCCCTATCATGCAGGGATTGCGCCCCCATGTCCAGGGTATACCGACGGGTCTTAGAAGATCGGCCAAACCATCAATAATGAGGCTTATCATATTCTATTGCACGTGATAGTATGTGCGTTATTATACCACTATAATGTGGAGGGCTTAGCTCTCCTTCGAACGTATGGGACCAGTGGCATGAGCAGTGAAGAGAAGACAAGAGAGCAACTCGCTGAAGAACTGGATCGGGCACGCAAGCTCATGGCAGAGCTGGAGGAAGCCCTCAGGGGATACGAGGAAAGGATCGACATCCACTCCCAGCTCAGCAGCGACATCTTTTTCTCCTATGACAACACGCTCAAGGTCCTGAGCGTGACGCCGAACGTCTTGAGGATCGCGGGCTACGACCCTGCCGAGCTCGTGGGCAGGAACTTCAACGAACTCGAGATGCTGGTGCACCCGGAAGATGTTCATGATGCCTACGACAGCGTGGACCACGTCCTCTCCGGAAAGACGGTGTACCCGAACATCTACCGCTTCTTCACCAAGGACGGGCAGAAAAGGTTCGCCGAGGTCAGTGGCGTTCCCATCGTGAGGGACGGCAAGGTGGTGGCCATGGTCTCCCGGGCCAGCGACATCACCCGGCACGTGGAGATGGAGCGGTGCCTGAGGGAGAGCGAGGAAAGCTGCCGCAGGACGCTCCAAAGGCTGCCCGACGCGATCAGCATCATCTCCCGGGACGATTTCCGCCTCCTCTATGTCAACGATGCTTTCAACCTGCTCACCGGGTATTCACACGAAGAGACCCTGGGCAAGAACATATTCGACCTGAAGCTGGCATCGGGCCCCACCGACAACGATGGCTTCAGAAGGGTCTGCAGGGACGGGAAGGAGATATCCCGGCACGAATACCGCTGCCGGAGGAAGGACGGGCAGTACGTCGATGTGCTCGTTTCCGTCAGGACGCTGAGCTACGATGACCATGACTGCATGGTCATGATCATGACCGACATCTCCTCCCTGCTCAAGAAGAGGGAAGAACAGGGTGAAGGCGAAAGCCGCACCCTGCAGGGGCAGAAGCTCGAGGCAGTACGGACGTTAGCCGGCGGCATTGCCCATGACTTCAACAACATCCTGACCACCATCCTGGGGTACACCAGAATGGCCTCCCGGGACGTGACCGGCGGCATCGACAGCACGGTGGTCAAAGACGAGCTCAACGAGGTGCGCAGGGCGGCACAGAAGGCCCGGGACCTGGTGAACCAGCTGCTCGTCTTCAGCAGACATGCCCAAAGGAAGTTCACCCCCCTGGTGCTGGGAGAAGCGGTACGGGAGACACTCAAGATGCTGCGGCAGATGCTGCCCTCGAACATCGAGATCGAGGAACGGCTGGACGACGAAGGATATGTCCTCGGTGACCCGAACCTGATCCACCAGGCAGTCATGAACCTGTGCAGCAATGCCGTCAACGCCATGGCCGGACAGGGGGGAACCCTGAACGTGAGCATAGAAAGGGTCAGCATGGATGACGAGGCAGCCTCCGTCGCCCCGGACCTTTCGCCCGGGCCCTACCTCGTGCTGAGGGTGCATGACACGGGCCCCGGCATGAACCACAAGGTTCGGCACAGGGCCTTCGAACCATACTTCAGCACCCGGTTCAAAGGCAGGGGCAGCGGGCTGGGCCTGTCCGTGGTGCACGGGATAGCCGGGGACCACGGGGGAACGGTCATCTGCACGAGCCAGCCGGGCGAAGGGACATCGTTCGACCTCTACCTTCCCGAGGTAAAGGCCGATTCCGAAGATATGGATGTCCTCGTGGACACGGCCAATGCCAGGGGCAACGAGACCATCCTCATCATCGACGACGAGGCGACCGTGGTGAGGGCCGCCGACAGGACGCTGAAGGACCTGGGGTACACCGTGGTGACCAAGACCCAAGGGGACGACGCCCTGGAGCACTTCAGGACAAATCCCGAAAGATACGATCTCGTGATCGCCGATCTGGGCATGCCCGGCATGGAAGCGGACGAGCTGGCACAAAAGCTCTCCGAGATCAGGGAAGACATTCCCATCATCGTGTGCGGCGCCAAAGGCACGGCCGTCACCGGCAAGGCCATGAAGGGACCGGGACTGAGACAGTGCATCGCGAAGCCCTTCGATGCACAAGGCCTTGCCATGACGGTCCGCAAGGTACTTGACCGTGAGCGCCAGAGGACCGGTGGGGACTGACCCCGGGTATGTACGCCGAACATTCTTGATTCTTCCCCGATCACGCTTACTATGAACCGTAGCCGCCGACGAAACGCACGGGTGCACACCAGTGATCGGGCAGTCCGTGCCGCGTATCGGTGTGCGGTGCCGTCCGCACGGACCGGAAAGGAGGGGGGCCATGCCCGAGAGCGTCTACACAGTGGTCGAGGTCATCGGGTCGAGTACCAAGTCCTGGGAGGATGCCGCGAGGAACGCCGTGGAGACCGCCTGCAGGAGCCTCAAGGACGTGAGGATAGCCGGGGTGAAGGAACTCGACCTGAAGGTTGAGAACGGCAAGGTGGTGGACTTCCGCGCCAGGCTCAACCTGTCCTTCAAGTACGATCCCAGGATCCAGAAGGACTGGTCGGAGTACTGATTCTGCGCGACTCGAAAGCTTGTCCCCGGTCGGCTCAGTTCTCGCCGTCGGGACTGGTGTAGCGGATGTCCGACACGCGTGCGCCGAGCCTGCCGGTGTCAAGGCTCACACCGGGGATGACCCGTTCGAGCCCTGTCCTGTCAAGGGTGCCCTGCCAGTAGGCATAGGCCGCCTCCTGCATGGTCAGGGCCAGGTCGCGTGCCCGGGAGAAGAGCTCGGATACCGAGGTCACAGACGGGCTGCCGTCGATGAGGTCGGCCACCGCTATCGACGACGGGGTGCACTCGCGCGGCGCGACATCGGCATAGAAGAGACCCAGGTACGACGGGTCACGCAGCACGCCGGTCGCGACGGCAAGCTTCGCGAGGTTATAGGCCGCCGTGCTGGTGAACAACAGGTTGAAGGCGATCTGCCTCCTCAGGGCCTGTCGCATGGCGCGAATGCTCGTGTGAAAATCCCGTGCCACGATCTCCTCGAAGACCAGCCCCTTGAGATGTGATGTCCTGATCACTTCATGGAGGCGCAGGGTGTTTCCGAGGTCCCTGTCCAGGCATGTCTCCAGGTGCCGGTGCCGACGGACGGCGCCGGTGCGCTTCGTGCGGTCGTCATCGTAGTAGTTGCCGGAAAGGTAGTAGACGACCGGGTGGAAGGTGATGTCCAGGGCGCAGTGGGTGATGTACCCGAGGATGAACGCGATGTCTGCAGGCCCCCGCGCGGCATCGATGACACGGAGGATGGTGGTGTTCGTGGGGTTGCCGTCCCTCCCGTGGAAGGCCTCGGAGATCCTCACCAGGTCGTCGCCTGCGCTGTAGTAGAAGGTGTCGAGGATGACGGCGCCGAGCATATAGCGGCCCAGGTGATCCGAGACATCCCTGAGCATGGCGCTGCCGGTACAGTGCTCGAGAAGTCCGTAGGCGAACCAGAGATGGGTATTTTCCTTGGCCATGAAGGCCAGTATACTGAAAGCCCCTGACGCCTGTAAAGATATCCGTGCCCGGGCAGGTCTCGATTGACAAACGGCACACAAACGGAAACAATGTAACTGCTGACTTTACTTCATCAATGAGAGGGTTTTCATGGAAAACACGCTTCCCCAGCAGGAGCCGGACAGGACCTTTGACCGAATATTCCACCCCCGTGCCGTGGGCGTCATCGGGGTTTCGACCAAGGGAAACGGATTCGGCAGCGGCATCCTCGATTCGCTCGCGGCCATAGGATTCTCCGGAAGCCTCTACGGGGTGAACCCCAGGGGCGGAGAGTACAAGGGAAGGAAGCTCTACAGGAGCATCTCCGAGATCCCGGACACCATCGATTTCGCCATCATCGCCGTTCCCGCAGTGCAGGTGCCCGAGGCCCTTGAGCAGTGCAGGAACATGGGGGTTGCCGGTGCGGAGATCCTCTCGGCGGGTTTTTCCGAGGCCGACACCGGCGAGGGCAGGGAACTCGAGGACCGCGTCAGGCAGATAGCGGCCCGGGGTATCCGGGTGGTCGGCCCCAACTGCTTCGGCATCTACTGCCCGAGGAGCGGGCTCACGCTGCTGCCCGGGCCGGATCTCTCCCGCGAGAGCGGGGCAGTGGCCTTTCTCTCCCAGAGCGGCGGCATGTCCATCGACTTCGCCCATATCGGCAACTGGATGGGCGTGCGGTTCTCCAAGGTCGTCAGCTTCGGCAACGGCGCTGACCTCAGGGAGACCGAACTCCTCGAGTATCTCGGCAGGGACCCCGACACAAAAGTCATTGCCATGTACATGGAGGGTGTGCGGGACGGCAGGACTTTTCTCCGTGTCCTCAGGGAGGTCACCGCGAAAAAACCCGTGATAATCAACAAGGGAGGCCTGTCCGAGGCCGGCGCTCGGATGGTCGCCAGCCACACGGGATCCATGGGCGGCAGCAGGATCATCTGGGAGTCGGCACTGCGCCAGGCGGGGGCCGTCCAGGTCGAGGACATCTGGGAGCTGGCGCAGACGTGTCTCGCGTTCTCGCTGCTTCCCATCCGGGAATATCGCGGGATCAGCGTCGCCGGGGGCGGCGGGGCTCTGGGCGTGAGTGCAGGGGACCTCGCGGAGCGCCATGGCCTCGTACTGCCGGCCTTCGACGAGGATTTGAGCGAGAAGATAATGGAGGTGCTTCCCAAGCCCGGGTCAAGCGCGAAAAATCCCGTGGACGCGGCCAACCCTTTCGTGGGTCCAGACGCGTTCCGCCACGTGTTCACCCACGCCGGCGCAGACCCTCGCGTTGACATACAGATACTGATCCAGCTCCTCCACCACTACAAGCCTGTGGCCCTGTCCCTCGGCCTCGACTCGGTACATCAGATCACCCCCTACGCCGAGCTTGCCCGGGCCATGCATGATGCCCGGGAAGAGACGGGAAAGCCGGTGGCGCTGGTCATGCCGGACTTCAAACAGGGAAAGGAATCCCTGGACATAGGCGAACTCATCCGCGATGCCAGGCAGGCCTTCCTGGAGCAGGGCATCCCGGCGTTCTCCGACCTGGGGGACGCCCTGAGGGCCATTCGGCACATATCGGCCTATGCCTCGCGGGTGAGATCGCGGATGGCGGCCTGAATCAACAAGGAGGGCCGGACATGAAGACGATGAGACGTCAGTTCGCGAGCGACAACTATTCCGGCATGTGCCCTGAGGCCTTCAATGCCATGGTGCAGGCCAACAGCGGGCACAGCGTACCCTACGGCGAGGATGAACATACCGCCAGGGCCTGCGACATGCTGCGCGAATTCTTCGATACCGACTGCGAGGTCTTCTTCGTGTTCAACGGCACAGCGGCGAATTCCCTGGTGCTGGCCTCCCTGTGCCAGTCGTACCACAGCATCATCTGCCACCAGCATGCCCATATCGAGACCGATGAATGCGGCGCCCCGGAGTTCTTTTCCAACGGGACCAAGATACTGTGCGCAGGAGGGGAGCACGGGAAGCTCTCTCCCGGGGAGGTGGAAGAACTCGCCATGAGGCGGACCGATATCCATTACCCCAAGCCGAAGGTGATCAGCATCACCCAGGCCACCGAGGTGGGCACCGTTTACACGACGGCTCAACTGCGTGCGCTCGGCGACTGTGCACGGCGCCTGGGGCTGAGGTTCCATATGGACGGTGCACGGCTGTCCAATGCCCTCGTGACGCTGAACGCCGCACCCGCCGAGGTCACCTGGAAGGCAGGTGTGGACGTGCTGTGCTTCGGCGGCGTGAAGAACGGCGTCGCTGCAGGTGAAGCGGTGGTCTTCTTCAACAGGGAGCTGGCCTTCGAGTTCGACTACCGGTGCAAGCAGGCAGGCCAGCTTGCAAGCAAGATGAGGTTCCTCTCCGCCCCGTGGATCGGCCTGCTGACCGATCGAACCTGGTGGAGGAACGCCGCACGCGCGAACGGCTGCGCAGCGCTGCTCCACAAGGGGCTCAAGGACATCGAGGGGGTCAGGGTCATGTTCCCGGTGGAGGCGAACTCGGTGTTCGTGGAAATGCCCCGGACCATGATCACGGCGCTCCATGAGAGGGGCTGGCGGTTCTATACCTTCATCGGGGAGGGAGGCGTCCGCCTCATGTGCTCATGGGACACCACTGAGCAGGACATCGATGACTTCATCGGTGACATACGATCGATCGCCCGGACCGGACGACACTGATGGGTATAGAAACAAACCGGGCAGCGCCAGGCTGCCCGGTCTCCTATGGAGAAGTCTCACGGATGCGGAGTCTTCGTTGGTAGAGTTCTTATCGTCACGGTACCGGAAAGCATAACACCCCACGGTCGAGAACATATCGCGCACCATTTTCAGAGCCGCAATCCGACCCAAACAATGAGAAAGATATTGACAACCCATAGATAAATTGATATTTTAATTTACAATATGGTAAGTAAAACTATCTTCTCGGAAATCACTAGAATGGACGCGCCATGGAAACGGACCAGGTAATCCTCGGCCTGCTCATGTCAGGCCCCAAGAGCGGCTACAAGATCAAGAACATCACGGGCAAGCTCATGATGGCGTACAACCTGAGCCTGAACCAGATCTATCCCGCGCTGCGCAAGCTCGAGGCAGCCAACCTCGTGAAGAAGGACGTGGTCTTTCAGACCGGCAAACCGAACATGCATGTCTATGCCCTGACCGAATCCGGCAGGGAGAACTTTTTCAAGTCGCTGAGCGCACCGCCGGTGCCCATCGACTACCAGCTGGACTTCCTCACCAGGGCCTTCTTCTTCCGGTTTCTGCCAAAGGAAGAGGTTGTCAGGCAGTTCGAGCAGGAGATAAGCTCCCTGGACGAGCAGCTTGAAGACCTCGAGCAGATCCGCGCCGAGGTGAACGAGCGGGGTGAGGAGGACGGCCTCTTCATATTCTCCACCATCGTGGAGATGATCCGGATGCTCAAGAACCGGTATGCAGACGAACTCGCAAGGAGAACAGGGGCTTCGTGAAGTCCTGAAAGAGCAAACAAGCAGCAACCAGCAATCAGCAGGGCATTGAGAATGTACAGCATCGGGAGGTGCACCCATGAACCAGTTTTTCAATCCCTCGTCCGTCGTCGTCATAGGCGCATCCAACTCACCGTTCAATCTCGGGGCGACCATCTGCAGGACGCTCAATGAATTCTCTCCTTTCCCCGGCGACATATACGCCGTGAACAGAAAAGGCGAGGATGTCCACGGCTGCCCGGGATACACGAAGGTGACGGACATCCCCCATCCCGTGGATCTGGCCGTGATCATCGCCCCTTCGCAGGTGGTGCCCGGCTTCCTCAAACAGTGCGGCGAAAAGGGAATCAGGCATGTCGTCATCGAGAGCTCGGGTTTCGCCGAGGGAGGCATGCAGGGCAAGGCGCTCCAGCAGGAGATCGACGAGATCAGGAAGTCCTTCGGCATGCGCATCATGGGCCCGAACTGTCTCGGGGTGCTCAACACCGAAAACAAGTTCTGCTGCTTCTACGGACTCCAGAAGGACGACATCGAGATCTTCGCATCGAAGAGCGGCGAGATATCCTACATAATCCAGAGCGGTGGCATCGTGGTCATCGTGCTGGAGTCGTTCAAGAGCGACGTGGTCAGGGCGGGCAAGATCGTGAGCATCGGGAACAAGAGCGACATCGACGAAGCGGACATGATCGAGTACTTCAATTCCGACGAAAAGACCAAGGTCATCGGCATGTACCTGGAGAACATCACGAACGGGAGGAAGTTCCTGGACATGGCCAGGTCGGTGACCAAGCCCATGCTGGTCTTCAAGGTGGGCAGGACCTCAGAGGGGATGAAGGCTGCCCAGTCACACACGGCCGGCATGGCCAACAACGACCTCATATTCGACGCCGCATGCAGGCAGGGCGGGATCATCCGGGTGAATTCGATCTCCGAGATGCATTCGTTGCCCAGGATGTTCACCCACATGCCTCCCTTGAAGGGCAAGAGGATCGCCGTGTTCACCAATTCCGGCGCGTTCGGCGGCATAACGGCGGACCTGCTGGTTCAGTCCGGCCTGGAAATGGCCAGGCTTTCGCCCGAGACCCAGGAACGGCTCGCCAGGACAGGGCAGATATTCAACGTCAAGAACCCCATCGACCTGGGGCCTGCCCTTTCCATGCAGACCTTCCTGGAGATCTTCGACATACTCCTCTCCTCCGACGAGGTGGACGGGCTTCTCCCTGTGCCGAGCCTCTGGCACCCCATGGTCATAGAGGCAATCATGGAACTCGTGAAGAAATGCCACGAGTACGGGAAGCCGGCCGCCATCTACACCCCCAATGCGGTGGAGAAGACCATCGCCTACCGGGACAGGTACCAGGTGCCGCTCTTCGAGTCGCCGGAAGAGGCAGTGAGGGCACTGACCGTCTCCCACCAGCAGTACAACTTCAGGACGTTGAAGCAGGAGGCCATCGACGAGGCCTCCTACCGGGCACGCGTGCCCCAGGCAGGGGCGTATGAGGAGTATGCCTGAGGGGGCGTCGGAAAATCGCCTCAGGGATCCTGTCTCTTCGCGGCATACCCGGGGATGAGGGTCTTCAGCACGTCTTCCTTGCCCACGATGCCGACGAGCCTGCCCCCGGAGTCGACCACCGGGATGGTGTGGATCTTCTTGTCGACCATGAGGGAGGCCACGTCCTCGATGCTCGTTTCGGGCGTCACGGTGACGGGCCTGGCGGTCATGGCGTGTTCGACGATGGTGGCCGCGATCTTGTCGACCTCCTTCTCGATGTGTTTCGGCGAGATGAGCGGTATGATGCCGTCGAGGACGACAAAATAGGAGGGCAGCGGCAGCTTCTTCTGCTGGGAGATGAGGTCGTCCCGGCAGAGTATGCCTACGAGCCTTCCGTCGCCGTCGAGGACGGGCGCCCCGTTGATGTGGTTCTCCATGAGCACCCTGGCTGCCTCCACGATTCCTGTTTCCGGTGAGAAGGTGATGACCTTCTCGGTCATGATGTCCTTGGCCTGCATGGCATACCCCCTGGATAGTCACCCCTCATGATAAGGTATCGCCCATTTCTCGATAGTCAAGGGACAGGCCCGTTGTGGGCATGCGCTATCGGCATTAAAGAATCATCGGGTGTATGACGAAGAGTTCCTGAGGGATCAAAGTCAGGACATGAGGTTGCCGAAGTGAAAGAGCACAGGAGATACACGAGAAAACCGCTGAAGGTGCAGGCACGATATCAGGACAGGGAAGGGACGGTCCTGAAGGGTGTCGTTCGGAACATCAGTCTCGGCGGGGTGTACATCGAGACGGCCCGACCCCTTCAGTTCGGCGAGACCATACAGCTGAGCCTCGATGCAGTCGATGTCAGCAAGGTGATCGACGTGGAGGGCAGGGTGGTCCGCCATGAGGCAGAGAAGGGCATGGGCATCGAGTTCACGGATCAGAACAACAAGGACATCAAGAAGCTCATCAGCACCATGCGCAAGCTCGACCAGGCATCCATGCTCGCCCTGAGCAGATCAGCTATGGAAGAGTGACCGGCGCTACGCCTGTACCGATCACCCATCGATGGAGAAAAAAGGCGCTCTCTTCACCGGAGAGCGCCTTTTCATGTTCGCGGGGTTGAGAGATTGATTACATGTCGGCGAGGAGCTTCTTCGCCCAGTCTGCATAGTACTTTTCGCTGGACGACGATGCCTTGTCGAGAAGCGTCTTGGCCTCGTCCTTATCCCCGGTCTTCAGAAGGACTTCGGCCAGGTACACCTGTCCCTCGGCATCGCTGGGGAAAGCCTTCTGGAATTCCCTGAGATACTGGAGGGAGAGCTTCTTGTCCTGCATGGGCCATGGCAGCACGAACCAGAAGCGGCCCAGGGCCTTCATTGGGCCGCCGTCCACATACATCTTGTCAGCCTTGTAGGATTTTTCGAAGCTGCTCTGGGTCTTGTCCTTGAGCCCTTCCTTGAGGGCGGTGAGGATGCTCACGCCGTCGGAGTAGTTGCCCACCGAGCAGCCATACCAGAAATTGCCCTGAACGCCGCTTGCGTTGAGGGCGATGGCCTTCTCGCCGAACTTCATGCCCAGCTTGCCGTACTCCTTGCATGTCGTCTTCCAGTTCGCAGCATTCTTCTTCTTGGATTCATTGGCGAATTCCCTGTACGAGCGCGCAGCCTTCCAGGCCGCTTCGTAACTGTTCGGGGCTGCCTCCAGGGCCTTGGCAAAGGCGTCGCCAGAGGCCTTGTACGCCTGGTAGTCCCCGGCCTTGGCCTTGTCGTACAGGGAGTTCCCCTGTGCCATGAAATCTTCCGCGAACAGAGCCAGCGGCAGGGCGATCATCACACACAGACACACGGCCAGATGTAGAATTCTCCTCATATCTGATCCTCCTTGCAAGATGGTATGCACCTCACGGTAGCACCATACTGCACCGTGATCAATAGGAAGTCCTTGAAATCACCCGTTCCCGCTCTCGGGCGCGTCTCGTGAAAGATTCCCCTTGCCAAGGGAGTTCCTGGTCCTTATAGATATGTGCAATGCCGTACGAGGATCTTTCCACTCAGTCCCCCTCCATCAAAGGCATCGCCGTAGAACTGCCCTTCGTCAAGCTCAAGTATGTCAGGGTCGACCCGTTCCCGCCTGAAAGATCCAGAAATACCAGACAGGTGGACATCACGGTCCCGTCCGGGGACAGGCCTCCAGCAGCAGTCCCGAGGATGGTCGTGTCTCGCGAGGCGGAGGTGACGACCTTGGGCATGGACGGCATGATCTCCTTCGCATCGGTCATCCATGAACTGACCTTCGGCCGGATCGAAGCCGCCCGGGAACACCCCTTCACAGCGGCCTATCCTGCCGCCTGCGAACCATCGCCCCATTCCCTCGACATCATCGTCTAAGCGCGTCATGGTAGGCATCGTCTCGGACCCCCTCTTCATGAACCACGACACCGGGGGATACCATCCGGAGGCGCCCATGCGCATCCATTATATCCACACGATCTTTTCCGGAAAGGACCGGGACATCCTCTTGGTCGACCCGGTCAGTGCCACCGAGGACGACATCAGGCTGAACCACGGCAGTGCCCATGTGGATCGTGTCAGGCATGCGAGCGTACCGGGCAGGCTGGTGGACCTCGACCCGGACACGGTCTCCTGTGAGGATTCCTACGAGACGGCACTCTATGCAGCGGGTTCGGTGATCAGGCTCGCACAGATGGCCCTCGGCACGGAGATATCCTCGGGGTTTGCCTGTGTCAGACCCCCCGGCCACCATGCAACCCCTGATGAGTCCATGGGTTTCTGCCTCTTCAACAATGTGGCCATCGCGGCCAGGAAGGCCATCCGGAACCTGGGTGTGAAGAAGGTGCTCATCGCGGACTTCGACGTCCACCACGGCAACGGCACCCAGGACAGTTTCTACGGGAGCAGGGACGTCCTGTATTTCTCCTCGCACCAATACCCGTTCTATCCGGGAACGGGCAGGCTGCACGAGACAGGCTCCAGGGGCGCCGAAGGGTTCACCGTGAACTGCCCGCTCGGCGGCGGCAGGCATGACGGGGAATATCTGGCCGTGTATAACCGGGTGCTCGTGCCCATCATCGAGTCGTTCGAACCGGGGCTCATACTGGTCTCGGCCGGTTTCGACGCGCACTCCATGGACCCCATAGGCGGCATGCGAGTCAGCACCGGCGGCTTTGCGGCCCTGGCCGCTCTCATCATGGATGCGGCCCGCCGGGTGAATTCTCCGGTTGTCTATGCCCTTGAAGGAGGGTATAATTTCGATGCCTTGAGGGATTCCGTCAAGGCCGTACTCGATGTTATGAAGGGAGGGTCGGCACCCGCGATCGAACAGACCCCGTGTGCCGAGCTCGACGAGATCGTCGGGACACACGCCCGGTACTGGCCGCTGTAACTGGTCCACATGTTTAAGTTTGCCCTCCCTGATGCCGAAAGGGCTCTTATGCTCGATGCCAGACCCATAGAATCGGTGGAGGTCCTCGAATACAAGCAGGGAGAGATCATCGTCCGCGAGGGCGAACCGAGCCGTTACTTCTATGCCATTCTCCAGGGTGAGGTCCAGATCTACCAGATGGACAAGCCCATCCGTATCCTCACCGACCAGGACGTGTTCGGGCTGGAGAACTACTACCGGGGCATCCCGTACACGACCACGGCAAAGGCCACCAGGACCTCCCGTATCGCCACCTACGAGGCGGATCTCATAGACGAGATCGCGTACGGCAAGCCGGCCCTCGCCTCCATGATCATGCGCTCCGCTTTCCTCCAGCTCGAGCAGACCACGTCCATTGCGGAAGCCAACATACCCTACAGCGAGACCATCAACCTCGATATCCGGGAATACGGCGACAAAGAGCTCATCCTCGAAGAGGGGACGAGCGGCACCGATATCTACAAGCTCTACCAGACCGAAGGCGGCCTGGAGGTCCTCAAGAAGGGTGTCCGCATCGGCGTCATCACCAAGCCCGGCGAGTACTTCGGCGAAATGAGCTTCATCCTGAACGAACCCCGCAGCGCCACGATCCGTTCCATCGGCAAGAGCATGGTGGAGGTAATCCCGGTTCAGGACGGCAGATTTGACCGCATCATCAACGAAAACCCCGAGGTGGCGAACAAGATCATCACCTCCCTTGCCGAACGGCTCAAGCAGGCCAATTTGCTCATCGTCAAGTAGCCGGTTTTCTCCGTTCCATCAGATCGAGGATTCTCGGTATCGCGTCACTGGCCTTACTCCTCCCCTCCTCTATGGCGGACGCGCTCCTGGAGAATTCGAGGGCGGCGATATCGACCACATCGGGCTCGATGAGCACATCCGGCGGCTCGTATTTCAGCATGATGCGGTTCTTCCGGTACTGCTGGATGTTGGTGGAGGTCAGGAGGATCTCCACGATGTTCATGCGGTGATCTTCTCCCGCCGGGGAGAAGTATCCCGGCTTGAGCTCGTTGAGCCTCTGGGCACCCTGGGAGAGATAGTCCTTGAGGGCCTTGACGTAGTCGGTGTCGAGGATGGCGTCCGCCCCGGGGGAGCCGATCTTCTTGAGCACCGTGTCGGCCAGGGATTTCAGGCCGTCACGGATGGCCTGGGGATTGATGAAGGCCACGACGCGATCGACCATGCCCGACGCGAGATCCTTCTCGACCTCGCGGGCCTCCTGTTCAGCGGCCACGATGCTCTTCCTCCTGGCCGGGGAATAGCGCGATGTCATACGGGGATGGAGGTTGCACGCTATCGAGATCTCCGGTTCCAGACCCTTGAGGATGTCAAGGGGCAAAGGGTCGGACACGCCGCCGTCGGTGAGCAGTCTTCCCATGTGGACCACAGGCCTGAAGATGCCCGGCATGGATATGCTTGCCATGACCGCGTCGACCAGCGGACCCCTGTCGATGGGAACGGTCTCCCCCGTGAGCAGGTCGGTGGCCACGGCGATGAAGGTCGTATCGAGGTTCTCGATGAGCACATCCCCCACCAGGGCACGGATGAACCGGCGGGCCTTCTCGCCGGCCAGCAGCCCTGAGAAGGGAAAGACCGGGTCGGCGTAATAGCTCAGCGACTGGATGAAGGATATGTCCGTGATGAGATCTTTGAATTCCTTGATCTTTCCCGCAGCGAAGAAGGCACCCACAGCGGCACCGGCACTCGAACCCACGATGATGTCCAGGGGGATGGCCCTTTCCGCAAGGACCTCCAGCACGCCCACATGGGCACCGCCCATGGCGCCGCCGCTGTCGAGCGCGATACCGATCCGCGGTTTCTTCCGTGCCATGGCCTCAATGCTACTCGAAAGCGGAGGAGGGATCAATCGGGATGTGCGCGGCCTATGTAAAGAAAACAGAAGGCTTTCCCGAACAATGGAGCTATGGATGTATACTGGCTGGGAACAACCGCGCCGCCCGTGGGGGTGGACCTCCGCAGGGCGTCTGTCCTGGGCGAGACAGAGGACGACTGCCTCCTTTTCACGGACAGCACCGCTCATCTCGGCAGGAGAAAGACGGGGTCGAGACGCATCTACCTGGTCTGTGACGGGAAGGCGCCGGAGAGACTCCCTGGCACGATCTTGGGCGCCATACCGAGGGACGCGGCCGTGGTCAGCGCGATATCCATGCTCTACCGCGAGATGCGGCAGTCCTTCGAGGTGGGTGACATGCTCATCCGTTCCCTGGGGGAAAAGGACCGCACCATCCGGGAGAAACAGCGGCTGATGATCATGGACAGCAGGAGATACAACGCCATCATCAGGAACGCCAACGACCTCATCTTCATCCTGGGGCCCTCGGGAAAGATGACCTTCTGCAATGAAACCTTCCGGCAGTATCTCCTGAGCGACGGGGAACCCTTCCTGGGCAGGCCTTTTTCCGATTTTGTCGTTGAAGATGATCGGCACGACCTCGACATGGCCATCGGCAGAGGATTCGAACGGGGAGTGCCGGTCCGGGCGGAGGTGCGGCTGCAACTTCTGTCAGGGAGAACCGGCATATTCTCCCTCCTGTGCACGCCCCTGGAAGAGGAGGGGCGCATCTATGCGCTGTCCGTCATCGGCAGGGACATCACGGACATCAGGGCCATGCAGAGAAGGCTCACCATCCAGGCCAACGACCTCAGCCAGATGATGAACGGGCTGGCCCATGAGCTGAGGAACCCGCTGACCGTCATCGGGGCATACATCAGGAGGCTGGAGCGGGAAAAGGGCGACATGAACCGAAAATGGGAACAGGCCCTTTCCGGCATCTATTCCTCCATCAGCCGCATCGAGAGCATGATCGAACACGTCGAGCGCTACGAGAAGCTCGTCCGCATGGAGCCTGCCTGCAGCCGTGTCGATCTCTGCTCTCTCGTGCGCCAGGCCGTCCAGGAGATCGAGACGGGTGTTCCCATTCGGATGCAGGCCCCTGAGGGCCTCCATGCCTTCTGCGATGCCGGCCATGTGCGGGTGGCGTTCAACAGGATCCTGGAGAACGCGCTTCAGACCGGGACCCCCGAGATCGCGGTGGACATATCACGCGACGAGAGCTATGCCTACGTCGCGGTCAGGGATTTCGGGCCCGGCGTGAAGGACAAGGTCCAGACCATCCTCGCCCCGTTCTATTCGACCGACCCCATGAAGACAGGCCTCGGTCTCACCGAGGCCCGCATCGCCATGATCAAGATCCACGGCGATATCGAGGTGGTACGCCACGCCGACCCCGGGGCTGTATTCACCCTCAAGATTCTCCTGGACCGGAGGCTCAAGGCCCGGGAATCATCATGAGCCATCCCACGACGTCATTGCCACCCGACGGTCATGTCGGGTATGGTCTGCTTGAGACCAGGTGAAACCCAGGCCTTTCAGAGAAAGGAGGTGCATCGTGGGAGAATTCGAACCGGTGGCCGAGGGCGTCTATCAGGTGGGAGGCTCCGATCTGAGCGATCCCTCCGATGCGGCCGTCTATGCCGTCGTGTGCGAGCAAGGCATCGTCATGATCGACTGCGGGGCGGGAAAGGCTCCCGGGGCCATCGTGGAGAACATGCACGAGGCAGGGCTCGACCCGGACACCGTCACCACGCTCATACTCACGCACTGTCACGTCGACCATATCGGGTCGGTGGAATACTTCCGCAGGAACTTCGGGTGCTCCGTGGCGGCCCACGATCTCGATGCCGGGGCCATCGAGTCCGGCGACCCGTCGCTCACCGCCGCGCGGTGGTACAACACAACACTGCCGAAGACCGTGGTGGACCGGCGCCTGAAGGGGGAACACGAGGTCATCGCCTGCGCACCCGACGAGATCCACTGTCTCCACACCCCGGGGCACACACCCGGTTCCATGGCTGTATACCTGGACCGCCAGGGAACCCGCATCCTCTTCGGCCAGGACATCCACGGGCCGTTCAGCAGGGAGTTCGGGTCGGACATCGGCCAGTGGAGGGACTCCATGGAGAAGCTCATCGACCTCGGGGCGGACATCCTGTGCGAGGGGCACTTCGGCATCTACAGGCCCAGGCAGCGCGTTCAACGGTACATCAGGAGCTACCTGGACCAGTACGCCGGGAAGTGATCTCCGACACTCCTTGACTTGCCGTGCGGATTCAGTGTATCCGCCTGGCATTGCGCTCGAACCCGGGCGCCGTGGTGACCATGTTCCAGGACAAGGATGGCAAGAATGGCACGTTCATACAGCATAGCGGTTATACCGGGAGACGGTACGGGCCCCGAGGTCGTGGCGGAAGGAATCAAGGTTCTCAGGGCCGTCGCACCCGCAGAGGGATTCAAGATCGACTTCACGAGCTACGACTTCGGTGGAGATCGATACCTGCGCACGGGAGAGATACTGCCCGAGACGGCAGCAGAGGAACTGAGAAAGCACCACGCCATCTACCTCGGCGCCATCGGGCACCCCGATGTCAGGCCCGGTATCCTGGAAAAGGGGATCCTGCTCCGCCTGCGTTTCGAACTGGACCAGTACATCAACCTGAGACCCGTGAAACTCTACCCGAACGTTCAGACACCGCTGAAGGACAAGGGCCCGGAGCACATCGACTACGTGGTGGTCCGCGAGAATTCGGGGGGCGTCTATACCGGCTCGGGCGGCATCACCATGAAGGGGACGCCCCACGAGGTGGCGGTGCAGGAGATGATCTACAACCGGTTCCAGGTTGAGCGGTGCCTGCGCTACGCCTTCGAGTACACCCGCAAGAGGGACCGGAGGAAGATCCTGGCCCTGGTCGGCAAGACCAACGTGCTCACCTATGTGTTCGACCTGTGGGAGCGGGTCTTCAACGAGATCGGGCAGAGGGAGTTCCCGGACATCAAGCGGGAATACTACCACGTGGATGCCACGTGCATGTGGATGGTGAAGAACCCGGAGTGGTTCGATGTGCTGGTCACCGAGAACATGTTCGGCGACATCATCACGGACCTCGGCGCCATAACCCAGGGCGGCATGGGCATCGCTGCCGGAGGCAACATCAACCCGGGGGGTGTTTCCATGTTCGAACCCATCGGCGGGTCGGCTCCCAAGTACACGGGGATGAACGTCATCAACCCCCTGGCGGCCATCGCGTCGGCACAGATGATGCTGGAGACCCTGGGGGAGGACAAGGGGGCCTCCCGCATAGAGCGGGGCATCGTGAAGGTCCTCCAGAACGACATCAAGTCGCTGGCCGCCGGCAGAATGGGCCTGAGCACGAACCAGGTGGGGGACAAGGTCGCGGAGTACGCCTCCTCCTGATCACGATATCCCCGGCACGGTGCTCACGTACCTGCCATGCACACCGAGTCAGCAAACTGGATTGCCTTCCAGTAGATCTCCGGCAGTCTGTCCGGGGCCAGGCCGAGGGTGCTCGCAGCCTGCAGCGCGCTGTCCCAGCTGGCCTGCTGGTAGCACCTGGTGAGATCGAGGTAGGTGCTCAGGGCGGTCCTGCTGCCCGTGAGGGTGGACTTGATCTCGGAAGTCAGGGGCAGGGTCTTCATGATGTCTTCCATGGAGTTGTCCAGGATGGCGTCGATGTGGGAGAACAGGCCCAACGTGAACAGTTCGGAAGGGTCGATCCTGCCGCCGGTGGCCATGCCGATCCCCTCGCAGATCCGGGCCCGGATGATGGAGCTCTTGAGCAGTTCGTCCGGCTTGTCCTGGCTGATCTCGGCCAGGAAGATAACCGAGAGGAACTGCTTGATCCCCTTCTCCCCAAGGAGCACAATGGCCTGACGGATGGAGGAGACCTCCTGGACCCGCCGGTAAAAAGGCGAGTTGAGGTATCTGAGCAGCTTGTACGAGATGCCCACGTCCTGCTCGATGAGTTTCTGCAGCGTGCCGACCCGATAATCCTCCTTGCCCACCTCGGACATGATGCCCAGGATGTTCACCTTGAGGGCGGGTATGTCCGTCCTCCTGATGAGCTGAGGCTTGCTGAAGAAGTACCCCTGGAAGTACGAGTACCCGAGGTTCAGGGCCTCCTCGAATTCCTCGTTGGTTTCCACCTTCTCCGCGAGGAGCTTCTTCCCGTTGCAGGTGAAGCGGTCCGCGAAGGCCCTGATCTGTTCCCGCGTGCTCTTGGCGAAATCCACCTTGATGATCTCGGATATCTCGATGAGGGGTTCCATGGGGGGCGTGTACTCGAAATCGTCTAGGGCGATGGTGTAGCCCTTGCCCGAGAGTTCCCTGCAGGACTCGATGACCGGGCCGTCCGGGATGACGTTCTCGAGGACCTCCACCGTGGTTATCTGGGAGGGGAAGAGCAGGGGGATCTTTCCGATCAGAAGTTCCCTGGTGAAATTGATGAATGCGCGTTTCCCGCCGGTTATCTGTTCGATGCCCGAGGTGAAGAAGGTGTTCGAGAGGACCCTGGACGTGGCGTTGTTCCCTTCCGTGCCGGGGAAGCTGTTCTCCGTGCCGTCCCTGAAGAGAAGCTCGTAGGCGAAGATCTGCTTGCCCCTGGTGAAGATGGGCTGGCGTGCGATATAGATGTCCATGGGCTTTTTCTTTTCTATCGGAAGAACAGCGAAAGATATTTATGCAGGGAACTATTTTCCGTGGGGGCCTGTGCTGCGTTCTTGACATTCCCGGGGGTCATGGTTAGTGTCATGCTATGTTCAAGAGCGTTGCGGACGGACGGCCATGACTCTCGCGCAGGTCCTCGGGTGGACCGTCGCCGGGGTTTGTGCGGCTGCATTGATGAACTTCCTGCTCAAGCAGATAAGCCGCGAGTACCTCAAGACCATTACCGAGAAGAATGCGGACTTCACCGCATCCTACAGGGCATTCATGCGGTTCATGGTGCGGAATCACCGGTATTTCGGCATTGCCGCAGGCCTCCTTTTCCTCGTCCACGCCGGGGTGGTCGTCGCCTCCGGTGTGACCTCGCTGACCGGCATTGCCGCAGGCCTCCTCCTCCTGGCCCTGACCGGGCTCGGACTGTACGGGTTCTACGTCAGGAAAAATCCCCGGGGTGTCTGGATCCACATGCATCGCGGGACAGCGTTCATCCTCGCCCTGTCCGTGATCATCCATGTCTTCTTCAAGGCCTACGTCCTTCTCTAAACGGGGGGCTTCACCAGGGCCTCGAATCCCTGCAAAGTCGCATTGTTAAAGCCGCAACCATGTGTTGACAGGGTGAAGTATCTGTGTTCTACATGTACCTTACCGTTTATACAGGGGGGAGTACATGGAAGAGACCGATCTCAAGCTCATTCGGAAGCTCATCCCGAAGGACAGGGAGCTCAAGGTCCTCTGGGACGAGCACCTCGACTATGAGGAGAAGCTTGAACAGCTCAACAAGCGGCGATACCTGAGCACCGAGGAAGAGATACGGCGCAAGGAGCTCCAGAAACTGAAGCTCCACGGCAAGGACAGGATCGAGGAGATCCTGCGCAGGTACCGCAGCGAAGAGTAGGGGTGTCCGTTTTAAGGATTCTGCAGTGAATTGAGATCGAGGGGTTTCAGGATCAGGCAAGCATGAAGAAGATAACGGGAGCATACGCATTCATCGAGGCGCTGCGGTGCGAAGGCGTCAGGCACGTCTTCGGCTACCCCGGCGGGGCCGTGCTGGACATTTTCGACGCCATCATGGACGCGCCGGATATCCAGTTCATCCTTTCCAGGCACGAGCAGGGTGCGGTGCATGCCGCGGACGGGTACGCCCGGGCCAGCGGCAAGGTGGGCGTGGCCCTGGTCACCTCGGGCCCGGGGGCCACGAACACGGTGACCGGCATCGCCACCGCCTGCATGGACTCCATCCCTATCGTGGTGTTCTCCGGCCAGGTGTCCACGAACCTCATCGGCAACGACGCCTTCCAGGAGGCCGACACGGTGGGCATCACGAGGCCCTGCACCAAGCACAACTACCTCGTCAAGGACTGCGAGGAACTCCCCAAGGTCATCAAGGAGGCCTTCTACATAGCGTCCACCGGAAGACCCGGCCCGGTGCTCGTGGACATCCCCAAGGACGTCATGAGGGGGCTCATAACCTTCAAGTACCCGGAAAAGGTCGACCTCGAGGGCTACTGCCCCACGTACCGGGGGCACCTCGGGCAGATCAAGCGCATCCTGGGCACCATCCTCAAGAGCAGGCACCCGGTCATCTATGCCGGCGGCGGGGTCGTCCTTTCCAATGCCTCCGGGGAACTCGCAGACCTGGCCAGGCGCATGCGCATTCCCGTGACCACCACGCTCATGGGCCTGGGCGCCTTCCCCGCCGACGACCCGCTCTGGCTCGGCATGCTGGGCATGCACGGCACCTATGCCGCCAACATGGCCGTCACCGAGTCGGACTGCCTCATCGCCATCGGGGCGCGCTTCGATGACCGGGTCACCGGCAAGATCGACGAGTTCGCCCCCAGGGCGAGGATCATCCATATCGACATCGACCCGACGTCCATCAGCAAGAACGTGCAGGTCCATCTCCCCGTGGTGGGTGACTGCTGCAACGTCCTGTGCGACATGCTCAAGGAAATCGAGGACAAGCAGGCCGAGGTATCCGAGCTGCATCATGCCACCGAGCCCTGGCTCGAGCGCCTGGAGCAGTGGAAGCGGGACAAGCCCCTGCGATACGAGAAGGGGCCGGGTCTCAAACCGCAGTATGTCATCGAGAAGATCGACGAGATCGCGCCGGACGACACCATCATCTCCACCGAGGTCGGGCAGAACCAGATGTGGACGGCTCAGTACTACCGGTTCAAGGCCCCGCGGCTCTTCCTCACCTCGGGCGGCCTGGGCACCATGGGGTACGGATTCCCCGCCGCCATCGGGGCCCAGGTGGCCTTCCCGGGTCGCACCGTCATAGACATCGCCGGGGACGGATCGATCCAGATGAACATCCAGGAGCTCGCCACGGCGGTCCAGTACAACCTGCCGGTCAAGGTCATGATCATCAACAACGGCTATCTCGGCATGGTGAGACAGTGGCAGGGGCTCTTCTACAAGGGCAGGTATTCCCACACCTCCATGGCGGTGTCCCCGGACTTCGTGAAACTGGCAGAGGCCTACGGCGCCCACGGCATCCGGGTGGAGAAGACCGAGGACGTCGAGGACGCCATACGCCGGGCGCTGGCCATCACGGGGCCGGTCTTCGTGGACTTCCGGGTGGAGCCGGAGGAGGACGTCTATCCCATGGTGCCCGCCGGGGCGCCCATCAACAACATGCTTCTCGTGTGAGGTCGCCCATGAGCATGAGACACGCCATATCCATTCTTGTGGACAACAAGGCCGGGGTACTCTCACGGGTCGTGGGCCTGTTCTCCGGCAGGGGGTTCAACATCGAGTCGCTCTCCGTGGCCCCGACGCTGGACCCCACCAAGTCGAAGATGGTCATCACCACCACCGGCAACGAGCAGGTGCTCGAGCAGATCAAGAAGCAGCTCAACAAGATAATCAACGTGATCAAGGTGGTGGACTACGTGGACAAGGATTACGTCGAGCGGGAGATGATCCTCGTCAAGGTCAAGGCCAAGGAGCAGTCGCGCGCCGAGGTGCTGCGCATAGCCGATATTTTCAGGGCCCGGGTGGTCGACGTGTCACCGGCATCCTACACGCTGGCGCTCACCGGTGACCAGGGAAAGCTCAAGGCCTTCATCGAGCTGCTGACCCCGGTGGGGATCATCGATTTCATCCGCACCGGCACCATCGTCATGGAACGAGAAATGCAGGCAAAGAGGAGGAGTGATTCATGAAGGTATACTATGACAAGGACGCCGACATCAAGCTGATCAGATCCAAGAAGGTCGCCATCATGGGCTACGGCTCCCAGGGATTCGCCCATGCCAACAACCTGAAGGACTCGGGTGTGAACGTGGCCGTGGGCCTGCGCGAGGGAAGTCCCTCCGCCGCCAAGGCGAAGAAGGCCGGACTCAAGGTCATGACGCCGTCAGAGGCCGCGAAGTGGGCCGACGTGGTCATGATGCTCATACCTGACGAGCTCCAGGCGGGCGTGTATAGAGGCGAGATCGCACAGCACATGAAGAAGGGCAACTACCTGGTGTTCGCCCATGGTTTCAACGTCCATTACGGTCAGATAACCCCGCCCGAGGGCGTGAACTGCTTCATGGTGGCGCCCAAGTCGCCGGGGCACATGGTCAGGTACGAGTACACCCAGGGTCGCGGTGTGCCCATGCTCATCGCCGTCCATGCCGACCCCTCGGGAGACACGAGGAAACTGGCGCTGTCCTACGCGAAAGCCATGGGGGGAGGGAAGGCGGGCATCCTGGAGACCACCTTCAGGGAAGAGACCGAGACCGACCTCTTCGGCGAGCAGGCCGTGCTCTGCGGAGGCACCACCGCGCTCATCCAGGCAGGGTTCGAGACCCTGGTCGAGGCGGGATACTCGCCCGAGATGGCCTACTTCGAGTGCCTGCACGAGCTCAAGCTCATCGTGGACCTCATCTACGAGGGCGGCATATCGAACATGCGGTACTCCATCAGCAACACGGCACAGTACGGAGACATCACCCGCGGCCCGCTCCTCATAGACGAGGAGGTGAAGGACCGGATGCGGGATATCCTCGCCGACATCCAGGACGGCAGCTTCGCCAGGGAATGGATCCTGGAGAACATGGCGGGCAGGCCGTGTTTCAACGCGCTGACGAGGATGGGCGAGGAACACCTCATCGAGAGAGTCGGCGCCAAGCTCCGCTCCATGATGCCCTGGATAGGAAAGGACAGAAAGGTCGACAAGAAGCTGAACTGAAAAGGGAGAAGTCGTGAAGATACGCAAGGAAGGGTACCCCTTCATAGCCATCGCGTCGGCCGCGTTCGGCCTGATGTTCCTCGCCGGAGGTCTGCTCCTGCGACTTGCCGCCATCGTCCCGGTGCTCTTCGTCACCTGGTTTTTCCGGGATCCTGAGCGCACCGTGCCCCAGGGCGAGGGGATCGTGGTCTCGCCCGCCGACGGCAAGGTGATCGAGGTGTCCGAGACCGCAGAAGAGAAGGTCGGTCCCTGCACCAAGGTGGCAATCTTCATGTCCGTGTTCAGCGTTCACGTGAACCGGGTGCCTGTCTCCGGGACGGTCGTCGACGTACGGTACAGACCGGGAACCTTTCACGTCGCGAGCATGGGCAAGAAGACCGAGGCCAACGAGCGCATGATCATCTATATCGAAACCGAGCATGGGATGTTCAGGGTGGATCAGGTGGCCGGGCTCGTGGCCCGCAGGATCTCATGCTGGCTGAACCCCGGGGATCGGGCCGTCCAGGGCGAGCGTTTCGGGCTCATAAGGTTCGGATCGCTCCTGGAATGCTGGCTCCCCAAAGGATTCACCCCGGCGTGCGAGCGAGGCCAGACGGTTCATGCAGGGGAAAGCGTGATCGGGAGGAAGGTCTCATGAGGAGAAGACGCGAAGCCAGTGAAGAGAAGCAGAAGCGCTCGGTTCCGTTCCTGCCGAACTTCATCACCACCATGAGCCTGTTCTGCGGGTTCTACTCCATCATGTTCTCTCTGAGGAGGGATTTTCACTGGGCTGCCATCCTCATCCTCATAGCCGGTTTCATCGACGGCCTGGACGGGCGGGTGGCCCGCATGACCGGGACTACCTCCGAGTTCGGCAAGCAGTACGACTCGCTTTCGGACGTCATAGCCTTCGGCGTGGCTCCGGCGCTCATGGTCTACCTCTGGCAGCTCAATGCCTTCGGCAAGCTGGGCTTCATCGCCACCTTCCTGTTCGTTGCCTGCGGGGCGCTGCGTCTCGCCCGTTTCAACATCGACACCGCGGGCTCCATGACCAACTTCACCGGACTGCCGATTCCGGTGGCCGCCGCAGGCGTGGTGTGCACCTACCTGCTCACCGAGGAGCTTGTCCGGATGATGGGTTCCCTGCCGTCAATGACGCCGGTGGCCGTTCTGCTCGGGGTCTATGTGCTGTCCTTCCTCATGGTGAGCACCGTACCGTACCCGAGTTTCAAGCATGTGGCGTACATCAAGGCGCACCCGTTCCAGCTGCTCGTGGCAGGCGTCCTGCTGCTCATGGTGGTGGCGATGGCGCCGGAGATCATGCTCTTCACCCTCGCCATGACATTCATCGTGGGGGGGGCCGTCTGGAGCTGGATCGCCCATGCCGTCGAGGTCAGACGTCAGAAGAAAGACATTAAGAGGAGAGCGGATGAAGGTATCACAGGACAGGATCATCATATTTGACACGACGCTGCGGGACGGGGAGCAGTCCCCGGGAGCCAGCATGGATGTTCACGAGAAGGTGCTGGTGGCGAAGCAGCTCGAGATACTCGGTGTGGACAAGATCGAGGCCGGTTTCCCCATTACTTCCCCCGGGGATTTCGACGCGGTGCAGGCCATCGCGGGCGAGGTCGAACGGTCGTCCATCGTAGGCCTGTGCAGGGCCAGGGACGAGGACATCCAGGCCGCCTGGGACGCTGTCAGGGAGGCGAAGATGCCGTGCATCCACACCTTCATCGCCACCTCTGACATCCATCTGAAGTACCAGCTCCGCATGAGCAGGGACGAGGTGATCAAGTCCGTGGAGCACTCGGTGGGCCAGTGCAAGTCCCTGTGCGCCGACGTCGAGTTCTCCGCCATGGACGCCACCCGCTCGGACTGGGATTTTCTTGCCGATGTCTATACCGTTGCCCTCGCATCGGGGGCCACCACCATCAACGTACCCGACACGGTGGGCTACACGAACCCCCAGGAGTTCTTCAACCTCATCACCCACCTGAAGAAGAAGGTCAAGGGCATCGAGCAGGCGGTGATCAGCGTGCACTGCCACAACGACCTGGGCATGGCGGTGGCCAACTCCGTCTCCGCGGTCATGGCCGGCGCACGCCAGATCGAGTGCACCATCAACGGCATCGGCGAGCGGGCCGGCAACACCTCGCTGGAGGAGGTGGTGATGATCTTCAATGTCCGCAAGGATCTCTACGGCGTGACATCCGGCATCGACACCACCCAGATCTTCCCGACGAGCAGGCTTGTGACCCACATCACCGGCATACCCGTGCAGCCGAACAAGGCCATCGTGGGGGCCAACGCCTTTGCCCACGAGTCGGGCATCCACCAGGACGGGTACCTCAAGGAACGCTCCACCTACGAGATCATGACCCCCGAGACCGTGGGTCTGGGCACGAGCAGCCTGGTCCTGGGCAAGCACTCGGGCAAGCACGCGTTGACCAAACGGCTCGAGCAGCTCGGTTACCGCCTCGACGACAAGGACGTCAGGAAGGTGTTCAAACGCTTCAAGGAGATCGCGGACAAGAAGAAGGAGATCTTCGACGAGGATATCGAGGCCATCGTGCTGGAAGAGATCTACCGAGTGCCCGACAAGTACGTGCTCAGGAACGTCGTGGTGAACTCGGGTACGGTGGTGGTGCCCACTGCCACGGTGCAGCTCGCCGTGGACAACAAGGTCATCCAGGAGGCCGGGTTCGGCAACGGGCCTGTGGACGCCCTGTACAAGACCATCATCAGGATGGCAGGGTTCGACGTGGAGCTCAAGAGCTTCACGGTCAAGGCCATCACGGGAGGCACCGACGCCCAGGGCGAGGTGACCATCGAGCTCACCGACAAGGGGAAGACGGCGGTGGGCCAGGGGTCCGACCCCGATATCCTCGTCGCATGCGCCAGGGCCCTGGTGAACGCCATGAACCGCATGGAGTTTCTCAAGACCAGGAAGATCACCAGCGCCCCCCATCTCTAGGAGCGGCGAGACGTGGGAATGACCATTGCCGAGAAGATCCTGGCTGCACACTCGCAGACAAAGGGATTCCAGTCGGGAGACATCATCAAGGTAGATGTGGACGTCGCGCTTGCCAATGACATCACGGCCCCCATAGCCATCCAGGAGTTCAGGAAGGCAGGGGTCCCGTCCATGGCCCATGCGGACCGGGTCGTCTTCGTGCTGGACCATTTCACGCCCGCCAAGGATATCGCATCGGCCAACCAGTGCAAGTACGTGCGCGACTTCGCCCTCGAACACGGCATGGAGCACTTTTTCGACGGCGGCGAGGCGGGCGTCGAACACGCCCTGCTGCCGGAAAAAGGGCTGGTGCTGCCGGGCGACCTGGTTATCGGCGCGGACAGCCACACCTGCACCTATGGGGCCCTGGGTGCCTTCGCCACAGGCGTGGGGAGCACGGACCTGGCCGCCGCCATGATGACGGGCCAGGCATGGATCAAGGTGCCCGCCACCATGAGGTTCGTGTTCACGGGTACGCTCAGACCCTGGGTGGGAGGCAAGGACCTCGTCCTGTACCTGATCGGCAGGATCGGGGTGGACGGCGCGCTCTACAAGGTCATGGAGATCGCTGGTCCGGCCATCTCGGCCCTGTCGATGGCTGACCGGATGAGCATGTCCAACATGGCCATCGAGGCCGGCGGCAAGGCCGGCATCATTGCGGCGGACGACACAACCGAGGCCTACGTGAAGCCGAGGGCCGCCAGACCTTATACGATCTATACCAGCGACCAGGATGCCGTGTACGAGTCGGTCACCACCTTTGACTGCGGTGACATAGAGCCCCAGGTGGCCTTCCCGCACCTGCCGGAAAACGCCAGGCCCGTGGGCGAGGCCGGGGACGTGAAGATAGATCAGGTCGTCATCGGGTCCTGCACCAACGGCCGCATCGAGGACCTGCGGACAGCGGCCGGGATCATGAAGGGAAAGAGGGTGGCACGGGGCCTGCGCTGCCTGATCCTGCCTGCAACCCCTGCAGTGTTCCGCCAGGCCGTGAAGGAGGGGCTCATAGATATCTTCCTCGAGGCAGGGGCCATCGTGGGCCCGCCCACGTGCGGTCCATGCCTGGGCGGCCACATGGGCATCCTGGCAAGGGGCGAGAAGGCGCTCGCCACCACGAACCGCAACTTTGTCGGCAGGATGGGCGACCCGTCCAGCGAGGTGTATCTCTGCGGGCCGGCCGTGGCGGCGGCCTCCGCAGTCACCGGTGTGATCACAGCCCCTCAGGAGGTGGCACGATGACCTTCAGGGGCAGGGCACACAAGTTCGGCAACGACGTGGACACGGACGCCATCATACCGGCCCGGTACCTCAGCACGTCGGACCCGGAGGTGCTGAAGAACCACTGCATGGAGGACGCCGATCCCGAGTTCCCGGGCAAGGTTCAGCCCGGCGACGTCATTGTGGCGGGCAAGAACTTCGGGTGCGGTTCGTCCCGCGAGCATGCGCCCATCGCCATCAAGGCCTCGGGCGTGAGCTGCGTCATCGCGTCGAGCTTTGCACGAATCTTCTTCCGCAACAGCTTCAACATGGGGCTCCCCATCTTCGAATCCGACGAGGCTGTCCGTGCCATCGACGGGGGGGACACGGTGGAGGTGGACGCGGACAGCGGCGTGATCAGGGATCTGACCACGGGCAGACAGTTCCAGGCGCGACCCATCCCGGCCTTCATGCAGGAGCTCATCGCCGACGGCGGTCTCATGGAGCACATCAGGAAGCGTGGGAGCATCTAGCGAGCCGCGATCTACTCCACCGGACGGATCTGCACGAGGTAGACATTGTGGCCGAACAGCTGGTAAGGCCGCTTCGGCGTCTTCTCGCTGAGGGTGCACAATCCTTTCCGGATCACCCCGCGGGGGCTGTGGATGCTCAACGACGAGTCGAGGAGCTTCATGGTCCTGGCGGTGACCCTCTCGACACAGGTCCAGTGGCCTTCTTCCCCGTCGACCCCGTCGAAGTTGTAGTCGATGATGGCCACGCACCTGTTTTCGCACTCGTCGAATCGGCTCTTCAGACGGTCCCAGTATTGGTTCAGCGTGGCCGGACGGCCGGCCCCCTGCAGCGGCCGTGACCAGGTCAGGGTCAGGCCGTGGCGGGCGAGAAAGGCACGGCTGGTCCTGAGCAGCAGCGAGATGTCGTGGACATTGGTGCCCTCCCAGATGAACTCGATGGGGGTCCCGTTCCTTGTTTTTTTCCTGTGGTTCCGCTTATAGAGGGCGCGGACGAGGTCCTTGAACAGGTCGGACAGGTCCGTGGTGGAGAGGCGGTTCTGTACCAGGACCGATATGCCGTTCACGAGGGCATAGATCCCGCACAGCCCGTCCATTCGTCCTTGGTGGAGTGGATTACGCATAGGTTTCTCTCTGAACCGCAATATCCTAGTACAGAATGGAGGCGAGGGGAAGGGGAAGGTTTCGATCGTTGGAAAACATTCTAACTGCTAGGTATTACGACAGAAACTGGAAAACCTGCAATAATGCTGCAATAAGAAAAAGGTGTCACTTCATCAGCAGCAGGCTGAAGGCCATGACGAGCATCCCTGCCACGAGGCCGAACAGGCTGTCGTGGCCCCTGCCGTAGGCCCTGCTCGTCGGCAGCAGTTCGTCCAGGCTGATATAGACCATGATGCCTGCCACACCACCGAAGAGAACGCCCGTCACCTGGGGAGGGATACCCCCGGCTTCTCCGCCCGTGAACATGAGCAGGAACAGGTAGGCGATCCCGGCCCCGAATGGCTCGGCCAGGCCGCTCAGGAATGAATACACGAAGGCCTTCTTCCGGTCACCGGTGGCATAGAAGATCGGCACGGAAACGCTGATCCCCTCGGGGATGTTGTGCAGCGCCACGGCGAAGGCTATGGCGATGCCGATGGCCGGGTCCTGGAGGGCCGCCAGGAACGTGGCGAGGCCTTCGGGGAAGTTGTGGATGGCAATCGCCAGGGCCGTGAACAGTCCCAGGCGCATGAGCTTCCCGCGCCGGACGCCGTGATCGTGCTCCAGGGGCTCAGAACCGACCGCGGCATGTCCGGCGGCACGATAGGAAGCCGGTATGGGGGCCGACGTATCGTGAAGGGGGGCGGTCTCTTCTTCCGTATGGGTCTCGTGCGGATTCTCGGCAGCCGGGACCAGGTTGTCGATCAGCCCGATGAGGAGCATGCCGCCGAAGAATGCCGCTGCATTCGCCCAGGGGCCCCAGTAGTCGCCATACCGGTCCGTGAGGTGCTCCACGCCCTTCAGGAAGATCTCCACGAACGAGACATAGAGCATGACCCCTGCGGAGAAACCCGTGGCGACCGAAAGGAAGCGGTAGTCCGTCCTTCTTGCGGTGAACGCGACGATGCTGCCGATGCCTGTGGCCATCCCCGCGAAGAGGGTGAGACCCAGTGCGAACCAGACTCCCTTCATGGAACCTCCCCGGCTGGAGCCTTAACCATCATGTCAAGGACGTGCATATCATAATGCAGGTCACCCGTTGACTTCAAGCGCTGCAGCCAGTGACCCCATTTCATATAGTGCCGGCGGCCATTTTCTGCTAAGAACATCTCACCATGCCGTCAGGATTGAGCGTCGCCGTCATCGAACCGACCGATCTGGTGGGTACCGAGATCATCAGGCTTCTCGAGGAGCGCAGCTTTCCGCTGGCCGAGCTCGTCCTGCTGGGCGGCCGCAGGAGCGCGGGCGAGCAGGTGGAGTACCGGGGCGTCCGCATTTCGGTGAGAGCGGCCGACGGGGCATCGTTCGAGGGTGTTGACCTGGCCTTCTTCTCGTGTGACAGAACCATGAGCGAAGGACTGACGGGAACGGCCCGGGCCTCCAGAACGACGGTCATCGACCTCAGCTCGCGGCATGCACTCATGGACTCGGTCCCCCTGGTGGTGCCCGAGGTCAATGCTGACGTTCTCGGCAAGGGCCAGGGCATCATCTCGTGCCCGAGGGCCGCGACCGTGGAGCTGGTACTGGCCCTGGCCCCCATCCACAATGCTGCACGGGTCAGGAGGGTCTTTGCGACTTCCTTCCATCCGGTCTCCGAGCTCGGCGGGCAAGCCATGGACGAGCTCACCGGACAGGTCCGGGACATCTTCAGCTTCCGGGAGGTCAGCGCAGGTGTTTTTCCCGGGCAGATGGCGTTCAACATGATCCCCCTCGTCAGTACCCTCACCGAGGGCGGATACACGGAAGAAGAACTCGTCATGACCATGGAGACCCGGAAGATCCTCCGGGACCAGGCCCTCAGGATGAGTGTCACCTGTGTTCGGGTGCCGGTTTTCTACTCCCACGGGGTCACAATGATCGTGGAGACCGAACGGAAGATCGGCCCCGGGGAGGCCAGGGAAATCCTCGAGAAGGCCCCGGGCATAGCCGTCCAGGACGAGCCAGCGGCGGGCGTCTTCCCCACGCAGGTGCAGGCGGCAGGCACGGATGAATGCCTGGTAGGCAGGATCAGGGAAGATCTCGGCCATGACAACGGTATCGCGCTCTGGGCCGTATGCGACAACATCCGCAAGGGCTCGGCGCTCAATGCCGTGCAGATCGCTGAACACCTGCTCCGAACCGGCACTTTAGGATGACAGGCACCGGCAGGGGGCTGGAAAAGGCATGAAGATGACCGTGGGCCACTACCTTCCCCGCGATTCAGTGGTCCACGGCCTGGACCCCAGGGTCAAGCTCCTTCTCATGGGAGCGGGCATCGGGGTGTCGTTCAACCTCGACAATCCGTTCTCGCTGGCGGCCTTCGCCCTGTCGCTCGCCTTCATCACGTGGCTGTCACGGATTCCGGTGAAAAGTATCGCGTCCGGCCTGGCGCCGTTTCTCTGGCTGTTCGGGATCACGGCGCTGCTCCACGTGTTCATGACCCCCGGAGATCCCCTGCCCATACCGTATGCCACGAAGCAGGGCCTGCTCGGGGGCATCCGGGTGGGCTGCCAGCTCGTGATGGCCATATGGGTGTCCACGCTGACCACCCTGACCACGAGCCCCCTCGACATGGTCTGGGCCCTCCAATGGTACATGAAGCCCCTGAAGTACATGAGCGTTCCCACCGAAGAGATCGCTCTGGCCGTGATGCTCGCCATCCGGTTCATCCCGCTGCTCTTCGAGGAGACTGACCGCATCATCAAGGCCCAGAAGGCACGCGGGGTCGACCTCGAATCGGGGGGGCTCGCGAGGAAGGTGCGCGCCCTGATCCCGGTCCTCCTGCCCCTGCTGCACAGCGTGTTCCGCCGCGCCGACGACCTGGCCGTGGCCCTGACCCTGCGAGGGTACAGGCCGGGGATCACCAGGACACGGATGAAGGTGATGAAGGTGCGCGGGAAGGATATTTCTGCCCTGATAGTGATGACTGCGTTCTTTACTACCCTCCTTCTCATATGAACTATCCGTCCCTGTCGTGAAGGATGCACGGGCATTACATTTCCTGAATGGACGGATGGGTTTGAGTGTTATAATAGTGTAGCACTATCGTGGTTGCGGCATGAATCCAAATCCGATTATCACAGAGGAGGGATTATGAATTACAGAACAACGTTTCTTCCTATTGTAGTGAGCGTGGTTTCTCTCATGGTCCTCTTTGCCTGTGGAGGCGGTGGCGGGGGTGGTGGAGGATCCTCGTCCGGGATCTCGTATTCAGGAACAACTACCCCTGTTCTGCTGTCCCAGGATAATGCAGCGCAGATAATGGAAGAAGCCGTGCTTGGGGTCATTTCGGGATCGGGTCTTCTCTCCCCTCTGTCGGCAGTGGGGGCCTCCCGTTTCAGCGGCTGCAAAAACCCGTTTCTCAGGAATTTCATTGAAGTAGTCCATGAGATTCCCGCTATGGCGGCGGGTGGTCGAGGCGTTGCATTCGATCCTTCAGCGAGCGCCGTTGTGACCGAGACCATCAACGAGCCTGGGAGCTGTGGGGGAACTGTGACCGGCTCTTTGCGCATCGATGACAATACGGGAGCCGCGACGGGAAGTATCACGTTCAGAGATTACTGCGAGATGGGCCTTGTCATGAACGGGACAATCACCATCGAGGGAACTGTCGGTCCGTATTCGGAAGAGTTCGATCTCACCATGACCTTCAGCAGCTTGACGGAGGTGTCTGAGGACATGGGCCTGGATGTCTTCCTGAGCGGCGGCATTCATATGATCTCGTCGGAATATTCCGATGATGTTACCATGAACATGTATCTCAGGGACAACAGCTCGGGGGATACCCACTGGCTGAACAACTATCAGATATATTCCTCCTACAGTTACGACTATGAAGAGGAGGAAATGGATATATCCGGGCGTTTCTACAGTTCAGATTACGGGTATGTCACCCTTTCGACCGAGGAACCCCTCACGTTTTATCACGACGATGATTTTCCTTCTCACGGGATTCTGCTGGCAACGGGGGCGGCCGGCACCAGTGCAAGACTGATAGCCCTTTCTTCCTCTACGTACATGGTAGAGGTGGATGAGGATGGCGACGGGGAGTATGAATATGACTCCTCCATACGGTACTGGGAGGAGTGAGGCAATCCTTGGAGTGCAGAAGCTTTTCGATCGAATATGGCACCTCTGCGGTACACTCGCATGACCACCGCAGAGGTGCAACTATATAAAGAAACCTTCGTAATACGCTTTACATACAAGAGCATGCATTCCGGCAAGACGCCATGAAAAGGAATCATGCCTGGTCATACCGTCAGACAACAACGCCATTGACAATCTCTCTCAGGCCGTGGTTTTATTCATCGCTGGAGGGTTTCAGGCGTCGTCATTTCACCATGCCACAGACATGGAGGGTCGCTCATACCATGAAGAAGGTCGTGATCATCGGGGCTGCTGTACTCTTTGTCGCGGCGGTGCTCATCAGGATCAACGTGATCAACGTCAATGCAGGCAAGGTGGCCCCCGGCGTCGAGCAGATATACAAGGAGAAGGGGATACCCGTCCAGGTGAGCCAGGTCAGGTCCGGGGAGTTCCAGATCTTCTGCAGGGCCAATGCCGTGGTGCTCGGCATCCGGCAGACCGAGATCACCACCCCGGTGGCCGCCAGGATTCTCAAGGTACACCACCAGGTCGGTGACCGGATCAGGGCGAACGAATCCATCATCAGCCTGGACAAGGAGGACCCCAAGAGCTCGGCCCAGTACAGGCAGCTCAAGGCCGTGTACGAGACGACGCTGAAGAACTACAACAGGCTGCTGGGCCTGAGGGACTCGGGTGCCATCGCCCAGAACCAGCTCGATGAGATGAAGATGAAGCTCGACGTGGACAAGGCGAACCTGGAGAGTGTCATCGAAACCGTCAGGCTTTCCAGCCCCATGGACGGCATCCTCATCGACATCAATGCCCGTGAGGGGGAGTTCATAACCCCCATGCACCCTGTCGCCGTCGTTGCGAAGACCGACAGGGTGAGGCTTCTCGCCGATGTCGGCGAAACCGACATCAGGTGTATCCGCGAGGGGCAGAAGGTGATCGTCAACGGTGCGGACCGCAGCGATGCGAGCACGGGTCGTGTCACCAAGATATCACTGTCCGCCAACCCCATGACCGGGCTCTTCCGCGTCGAGATGGAGGCGGACAACCCCAGTGAACTCGTGAGGCTCGGAACGTACACCACGGTGCGCATCGAGGTGGTCAACGACCCAGCGGCGGTCTACGCGGACGCGCGTGCCCTGCAGGAGGACCAGGACGGCAGATCGTTCGTCTACGTGGTCAGGAAGGACACCGTCAGCCGGACCACAGTGGAGATCTCGGGCATGAACGATGACTTCGTGCGGATCACCGGTGGGGTCGGCCCGGAGGATCTCGTGGTGACGAGCGGGTTCTCCAGGCTCGAAGACGGTGCCAGGGTCAGTTTCGCACAACCCGCCCCGCAGGGATAGCCTTCCGTGAACATCATCAGGCTCTTCATCACCAGGCCCGTGACCACCATGATGCTGGTCCTCGTGTTCGTGGTGCTCGGTGTCATCGCGTACAAACGGATGTATGTAGACCTCTTTCCGGACATCAAGCTCCCCATCGTGCTGGTCACCCAGGTATACGAAGGTGCGGCCCCGGAAGAGATCGAGACCCAGGTCGTCAAGAAGGTGGAGGATGCGGTCTCGAACATCAGCGACATCAAGCATATCTATTCGAGCGTGTACGAGAACTACGCCTTGACCATCATCGAGTTCCACTACGGCGTGGATGTGGACATCAAGGCCCTCGAGGTGAAGGACAAGGTCGAGGCCATTTCCCAGGACCTGCCTGACGACGCCGACAGGCCGGTGATCGAGAAATTCGACCCCTTCGACGAGCCCACGCTCTCCATAGCCCTGTACAGTGAGACCATGCCGGTCGACGAGATTTTCGAGTATGCCGACAAGGTGCTCAAGGACTCCTTTTCCCAGGTCAAGGGCGTGGCCAGCGTCGACGTGGTGGGCGGCCTTCAGCGCCAGATAAACATCAGGGTGGACATGCCGGCCCTGCTGAACCACCGGCTCTCCATCCTCGATGTGGTCTCGGCCATCAGAAACAGGAATCTCGACATCCCTGCAGGGTCCATCAAGCGAGGCGCCTACGAGGTGGGGGTGCGCCTCAAGGGACAGTTTGCCTCGGTGGAAGAGATAGAGGACATGCAGCTGGCAGTGGAGGATGTGGGCGTCATACGCCTCAAGGACATAGCGAAGGTGGAGGACGGGTTCAAGGACATCACCTCCGCGGCCCGGTTCAAGGGAAAAGAGGCTGTGCTGCTCAACATCTACAAGCAGACGGACAGCAACGTGGTCCAGACCGCCGATGCGGCATACCTGGTACTGGAAAGGGTACGATCCGCCCTTCCCGGGGGCCTTCAGATAGAACTGGCCCGGGACCAGACCGATTTCATCAGGGAGTCCATCGACGACGCCACCATGAGTATCTTCCTGGGGGTGGTCCTCACCACGCTGGTCCTCTTCCTTTTCCTCGGTGACATCCGCATAGCCCTGGTTGCGGCGGTGGTCATCCCGACCTCCATCATCTCCACCTTCCTGGTCATGAGCTTCTTCGGCTTCACCCTGAACATCATCACGCTCATGGCCTTGGGAGTTTCCATCGGCACCCTGGTGGCCAACGCTATCGTCATCATCGAGAATATCCACAAGCACATGCGCACCCACGACGACCCCGTGGAGGGGGCCGTCAGGGGGACCTGGGAGGTAGTGATAGCGGTCATCGCCTCGGCGGGGACCAATATCGTGGTGTTCTTCCCCATCGCCTTCATGAAAGGCATATTCGGTCAGGTCTTCTTCCCCTTCGGGATCTCGGTGGTTGCCGCCACGGTCTTTTCCATCCTGGCCTCCTTCTCGCTGACCCCCATGATGACCTGCTACTCCATGCGCAACACGAAGGACGTGGACCAGGGGTGGGGTTTCATCGGCAGGCACCTCATGTTCTTTTCCCGCTGGGTTGAGTCGTGGAGAGAACAGTACCTCCGCCTCCTCGACAGGAGCATGCAGTGGAAGAAGACCACCGTCGCGGTCACGCTGGTGGTGTTCGCGGGGTCGCTCTACCTCATGAAGTACGTGGGAGGAGAGCCCTTCCCCGACTCTGACAGCTCGGAGATCGTTGTCGAGGCATCGATCCCTCAGGATTCATCCATCGCGAGGAGCCAGGAGGTGCTCAACAGAATCGAAGATATCGTGGCGCGTGTCCCGGAAATCAAGGACTACTCGTCGAGCATAGGCGGGAAGAACAAGGGGATCTACGACCTGTACGTACATGCGCGCCTCGTGCCCTTCGACGGGAGGGAAAAGTCAGACAGGGACATTGCCGGTGAGCTGGTGGGGCCGCTGTGCACTATCCCGGACCTGGAGTTCAGCGTGGTCGCCGGCCGGAGCCACGGCAACGAGGGCGACATGGACGTGGACCTCTTCGGGCCCGATTACGGGGAGCTCGTCACCATCGCGTCCCAGGTCAAGGGCGTCATGTACGACACCGGCAACTACCAGAGCATCATCAGCTCCTACAAGACGCCCAGGCGGGAGATGCGCTTCGTCCCGTATCCCTACAAGTCACCCCGGTACGGCGGGAACAACGCCAGGGTGGGTATGGCCCTGCGGGCATCCATCGAGGGTGACGACTCGTCGGCCCTGCGCGACCGGGGCGAGGAGTATGACATCAGCGTGTCGCTGGACGACAGGTACAAGGACTCCATCAACCTGCTCGGCGCCATCCTGGTGCCCCTGGGCAAGGACGAGATCCTCAACCCGGTCAACCAGGTGGGCAGCTTCGTTCCTGCCAGGGCCGAGGCAAGCATCGAGCGCAAGGACAAGGAACGCAAGATCACGCTCACGAGTTACTTCAGCCGCCTTTCCCTCACCGAGAACATGGAGATCCTCAAAGAGAAGTTCAGGGAACTGGAGATGAAGGCCGGTTACCGCATCGAATTCGCCGGCGATGTGGAGCTGAACCAGGAAGCCCGCGCAGCGACATCCGAGGCCTTCACCATCGCGACCATCCTCACGTTCATGCTGCTGGCGGCCATCCTCAACTCGTATGTCCACCCGTTCACCATCATCCTGACCGTGCCCCTGGGCATGGCAGGCGTCTTCTACGCGCTGTTTTTTTCAGGCGTCACCATGAACCTCCTTGCCATGATGGCGAGCGTCATGCTGGTGGGCCTCGTGGTGAACAACGCTATCCTCATCATCGACGAGGCCATGCGGATGCTCAAGGGCGGTTCAGAGCTGACGGTGGCCATCAGGGAGGCGTGCAGGCAGAAGTTCCGTCCCATCCTCATGTGCAACATCGCCATCATCTGCGGCCTGCTGCCCCAGGCCTTCGGCGGGTCCGGGGCGAGCTTCAGGACCGCGCTCGCCCTGCCCACGATCGGCGGCATCATCGTGTCCACGATATTTACCATGTTTTTCATCCCGGTGCTCTTCTATTACATGGAACGGATCAGGTCGATCAGGGGAAAATGACCGGATCACGTGGGATTCAATTGTATTCAGACGCGATCTTTTGTATAACACGTTCAGGCCAGGCGCCTGCAGGTGCCCGGCACGAATGATATCCATGAATTCTTCAGGAGGAGGCCATGTCGGACGGACTCGATGTCGTCATAGTGGATGATGAGCAGCACGTGTGCGAGGTGCTCTCCGAGACCATCAAGAAGTTCTACACCTGGGGCGAGGTCTATACCTTCGACAATTACAAGAGCGCTCTGGAATGCTGTCTTTCGCGCGACAAGGGGCTCATGATCTTCGTGCTGGACGTGTTCGTCGGGGACAGCAACGGATTCGCCTTCATCGATGCCATATCCGAGCGATACCCCAACGCGCATCTGGACTCGATCATGATTTCCGGCATGGCCAGTGATGACGTGGTGGACATGTGCATCGCCACCGGGGTGAACCACCTCCTGGAGAAGCCGGTCCGGAATTACGCCCTGCAGCTTGCCGTCAGGTCCATCGTTATGAAGTACGTGAAGTTCGCCAAGAAGCTGCTTGCCGACACGGAGCTCGCCGGGATCATCGACCGCATCTGACGGGCGGGGTTCCTGCGGGTGTGTTCTGTCCAAGCAGACCATTGATTTCTTGTGGAAAATAGCTTAGCACGTATCCATGGACATATCGACGAACCTCATCATTGCCATCGTCATCTTCGCCGTGCTGCTGGCCGCTCTCTGGTATTTCTCCAGGAAGGCCACGGGGAACGATTCCGAGCAGATCGAAAGCGTCCGTGAGATCGCCGAGCGGGGGGACGTGTATTCCCAGTTCAGGCTCGGACAGCTCTACTACGAGGGAAAAGGCGTCAAGCAAGACGACCGGGAAGCTGCCAGATGGTTTCTGGATGCGGCCAGACAGGACCACGCAGAGGCCCAGTTCATTCTGGCCACCATGTACGAGAAAGGGGCCGGACTCGAGAAGAGCGATGAGGAGGCCTTCCGATGGTATCTCCAGGCGGCCACCCAGGGTCACGAAAGGGCGTCGGTCATCCTGGAGTCCGCGAAATGGACCGTTCACAAGCAGAAACACCTGGCAGGCGACGATTCACGGTCGCACACGCACAGGGAGCTGTCTGAGGAACCGGCGCAGCCCGTGACTGAACCGGCACCGGGGGGTGGTGACCAGTTCCGGAAATATCTGGCCAAGGCCGAGGCCGGAGACGTAGATGCCCAGTACAACCTCGGCATCATGTATTACCACGGGGACGGCATTCAGAAGGATTATGGCGAGGCCCTGAGGTGGTTCCACCTCTCCGCGGAACAGGGAGATGCCGAGGCCCAGTACAACCTCGGGTTCATGTACGGCCGGGGCGAAGGTACCGGCAAGGACCACCGTGCATCCATGGAGTGGTTCCAGAAGGCCGCCTCCCAGGGACATGCGGGCGCCCGGGAGATCCTTGAGAAGATGTTCAGGAAGACGTGACCGAACTTCTCCCATGACCGGCCAGAAGAGACGCTACTACGCGGTTGCACGGGGCAGAAGGCCCGGCATCTACACCGCCTGGGAGGGCCCGTCGGGGGCCCAGGCCCAGGTTAAGGGCTTCGCAGGGGCCGTCTTCAAGGGTTTCTCCTCGCTGCAGGACGCAGAGCATTTTCTGGGGAACCCCCCGGTGCCTGCCGGCCGGGGCAGACCGGTTACCCCCAAGCCCTCCCGCGTGCCCGGGCAGCTCAAGGGCGAGGGTATCCATCTCTATACCGACGGCGGGTGCATCGACAACCCCGGCCCGGGTGGATGGGCCGCGGTCATCGTCGACGGCGACGCCCGCACAGAGATTTCCGGCGGCTACCGGTTCACCACCAACAACCGCATGGAGCTCAGGGCATGCATCGAGGGGCTCAAGTCCATAAGAGAGGGGGGAAGGGTGACGCTCTTCACCGATTCCCAGTATGTCGCGAATGCCGTAGAGAAAGGCTGGGCCAAGAAGTGGCGTTCGCAGAACTGGATGCGGGACAGGACGCACAGGGCCGAGAATGCCGACCTGTGGGCAGAGCTTCTCGACCTGCTGGGACCCCTCGAGGTGTCCTTTCGCTGGATTCGAGGACATTCGGGTATACCGGAAAACGAACGGTGTGACGAGCTGGCAAGGGCGGCGGCCTCAGGAGAAGGCCTCCTGGTGGATGCAGTGTACGAGCGCTCGAGGAAGGAACCCTGCTGAACCTACGACTTGCCGCACAGACGCTTCCACTTGTCGTCGTCCGAGGTGCTCGTGATGCTGATGGCACCTTCCCCCTTCTTGAGGTCAACCCATGCGATGATGCCGTTGACCGTGAGCGCCTCGGTGGGTATCATGACACGCAGTGGAGCGCCCTCGAACTCCTTGGCCTGGATGGTGGTCATGGTCTTGAAGATCTGAGGTGAAACGAGGCACATTCCGCCCTTGCTGATATCCCTGGCGATACCGCGACCGTTCAGAAGCACGCCCATCTTGAGGAGCACCGTTATCTTCACCTTCTTCCGGTGTTCCCTTCTCCTCTCACTGCCGTCATTGTCAACAGCCATGCCGTGTCATTCCCCCTGTCCCTTCCGTATCACAAGAAAATGCATCATGTCACCATAAGAATGCCTGAAAACAGGCTGTACCTCCCATGAGCGAGGAAGAAAAGCGGGGAATACCTGCCGCATGCACCCACAGCGATGGGGTTGGATTCAAGGGACCGGCCCTGAATGACGAAAAGAAAACCATGGCGAGAGAAAAGGTCATTGAAAATAACAGGCGTAGACACGAGCGGAAGGATCTGAGGTTCCCCGCCCGGGTGAAGATATCCCTTTCAAGCAGGGATTCCGGGAAGATCCTCAAGGGGATCCAGAGCGTCATCGCCATGGCCGAGACGAAGAACATCTCCATCGGCGGCATGTCCCTCAGGATCGTGGCATCTCCCCTGGACGTACGGAAGAGCCTCACCCCCGCCATTGCCTCCCACGTGGTCGGCAGACCCATCGAGGTGGTCCTGGAGGAAGAGAACATGGTCATATGGGGCGACGTCATCCGTACCGAGTCGAACACCCTCGAGCTTGCCATAGTGATCTACAAGGTCTCGGATGTCAGGGAGTGGAAGAAGATCTGCTCCGAGAGTGCCGAAGGGATCAGCATCTTTCCCGACTCGCAAGCCGTACGGAAAAAGAGAAGGTCGTAAACCCCGCCCCTTCGAAAGGCCCAGGCAGATCGATCCTCTGACGGCTAATGGATTCCCTCGAAGAATTCCCGTATGATCTCGAGTGACTCCCTGGGTTTCTCCTGGGGGATCAGGTGCCCGGCCCCAGGTACCAGGCGATACGTCCCGTGCGTGAAGGAAGACGTGGCCTTCTTCAGGTCGATGAAGGCGCGGTTTTCGCTCTCCTCTCCCTCCAGAACCAGGACCGGGCTTTTCACCTTGGGCAGCAGGGGCCAGGGGTCGTACTGCATCCCGCCCATGAAGAGCGATGCCTCCCTCAGCGGCGAGCAGGCGAGCTGGAGTCCCCCGGCATCGAGGCGCTTCATGCCGTATTCGACATAGAGGTCGAGCATCTCCTCGTCCCAGTTCTTGAACAGGGACTTGGACCTCAGGTAGGTGTGGACCTCGTCGTCGCTGTTCCAGGTGTCCCTGCGGCGGATGGCCTTGGATGCGAGGGGGTGCATGTCGACGGTGATACGGGACTTGTAGAAATCTTCGGGCAGGAATATCGGCTCGAAGAGGACGAGGCCCCGGGCATGCAGGTCGAAGGCCGCGTTTGCCAAGGTGATGACCGTCGCGCCCATGGAATGCCCTGCCATGGCAGCCTTGTCTATGTCGAGGGCCCGGCAGAAGTTGGCCAGATCCTGGGCGATGATCATCCAGTTCAGACCCCCCTCGTGGGGATCGAATTCCCGGTGGTCGCAGAAATAGGGGGCGACGACCCTCCACCTCGGGGCGAGCTCCCGGGCGATGGGGTGCCACAGCCACGGGAGGAAGCCGGTCGCGTGGAGGAGGATCACGGTCGGGCCGTCCCCCTCGTAGAGCAGGTAGGAAAGGTCTGTGTCGCCGATGTCCTGGGTGAGAACCTTGGGTATGCTCGCTTCGGGCATATGATCATCTCCTCACTTCTCGAGTATCCTGCCGAGGCCCTTTTCCATTTCCTCGAGCTTGTAGTCGGGCATGACAAAGGGTGATTCGCTCTGGGAAGACAGGGCAGGCACCCTGTCCTGACTCTTCGCGAAGATGGAGAGGACGTGCTCACCCGTACCCTTCATGACGATGACCGTCTCGGGTGCCTTGAGCACCGTCTTCATGGCATCATCGAGATATTCACCGCAATAGAGCTTGGCCAGCACGGCCAGGAGGGTGTCGACGTCGGCCTTGTCGACGGGGACCCCCCTGTCGTTCTTCCAGGTGTAGACCTTCGGTCTGTCCTGTGACGCCGATCCGTTCTTTTCCTTATCCTGAGGCACCTCGGACCTGACGAGGGCGGTCTTCCGGCCCTTGTGCTCGATCTCGATGCGGTCGATGTCGGCCGGGGTCATGGACAAGACGACCATGTCCCGCAAGTCGGACGGGGAGACCAGGAAGAGGCGGGGAAGGTCCCCGCTGGCGAGGTATACCCGTCCGTCGCCGGGCAGCATGACATAGGTGTGGTTGTGGGTCGGTGCGGCCTTGCCCACGATGAGGTCGCGACGGGGCTCCTGACCGGCGTAGGCCTTGATCGTGGCCCTGCTCCCTTCGTCGAGCTCGTAGCGGTCATAGTCCTTTGTCTCGGATACGAGGTCGGTGACGGCAAGGTTCGCAAGCACATCGAGCATCTCGGAGACCTTGGTGCTGTCGGCGCGCCAGTCCTGGGGTGCGATGAGCCAGGACTCGGCCTGTTTTTTCAATGAAGCGGTCTTCCCCTCGCGAGTGATATCGATAGTGGTTATCCCATCCGGCTGCACCGCCTCGAGCGAGGGCAGCGTGTAATGAACACGGTCCGTCTTCTGGAAGATGAGATACCCCACGGACGAGGCGATGAGGAGGGCCAGCAGGATATATTCCTTCTTGATCTTCACGGGTTACCCCCTTTCACTGAATGACGACTCGATGCGCCTCTTGCGGGCGTGCCTCCTGATCCACACGAACAGCCCGAAGACGACCACGATCACGGGCAGCCCGGCGATATTGAACGCCTTGGCCAGGACCCTGAACCCCTCGTCGGTAACGGTCAGGGGGTTGAGCGACTGGACCTTGCTCCTCATGAGGGCGGTATCCTCCCTGCCGTTCAACGCGTCGACGACGTTCATGATGAAGATGGCATTCGGATTGTCTCCCTGCTCGGAGACGAGGCTGTCCGTTATCATCTCCGACGACCCGATGACGAAGATACGGGCAGGTTTCGAGGCGGTCAGGACCGCTCCCTCGTGTTCGAGCACCCCGGCATCGCTCCGAGGGGTGCCCTGTTCCGGTGCGGCCTGTTCGGGAGTGGCCGAACCAGGGGTGCCCACGGGTTTCTCCGGGATGGGCTTGCCTGCGAAGTAACTCGGGAAGCTGCCCTCGACGATGCACGCCAGGACCTGCCGCTTCATGGCGGAGGGATCGGCAGGCGGCTGGATGAACATGGGATTCAACACGATCTGGTCCTTTATCTCCCAGGACCGGTCCGAGGTGGTGAAGAGCACCGTGGAGGTGAGCTTGTTCTCGCGGATCCGGGCTTCGTCGATGGCCAGTGGTGCTACCCGGTAGGCGATGAGCTCCCTGATGTTCCTCATGAACAAGGGCTCGTCGTTGATCTGCGACGGGTCGATGACCGGTGCGAAGTAGAGGGCCTGTTCCCCGCCACCGTACTGCTCGGGCATGCGCTGCTTGAAGCACTTCTCGTCCATGGCCAGGGACCGGTTCACGGTCACGCCGTAATGCTTCAGGAGCCTGTCCATGTCTGTATCGACGGGTACGAGCTGGCCCTGCTGCATGGGAGCCCCCTGCTGCTGCGGCTCCATGAAGGGGTCGAGGAAGATGGCCAGGTTCGTCCCCCGCATGAGGGCCTGGTCGAGCTGGAACAGGTCGTAATCGGTGAACTGTTCGGTGGGCCGCACGACGAGCAGGCACGAGGTGCCTTCGGGGATACCCTTTTCCAGGGAGAGATCCTTGACGGAATAGGTGCGGGACGCGAGTTTCTGGAAGTTGTTCAGCGACGAGGGGGAGCCCGGGGGTCCGAAGAGGGCCAGGGTGCCACGGTCGTCAAGGTAGCCGAGCGTCTCGTTGATGCCGATGAGCGACTCGACGCTCTGTTCGACTGCCTCCTGCACGGATTCTATCGGGGTGAGCCTGTACTGGGTTCCGAACAGGGGGATGGAGTAGGCCTGGAGTATGGGCACCATGAAGGACTTGTCCCCGTACTCGGTGACCAGGCCGACGACACCCGCCCCACCGGGTATCTTTCCTTCTTCGAGGGCCGGCCACTTGAGCATCAGGAGGTTGTAGTCCCTCGAGAGCTCGTTCATCTCGGACTCGGTGCGGGGGTCCACGAAGGCGTACTCTATCTTGCCGTACATGCGCGAGTTCAGTGCGTCCACGGCCTTCTTCACCCCGTCGGCCACCGCCGGGAGGTCCTTGATGTCCATGCGGGGCGCCACGTCCATCAGCGAGGACGAGAGGAAGAGCTTCACCTTGACCTTGTCCTTGAGTCCCATCAACGAGCTGATCTTGTTGTTGAGACGTTGGATGGAGGTGGTGAGCTTGTATTCGAGGCCGTCCGTGCTCGTGATGGTGGGGATGCGCTCCACCATGTCGCCATGGATGATCACCAGGCCCATGTAGGCCTGCTTGAACTTCACCTCGTCCTTTTCCACCACCTGGATCTGGACGGGATTGATGCCGTAGCTGCCGGCGAGCTTGCGGTTCTCGCCCGATCCGGCCGCGTCGATCTCGCCCTCGGCGCTGACGTCGTAGAACCGGTAATTGAAATACGTGTTCGCATGCAGGGCGTACTCGCCCAGGATGTCCCTGAGGTACTGCTCCACGCTGTTGTAGGGGGCGGGGAGGTTGCGGGTGAAAAACACGTTGATGGTCAGCGGTTCCTTGAGGGTCCCGACCACCTCCCGGCTCACCTTGGACAGGGAGTAGACCTTGTTCGAGGTCAGGTCGAGACGGAAGAACAGGGTCGCGGCGACGAGGTTCACGAGCACGACGACCACCAGGTAGATACCGAACTTTCCATAGCGCGGGGTTTTCTTCATGGGCGGCTCCTTAACGCTTTTCCTGCATGAGAAGGTGTGCGCCATACAGGGCGATGAAGATCACGCTCAGGAAATAGACGATGTCCCTGGTGTCCACGATGCCCTTGGCGATGTTCTCGAAGTGGGAGGTCGCCCCCAGGTAGTGGAAGAAGGTCAGCACGGGCGCAGGGAAGAAAAAGAGCATCTTGTCGATGAGGCTCAGCGCGAAGCAGATGATCATGCCGATGATGAAGGCCACGATCTGGTTCCTGGTGGTGGCCGAGGCGAAGATGCCGATGGCGCTGTAGGCGCTCCCCAGGAGAACGGCCCCCAGGAAGCCCCCGATGACCGGGCCCCAGTCGAGGTCGCCCATGAACGAGGCCCAGACGGCATAGGAGAGCGTCGGCACCAGCATCAGGGTGACGAAGGCCACACAGGCGAGGAATTTGCCGACGATCACGTCGTTCAACCGCACCGGCAGGGTGAGCAGCATCTCGAGGCTGCCGATGTGGAGTTCCTCGGCAAAGAGGCGCATGGTGACTGCGGGGATCACGAAGGGAAAGACGAGCGGCAGCATGGAGAAGAAGGCCCGCAGCGAGGCCTGGTCCATGATGAAGAAGGTGGCGAAGAAGAACCATCCCGTGATCAGCAGGAAGATGCAGATCACGATGTAGGCAATGGGCGTAACGAAGTAGTCCTTGAGTTCCTTGGCGAATATGTGCAGTGCCTGAGCCATGCTATTCCTCCCGCGTCAGTTCTCTGAAGATCTTCTCGAGGGACTTGCCTTCCTGGCGGAGTTCCAGGAGTATCCAGTCCGTGGCACGGACGGCCCGGTAGATGTCCTCACGCAGGTCGGATTCGCCTGCAGTGAAGATGGTCATCCTGAGTTCGTCGGGTGTTCCCGAGGGCACCTCTTCGACGCAGGTGACGCCGGCCATGCCCGAGAGCAGGTCCCGTGCCCGGGCGGGGTCGGCCCCCTTGAAGGCCAGGTGGATCGTCTTCTCTTGGCCGGTTCCCATCGTGAGCATCTCGGTGGATCCGTCGGCAACGATCCTGCCCCTGTCGATGATTACGATGCGGTCACAGGTGGCCTCTGCCTCGCTCAGGATATGGGTGGACAGGATGATGGTCTTGTCCCTGCCGATGGAACGTATGATGTCGCGGATCTCCACGATCTGGTTCGGGTCGAGACCCGAGGTGGGCTCGTCAAGGACGAGGATCTCGGGGTCGTCGATCATGGCGTGTGCCAGCCCCACGCGCTGCTTGAGACCTTTGGAGAGTTCACTGATGGGCTTGTGCATGATGCCGGTCAGCCCGCACAGGCCCACCATGGCACCGATGCGTTCCCGCTTGCTCGCGCCCTCGAGACCCTTTATGCGTGCCACGTAGTCCAGGTAGTCGAAGACGAGCATGTTGTGGTACAGCGGCGCAGACTCAGGCAGGTATCCCATGAGCCTCTTGATGGCCAGCATATCCGTGCCGGTGGTGTAGTCCTTGACGCGGATGCTGCCCGAGGAGGGCTCGAGGTAGCCGGTGAGCATACGCATGGTGGTTGTCTTGCCCGCACCGTTGGGGCCCAGGAGCCCGGTGATCTCACCCCTGCGGATGTCGAGGTCGATGCCGTCGACGGCGCAGAAATCACCGTAGTACTTGGTGAGCTTCTCCATGTGGATCATTGCACATCCCCCTGTACCGTAAGCGGTTTCGATTGCCCCACAGCGAAGAGCACATGAGGCGCTGGTGTTCTGATAAAGAAAATTTTATGGGATTTGTCAACACATCTGTTGCTTAGGCCATGCCGTAAACGGCAAAAGGGTGGACGGCATACGGGCAGGCCGTTGAAGAGCTACCCGTATGCCGCATCTCGTTCTATTCGGTAGAGAACACGATGCCGTAGCCGCCGTCGTAGACGAGGACATCGTCTTCATAGACGTCAATGACACCGGGAGAAACCTCTTCCGTGGTATAGATCAGGAATCCATCGTAGAACACGCCGCCGGCAGCGCTCCCCTCGGGCATGAAGCCGACGCTGGTGATCTCGTCCCCGTCGGAATTCTCAAGGAAACCCAGCATGCGGACATTGCCGAAATAAAGGAGATCGATATCCTCGGAGGGTATGTTGTTCCAGTACCAGTAGTAGTTCCAGGAAAAGCCGTCCCCTGGGCCCAGAACAGAATCCCAGCTCGTGTCGGTCCAGCTCAGTGTCTGAGTCCCCTGTTGAACGGGCACCCCCGAGGGGGGTGTGCTGCCGGGGAAGGGACTACCGGAGTACGTGATGGACCCGTCATCTTCAAGGAGATCGTCGTTGACCTCTATCTGCAGGAGGGTGTCACCCGAAAAGATCACTTCCTCGATGACCCTCGTGATAATAAGCGCGGACAGGGATGCCTGCCACCGCCAGTATTCCTCGTTCTCGTCGAGGTACAGGGCGTACAGTTCGTCCCACGTATAGGTTTCCTGGGCCCCGTTATTCAGGCTGATGGTCGCACCGGGCGAGGGGGATGTGACGACGGTCAGGGAGACGGTGTCGGGAAAGCCGCCGGTCACCTTGAAAGACCCCTGGGTCGGGTTCCTGCCGGTCTCGGCAGTGATGTCGCTCAGGACCTGGATGGTGAAGGCGTTGTACGGGGCTTCCCACCCCTCTCTGACAATGTTTATCAGCGAGTCTCTTCCCAGGGTGCATATCCCCGAGTCGACGACATAGGTTCCGGTGACAGGAGCCAGGGTGCCCAGGGTCACACCGGAGCCCCCCTGGTCGGTGATGGTGAAGGGGTCCAGCTCGTCTATGGAGAGAGAAAAGGAGAACTCCTCAGGGATCGTGATGTCGTCGCCCCCACCGCCCCCTCCACCGCTGCTTCCACCGCAGGATGACAGAAGGGTCAGTAGGAAAACAACGGCAATCGTGCAGGATACGGGTCGGGTCTTCGTGGCATAGCTCATGCAGTTCCTCCTTTATGAGACACCTCTCACTGGTGACATGCATTTCCCTGCGACATGACGCAGGCTCTTAACCATTATTACCTTCAAGCCCCCCCGGTGTCAATGAAATGAGAACCGAGCCCGGTGCACACTGGTGACAGGGGGATGCCGGTGCCGGTCCCTTCTGAAAAGGAGGTCAAGAGCGTCGCCAATGTGGCCAGGGCGGACATCGGCGAGTTCCTCCGGCTCGCCGCTGAAATCCCGATCAGTCCCGAGGTGCAGGAGTCCCCCCTCGAGGATGCGAACAGGGCCCTCGTGGAACTCAAGCGGCGCAGGATCCGGGGCGCCAAGGTCCTGGTCGTTGAATGATGGTGCGGGAAAAGGAAGCGGGTTTCTGGTTTCTGTGTGTGGGATATCCCTGCGCGAGGGGTACACTCCATCGAATAGCCGGGGGTCTCAAGACGGACAGACGACGATGCGGGGTGCAGAAACGAAACGGCAAGTAACAGGAAATATTTGCCGTATCCAACCCGGAGGCCCCGGCTGAGACGTCGATTGTGAAAAAAACCTTTCATTCTCCTCATGATTTTGATAGGATGTGCACTGGATTGAAATGATTTTTCATGAAAGGAAGGGTTCCCATGTACACTGCAGAATCACTCTCTATCATCGAAGAAGTGCTTGAGAACGAGCGGCGTGAGGTGGCATTCTTCCGGCGGCTGTCCGAACGGATCAAGACCCCCTTGGGAAAGGCAGTCTTCAGGGATTATGCCGAAAAAGGCAAGGAGCATTGCAAGAGCCTCAGGACCTTGCACCAGGAACTTTCTGCCAGGAGCGGTGCTGCCGACCCCCAGTCGTCGTCTGGCTCGACCGTGATGGACCATGACGATTACGAGGCAAAGCTCTCCCGAAGCATGGACAGGGCCCTGGCCGATTTCGACGACCTCACCGCCCTCGACATTGCAGCACGGTTCGTAAGAAAGACCACCCGCTTCATATCGAGATCGTACGAGTCCCTCAGGGACCCCGCCCACAAGGAGGTGCTCAGGGCCATCGAACTCGCCGAGCGCGAGAACTTCATCCACCTGAAGAACATCGAGGAATACCTGAAAAACCCTCACGGATGGTTCCGGGAAATGGAGCACCACGGCCTCGACGGCGCCTGAGCTGCACAAGCCACCTCGGAGGCACCGCACTCCTCGCCAACGGACAGGGGCGACTGCCCGGGACGGCAGCGTCCCGGATCCCTGCAAGGTACGCGCTCACTCCAGCTTGAAGTTGCACAAGTCGTTCCTTACATCTATAACAAGCACAGGCGGTGATGTCGCCCACGAGGTGCTGCGGATCACGGCCCATCAACCATTCAATCGACGAGGAGGACGCGAGATGTCCGCACCAGGAACAGCTCAGGATCATGCAAACATGTGGAAGGTCGTCAGGGTGCAGCCCGAAAGCCACGACACGAACTCTCTCTTTCTGGAAGGCAGCGACGAGAAGTTTCTCGGGAGAAAGGCCGGCCAGTACGCATCCATCAGGATCATGAGGCCCGACGGATGGAGCGAGCCCCATCCGTTCACCATATCCTGCGCCCCCGAGGATGCCCAGTTACGCTTCACCATAAAGAAGATCGGGAAATTCACTTCCGCCGTCCCCGACCTCATGCCCGGGACCCCGGTGAAGTGCGCAGGCCCCCTCGGCGTCTTCTGCACGGACATCGATGCCCGTCCCTCCATCGTGATGATTGCAGGAGGCGTCGGCATAACGCCGTTTCTGAGCGTGCTGCGGCATTTCCGGAACATCGGCGCCGGCAACGAGGTGAAACTCTTCTGGTCCAACAAGACCATCGAGGACGTGATCTGCTCCGACGAGATCTCCGAGATGACGAAGGCCCTCAGGCTCAGGGTGATTCACAACCTGAGCCGCGATGAGGACGTGAAGCGTCACAGGCGCGACTCCTTTCCCGAGGTCTTCTATGAGCCCGGAAGGCTCGGTGCGGATGTCCTCGGCAGGCACGGGGTATCGGCCGGGTCCGCGTTCTACCTCTGCGGACCGCCGCCCATGATGGACTCCGCGCTGCAGGAGCTGTCATCGCTGGGAGTGGACCCTGACAAGGTGGAGCGTGAGAAGTTCAGCTGGAAGTAAGCACGGGTATGGCCGGTCGTGAGACGAGCGCGATGAGGGCGTCACCGGGAAGGAAGAAGGTGCTGTTTGTCTGCGTGCACAACAGCGGCCGGAGCCAGATGGCCCAGGCCTGGCTGAATCTCGTCTGTCCCGACCTGTTCGAGGCACAGAGCGCTGGCATAACGCCATCCCGCGAGATAAACCCCCTGGTCGTCGAGATCATGTCAGAGGTGGGGGTCGACCTGTCGGGACGCAGGCCCAGGAGCGTCTTCGATGTGTACAAGTCCGGGGAGGTCTTCTCCTACATCATCACGGTGTGCGACGAGGCCAGTGCCGAAAGGTGCCCGGTGTTCCTCGGTCTGATCAGGCAGCTGCACTGGAGCTTCCCTGACCCTGCCGCCCTGAGAGGGACCCGCGATGAGATACGGGAAGGGATACGCACGATCAGGGACGCCATCCGAGACAGGATTGTCGCATGGTGCCGCGAGGTCTCCTCAGGGGCACAAAACCCGTAACCCTCACGAGTCTTCCATGACAACACCCACGGGGCAATGGTCGGAGCCGTAGATGTCCTTCAGGATGAAGGCATCCTTGAGCCTCGGTCTGAGGGAAGAGGAGATGCAGAAGAAGTCGATGCGCCACCCGATGTTCTTGGCCCTCGCATTGAAGCGGTACGACCACCAGGTGTAGTTGTCCGGGCCCGTGTCGAATTCCCGGAAGGTGTCGATGAACCCCGATTCGACGTACCGGTCGAAGCCCGCGCGCTCCTCCCTGGTGAAGCCGGGGTTGCGTTCGTTGGATTTGGGGTTCTTCAGGTCGATCTCCTTGTGCGCCACGTTCAGGTCGCCGCAGAACACCACGGGCTTTGTCCGTTCCAGCCCCTTGACGAACGACAGAAAATCCATGTCCCAGCGCTGCCGGTAATCCAGGCGGGCGAGTCCGTGCTGGGCATTGGGGGTATAGACGTCGACCAGGTGAAAATCGCTGTACTCGAGTGTAATGACACGGCCTTCGGTGTCGTGGTCTTCGACGCCCATCCCGTATGAGACCCCCAGGGGTTCTCTTCTGCTGAACACCGCTGTTCCCGAATAGCCGCGCTTCTTCGCAGAGTTCCAGAACAGGTGGTACCCGTCCAGAGGGACGTGGATTTCGTGCGGTGAGACACGGGTCTCCTGCAGGCACATGATGTCGGGGTCCATGGAGGCGAAGCTCTCCATGAAGCTGTTCTTCAAGGCAGCGCGCAGGCCGTTCACGTTCCAGGACACAAGCTTCATGAGCAGACCTCCTGGGAAGGGTCGTTTGCCTTGCTGATACACCAGAGTTGACCGAATATACAAGGGGTGTCGGGGACAAAATATCTTTGACACGATTACCTGCTTCAGTTACGTTCTCTCCATGGCAGACCCGAAGACTGCGGCGGACGCCGTGCATGAACTGGAAAAAGTCTGTGCAGGCATTACCGATCCGGACGAGATGGTCTCCTTCTTCGAGGAGATCTTCACCCCGCGCGAGCTCCGCGACCTGGACCTGCGGTGGAGGCTCCTCAAGGAGCTCCACGAGGGGCAGACGCAGAGAAACATTGCCCTGCGGTATCGTATCAGCCTCTGCAAGATCACGAGGGGATCGAGGATCCTGAAAAAGAAGAACTCCACCACGAAGAAGATTCTCGACACCATCTACGGAAAGCGATAAAAGACCCCCTTTGAACCTGCAGGAAGCGGCCGTTTATTCCGATTCCACATCCGAGATTTGATATTCCCTTTTGACTTTTTCCGGCTGGCATTTACCTTACTACAGTGGAGGCAATGCCGCCGGCGTCGGGGGTACTGCCGTGTCAGAGAGCAGAGCCGTACACGATGGGGAGGTCGTGCCATGGGAAAGCTTATCGGCGAGAGGTTTCAGCAGGAGACCAAGTATGACCGGTGGAGGATGCCTGAGCATTCCATCGACTGGGGGAAGAAGCCCCTTGCCCACAAGGAATACCTCGATGCCAGGAGGATCGCCCTCGACAGACCGAAGCTCACCGGAGACATGGGCCTTTTCGAGTCAATCCTGAGGAGAAAGAGCCTTCGCAGGTTCGTGGACGTAGCGATAAGCATGGACGCCATCTCGTGCATCCTGTGGGCATCGAGCGGCATACAGCGAAAGGAGATGGGCTTCGAGTTCCGGACAGCGCCTTCTGCAGGGGCCCTGTATCCCATAGAAACCTATGCGATCGTTCACCGCGTGGAGGGGATCGAACCGGGGGTCTACCACTACCATGTCAGGGGCCATGCCCTCGAAGAGATCAAGAAGGGCGACTTCCGGCCCAACATCGCCCAGGCGGCGCTCGGACAGATCATGTGTGCCCAGGCCTCGGTCGTCATCGCGTGGACGGCCCTCTTCGAGCGTTCCGCATGGAAATACAGGCAGCGCGCCTACCGTTATGTGTACCTGGACGCAGGGCATATGGCCCAGAACCTTGCCCTCGTGGCCATCAGCCTCGGACTGGGGAGCTGTCAGGTCGGGGCGCTGTTCGATGACGAGGTGAACGATCTGCTGGGCGTCGACGGCACCGGCGAGAGCATCCTCTACATGAGCGTAGTCGGACAGCCCGGGATGTATGTGTGAGGCAAACGCGCACGAGACGGCGGTATCGTGTGGCAACCGGAGAAAGTCGCGGCGCGCAGGAGAAAGCCTCGGGTACATTTCAAGCGAGGGTCTATGGGATATCATCCCTTTGAAATGTAATCCCAAGGCTTGTTCACAATGATAAGACCGACTCCTTCCAAGTCAAGGGGAGCACACCCGTGACAGGTAAAATAAAGGTGAATGATAATGGCATGTTGTGAGGCGTTCCGTGATGCCTTGATATCACTCGATCTTCTTGCGGCATGGCACATTCGTCGGATGGAGTTGTCGTATTTCACGGTGTTCCGAACGGGAGTGCAGGTTCCGCACTCTGCTTTTAATGTTTAAACAGATAAATACCGATACCGAACCACATGACAAGGTCGGATCTCAATGACATGAGATCTGTTTTGGCATGCGAGCAGTGACCACGAGGAAGGTGCAGGTGGGAGAGAAAAGGCGCAGGAAGGATCTCGAGAAGAGGCTCACCGAACTCGAGCACATGTCCTGTGATGACATCGGGTTGTTCGGCGAGATATTCAAGAGTGTCAACGAGTTCATCTTCGAACATGACCTCCAGGGCAGGTTCACGGGTATCTGCCCGCGCTTCGTCGGGTTTCTCGGGTACAGCAGGGAGGAGCTGCTGGGCCTCACCGCGAGGGATCTGCTCCTGGAAAAGGACAGGGAGCACTTCCAGTCATATCTCGACAGGGTTCTGGCCAGAGGGAAAGACGAGGGTCTCATCCAGCTCGTCACCAAGATAGGACGGAAACGTATCGTCGAGCACAGGAACACGCTCATGGTGAATCCCGACGGGACCAGGTCGATCCGTGGCATTGCCAGGGATGTCACCGATGTGCTCGAGACCGAGCAGGCCCTCATAGAGAGCGAGATCAGGTTCCGAACCATTCTCGATTCCATCGAGGACGGCTATTTCGAGGTCGACCTGAACGGCGACCTTACCTTCTTCAACGATGCCGTGCCCAGCCACATCGGGTATTCTCCCGAAGAGCTGCTCGGCATGAACTACAGGGAATACATGGACGAACCCAACGCCAGGGTCGTGTTCGAGACGTTCCACAGTGTCTTCACGACGGGAACGCCCACGAAATCCTTTGACTGGGAGCTCGTCAAGAAGGACGGGACGAGGATCTTCGTCGAGGCCTCCGTCTCCCTCCAGAGGGACAGAAACGGGAATCCGCTGGGCTTCTGCGGCATCATCCGCGACATATCCGATCGGAAACGCGCCGAGAACGAGCTCGCGTACCTGGCGTACCATGACGCGCTCACCGGACTCCACAACCGCAAGGCATTCCTGGAGAAACTCGACGAGGCCATCAGGGAGGCACGGCGGTACGAGAACCGTCGAACCGTCCTCTACATCGACCTGGACCACTTCAAGCGGGTCAACGACGACCATGGGCATGAAATCGGAGACAGGCTGCTGGCCCAGGTTGCTGCACGACTCAGGACGGTGCTGCGCGATACCGACTACATCAGCAGGCTCGGCGGAGACGAGTTCACGGTCATTCTCGGGGGGGTCACGACGCCCGGTCCGGTGAAACCGGCCGAGAGGATCCTGAGGACCTTGGGCATGCCCTACGAGATCAGCGGACTGACCATCGATTTCGTGACGCCCAGCATCGGCATCAGCACGTATCCCGACGACGGCCATGATGCCGAGACCCTCCTGAAACACGCCGACAACGCCATGTACAAGGCCAAGGAGAGACGCAACACCTTCCACGTCTATGGACAGGAAACGGGAGAACCGCAAGCCCCGAGGATCAGGAGAGTGCGCTGAACATTTTGTGCCGGTGAATCCTTTTCTGACCTGCCAGCGTCACTAGTATAGAAGAAGAAACAAACAGCCAAAAACCTCCTCATGTACATACGGGCGATGCTCCTGATGCATCGCCCTTTTTTTGCCACCGACCACGCACGGGTGATCCCTTGAACTTTGATCGGTTTTACGTTATGGTGCGCCGCAAGCCTCTGAACGGGCATATCCACACGACAAGAGAGACGGTCACCAGGTGAGACTTGATCCCTGCATGAAACACAAGCTGGTCCGCAAGGCGGTCAGGGAGTTTTCCGAGGCCGAGCTCGGACCCATAGCGCACGACCTCGACAGAGACGCCCGCTTCCCCTGGGAGATAGTCGAAAAGATGCGCCCCCTGAACTTCTTCGGACTCCAGGTGCCGCGCGAGTATGGAGGCGCAGACCTCGACAGCATCAGCTACGCCATCGCCATCGAGGAGATATCACGGGTCAGCGGTGCCATGGGGCTGTGCGTCACGGTGCACAACAGCGTGGGGGTTTACCCCATCCTGCGTTTCGGCACCGAGGAGCAGAAGGAGCGGTATGTCCGAAGGCTCGCCACCGGCGAGAGCATCGGCGCCTTCTGCCTGACCGAGGCCAATGCGGGTTCGGATGCGGCAGGCGTCGAGACCCACGCGGTCGAGGCCGGTGACGGGTACATCATCAATGGAACCAAGATCTTCGTGACCAATGGCGGCATATGCTCGCTGCCGCTCATTTTTGCCGTGGCCGATGCGGCCCACCCGACACGCAGCGCCTGCGTGTTCATCGTGGAGAGAGACATGCCGGGCTACTCCGTGGGTGAGATAGAGGATCTCTGCGGCATGCGGGCCAATCCCGTGTCGTCCCTGTTCCTCGAGGACTGCCGGGTGCCCAGGGAGAATCTCCTGGGCAAGGTGGGCGATGGCATCAAGATCGCGCTGGCGACATTGGATGCCGGCCGCATCGGCATCGCCGCCCAGGCCGTGGGCATCGCCCAGGCCGCTTTCGAGTCCTCGGTGAAATACTCCAAGGAGCGCCAGCAGTTCAGGAAACCCATCTCCTCGTTCCAGACCATACAGAACATGCTGGCAGACATGGCCGTGGAGGTCGACGCCGCGCGCCTCCTCGTGTACCGGGTGTGCGCCCTGAAGGACGCTGGCAGACCCTTCGGCAAGGAAGCCGCCATGGCCAAGCTCTATGCGAGCACGGTCAGCACGGCGGTGACCGGAAGGGCGGTTCAGGTCCACGGGGGGTACGGATACAGCAAGGAGTACGACGTGGAGCGGTATTTCCGCGACGCCAAGGTCACGGAGATCTACGAGGGCACCAGCGAGATCCAGCGGCTCGTCATATCCCGGGCCGTCCTCAACGAGCTGATGTGACTGCGGGTGGTGCGAAGATGGTGAAGATGATCGTGTGCATGAAACAGGTCCCCATGGCCGCCGAGCTGCCCTGGGACCCCAAGACCAGGACCCTGCGCAGAGACCTCGCCGACGGCATGATGAACCCGGCATGCAAGCATGCCCTGGAAGCCGCGCTGACCGTAAAGCACGATCAGGGGGGGCATGTCACCGCCATCACCATGGGCCCGCCCATGGCCGAGGAGATACTCCGGGAGGCCATCGCCATGGGGGTGGACCGGTGCCTCATGCTGTCGGACCCTGCCATGGCCGGTGCTGACACCGTGGTCACCTCCTACACCCTGGCCCGGGCCATCGAGATCTTCTGCCCCGATTTCGACCTCATCCTCACCGGCTGTCACACGACGGACAGCGAAACGGCCCAGGTCGGCCCTCAGCTGGCTGAAGAACTGGGCATACCCGGTATCGCCTACGTGGACGAGATGGCCGTCACGGACGGGCACATACGGGTCCGCAGGATCTCGGACGATTTCCTGGAGACCCTGGAAACGGACCTGCCGTGCCTGCTCACCGTGAACATCGGGCACTATGCGCCGCGATACGTGCCCCTGTCCGGGCTCCAGGAGGCCTTCGGCGAGGTGAACATCCTGGCGGTGAGCGCCGCGGACCTGGGCATCGACCCCGCTTTCATCGGGGTCAGGGGATCTCCAACCCGGATACTCGACGTCTTCGCGCCGAGGGCCGAGAAGGAGAACATCGTTTTGACCGGTGCGCCCAAGAAGATCGTCGAAGAGCTCTTCGAGCGCTTCGATGCGAAGATCGGCGGGATCATAAAGAAGGATATCAAGTGGGAAGGCAGGGGATAAGGCGCATGGCGGTCAATGCACCAGAGATCTGGGTCTTCGGCGACTACCGCAACTACTTCCAGAACAGGGTGACCCTCCAGCTGCTCTCCCGGGCCACCGATCTTGCCGGGAAGACCGGCGCCACGGTGTGCGCCACGGTGTTCGGCCATGGGACCGCCGAGTGGGCGGGGGAGTACATAGCGCACGGGGCGAAGAAGATCTACCTCGTCGAGGACGAGGCGCTCGGGCACTATTCTTCGGACCTCTTCGTGGCACTCATGGAGAGGCTCGCCTCTCAGTACGGGCCCGAGATCATCCTCGTGGGTGCCACATCCTTCGGCAGGGAATTCGCCCCGAGGGTCGCCAAGCGCCTCGGTACCGGGCTCACTGCAGACTGCGTGGGCCTCGACATCAACGAGGAAGGGCTGCTAGTGCAGACGGCGCCTGCCTTCGGGGGGAACCTGCTCACCAGGATCGTCACCCCGGAACGCAAGCCCCAGATGGCCACGGTCAGGCCCGGGGTCTTCCATGAGATCCCGCACGATTACCACGCAACCGGCGACATCGTCCGTATCGGCATGCCCGTCGACCTGCCGGGGGACCGCATACGCCTGATCGCCTCGGAGCACAGGCCCCCGGCCGCACAGAAGCTCGGCGACGCCGAGGTGGTGGTGTGCGGTGGCAGGGGCATGGGGGGCAGGGGCAAGTTCAGGAATCTCTATGAACTGGCAAGGCTCCTGGGCGGAGAGGTGGGCGCGACCAGGCCGGTGGTCTACTCGCAGTGGGCCGACGAAGAGGCCCTGGTCGGGCAGGCCGACAAGCACATCAGGCCCAAGGTCCTCCTGTCCTTCGGCATCAGCGGGGCAATCCAGCATACGGCGGGCATCATCGACGCCGGTTTCATCATCGCGGTCAACAAGAACCCCAACGCTGCCATGATGAGGATGGCGGACGTGGCCATCGTCGCGGATGCGAACCAGGTCTGCCTCGCGCTGATCAAGGAACTCAGGAAGAGGCTGCGGAGCTAGCGGCCGTTCGCCCCTAGCCGAAGATCTTGGAGGCTATGGTGGCGGCGTGCCTCGCCTGGTACCGGGCGCCGGTGAGCTCGTGGGTGCTCGGCTTCCTGCTGCCGTCCGGACCGGCTATGGTGGAAGCACCGTAGGGAGAGCACCCCGTGATCTCGCTCATGTCGGACTGCAGCTCGAAGCTGTACGGGAGGCCCACGATGATCATACCGTGGTGGAGCAGGGTCATGTGAAAGCTGACGATGGTCGTTTCCTGGCCTCCGTGCTGGGTGTTCGACGACGTGAACACGCTGCCCACCTTGCCGACCAGGGCACGCCTGGCCCAGAGGCCGCCCGTGGCGTCGAGGAACTGCCTCATCTGTCCGCACATGTTGCCGAACCTCGTGGGCGATCCGAAGATGATGGCATCGTAGGACGCGAGTTCGTCCACGGTGCACACCGGGACGTGGGCGAACCCCTTTCGCGTCTCGAGCGCCCCCATCTTCCCGAGGACCTCGTCGGAGAGCGTCTCCGGGACCTGCCTCAGCTCGACCTCGGCGCCCGGAACCTCGTGGACGCCCTTCACCGCTGCCTGGGCCATCTGATAGATGTGCCCGTACATGGAATAGAAGACGACCAGTACCTTCATCGATCTCCCCCCTTCATTCACGAAAAGACCGGCTGACGATGACGTCTCGACGTGTACTGATATCTATAGTACTGCCGCGGAGTGCAAAGACAAGGCCGTGCGGCTTCAGCCCGTTCTCTCTGGTAAACCCGGAAAATCTGTGCTAGACAGGAAACCCTTGCCAAACCGGACAGGAATATGCTTTGAAGGCCGTTACAAGGCACGTTATCTGGCGAAAGGAGCAGCAATGGCATCCAAGTTGAGGATAGTGAGGGAATCACAGAAGACGTACTGGGAGAAGAAGCTCGATGCGCGCATCGAAGTGCTGAGGGGCAGCGGCATGGGCGAAACGGATATCCACAGAGACATCGCGGTCCGCAAGCTCAAGGCCAAGGTCAAGGACACGGTCTCCCGGCTCAGGGCCATCACGGCAAGGGCAGAGAAGCTGCAGGAAATGGCCCGCGTCAAGGAAGAGAAGAAGGCCGCACCGGTGGTCAAGGAGAAGGGAAAGAAGGCCGCCGCCGAGGCACCGGCCACCAAGAAGCAGAAGAAGGCCAAGGGCGAAAAGGCGGCCAAGGAACCCAAGGCCGACAAGGAGGCCAAGGCCGAGAAGAAACCCAAGGCCGAAAAGGAACCCAAGCCCGAGAAAGAGGCGGCCAAGGCCGAGGAAAAACCCGCCGAATCAGCCTCTTAAATCCCACCGACAGATATGAGCCCACGCCAGGCCCGTCACTGCCCGAAAGGGCGGTGCGGGCCTGTGCCGCGTCGAGCCGGATCGCCCCGGAGTTCGCAGAGGCCTCGCTTTCCCGCGTGTCCCGTGATTGACAGGGGAGCATCTTGTCATTATGATGGCCTGTGATTATCTGTAATGATATTCAAGGAAGACACTCATGAAAGAAGAGAAGAAAGAGCTGTTGACCGTCAGGGAGGCATCCCGGATCCTCAAGATCAACGAGAAGAAGATCTATGCCCTTCTCAACGAGGGGAGGCTGCCGGGCACCAAGGTGACCGGGAAGTGGCTCTTCCCCAGGGCGGAGCTGGAACAGTTCATGACCGGGAAGGCCCACGAGACGGTGAGGCGGTCGTTCTGGGAGTCGGTGGTCAACAAGAAGGTCCTGCTCCTGTGCGGGTCGGACGACCCGGTCATCGCCATGGCCCAGGGGGTCTTCCACGCCGTCGAGCCCGAGCTGCTCCTGTTCTCGTCCAGCGTGGGGAGCAGGGAAGGGATACGCCTGCTCAGGGACGGGTTCTGCACCGTTGCAGTGAGTCACCTGTACGACGACGACCAGAAAGACTTCACCTTTCCCGTCATACGCGAGTACTTCGATGACCCTGGCGAGGTCGTTGTGGTCAACCTCTTCTATCGCAACATCGGATACGTATCCAAACAGTCAGCGGTATCGTCCCTCAGGGAGGCGGCAGAGGGGGGGATGCGCTTTGTCAACCGCCAGAAGGGCTCGGGCGTCAGGGCCTTGGTAGACCGGTTCATGAGGCAGGAAGGGATCGATCCGGAGAACCTGAAAGGGTACGATTCCGAGGTATTCACCCATTTCGACGTGGTGAGGTCCGTAGCAGGCGGTGCGGCGGACCTGGGCATCGCGGCCGAATCCGCCGCCGCGGGGTCCCGGCTGACCTTCGGGTTCATCTTCGAAGAGCGCTTTGACATGATAGTGAGGAAATCCTCCTACTTCGACCGTCATGTGCAGGCGTTCGTGGAGTTTGTCAGATCGGAACACTTCAGCAACTTGCTCGGGACTCTGAAGGGCTACAGCAGCAGGGATACAGGACGGGTCGTATATGAAAAACAATAAGAAGGGAGAGATAGGCATGAGGAAAAGTTTTGGTAAATATTTGTTCGCTACACTCGTTATAGGTTTCTTCGTCTGCCTCACGACCATGAGTGTCTCGGCAGAGGAGAAGACACTCATGATGGCCACTACCACGAGCACGGACAATACCGGTCTGCTGGACTACCTGGCGCCGCACTTCAAGGCCGACACCGGAATCGAACTTAAGTGGACGGCCGTGGGAACCGGCAAGGCGCTCGCCCTGGGCAGAAACTGCGACGTGGACGTGCTCTTGGTGCATGACCCGGATTCTGAAAAGGCGTTCATTGATGACGGGAGCGGTATTGACAGGACGCAGATCATGTACAACGACTTCATTGTCATAGGACCCCCGGAAGACCCTGCAGGAATAAAAGGAAAGAATGTACGGGACGCATTCCAGGCAATCGCCGCAAAGAAAGCCATATTCTCGAGCCGAGGCGACAAGTCCGGCACCCACATGATGGAGCTCTCGTTGTGGAAAGCCGCCAGCGTGACCGAGCCCGACAAGGAACAGTGGTACGTACAGACAGGCCAGGGCATGCTTCCCACCATCACCATAGCAGCCGAGCGGATAGGGTACACCCTGACCGACCGGGGTACCTACATCAAATACGAGAACAACTTCAAGGGCAATCCGCCGCTCGTGATACTGGTAGAAGGCGATGAGGCCCTGTTCAACCAGTACAGTGTCATTGCCGTGAACCCGAAGAAGTGCGAAAAGGCAAAATATGACCTGGCAACAGCCTTCTCGAAGTGGATGGCATCCCCGAAGACCCAGAAGCTCATCGGCGATTTCAAGATGATGGGCAAACAGCTCTTCACACCTAATGCAAAATAGCGGCAAGAAGCGACGTGGGGTACATCAGCGAGGGATTCATACGGGCCATTGACCTGCTGGCCTCCTTTGACGAGGAGACCTATTCGGCTGTGTTCACCACCATCAGGGTGAGCGCCATGTCCATAGCCGCCAGCCTCGCAATCGGGATACCTGTCGGGTTTGCCCTCGGGTACTTCACCTTCCCGACCAAAAGGCAGGTGCGGGCAGTGGTCGATACCATGCTCGCCCTGCCCACCGTCGTGGTCGGGCTCATCGTCTACACATTCATATCACGCAGGGGTCCCTTGGGAGAATTCGAGCTCCTGTACACCCAGCCCGGCATCGCCATCGCCCAGACCCTGCTCGTGGTCCCCATCGTCATATCGCTCACCGCCACTGCCGTGGAGGGCCTTGACCGGAGACTGAAACCCACCCTGCACGCACTGGGTGCCCGGGGGGCACAGATCGCCCTCACCAGTCTCATGGAGGCACGCTACGCAGTGCTCATCGCTGCCATCACCGCGTACGGCCGTGCCATCTCCGAGGTGGGCGCGTCCATGATCATAGGCGGCAACATCAAGTGGCACACCCGCACCATTACCACGGCCATCGCCCTGGAGACCGGCAAGGGAGAGTTCGGCATGGCCATAGCCCTCGGCCTTGTCCTGCTCCTGCTGGCGTTCCTCGTCAACGGCAGCCTCGCGGTCCTGAGGAAGAGGTCATGAGCCCGAAGCCGCATCTCTATCAGGTCAAAGGTCTCGTGTTCCGCTACGGGGAGCGCTTCGAGCTGAACATCCCGGATTTTTCCATCGAACCAGGATCGGCGGTGGGCCTCATCGGCCCCAACGGCGGGGGCAAGACCACCCTGCTGAGGATCCTCGCCTTCATAGAAAGACCCCAGGGTGGTGAAATCCTCTTCGATGGAGAAAGGACCCGCGTCGAGGACGCCCCGTTGACCCGCTCGGTGAGCATGCTCCTCCAGGAGCCGTATCTGCTCAAGCGCAGCGTATTCGAAAACGTGGCCTACGGGCTCAAGGTCAGGGGAGAGAGAAAGAGGCTCAAACAAAAGGTGGAGGAGGCTCTAGGCACCGTGGGGCTGGACTTTCAGGATTTTTCCCGGCGCTCGTGGTACGAGCTGTCGGGCGGAGAGGCCCAGCGGGTCGCCCTGGCGGCACGCCTGATCCTCAAGCCCAGGGTCCTCATACTCGACGAGCCGACTGCCAGCGTGGACGAGAAGAGCGCCCTGCTCATCAAGGATGCAGTCATCGAGAGCCGCAGCAAGGACGGCACCACCCTGATCATCGCGAGCCACGACCACTTCTGGCTCAACAGCATTACCACCGATATCAGGCGGGTATACAGGGGACGTGTCCTGGGAACAGCCGTGCGGAATGTCATGATCGGGCCGTGGGTCGACATCGGCGAAGGCCTCTGCAGGACCACCCTTCCCGACGGGCAGCCCGTCATCGCGACGTGCGCGCCGCTTCCAGACATGCACGGCATGATCGACCCCTCGGACATCGTCATCTCGCTGGACAGACCCACCATGATGTCAGCCCACAACACGATTCAGGCCGTCGTCATGTCCCTTGAGATGAACGGTGACACCGGCATCGTGAACGTTTCACTGGACACAGGGGGGTTCAGGGTCCTTGCCCGGGTCACGAGGCACACGGCCAGGGAGATGAACCTACTCCCGGGCGAGAAGGTGTGGGCGGTCTTCAAGGCCTCGTCAATCAAGTGGGAGTGAGGATCCTCCAGGCGACTCAATCCCTGTAGATGAGGGTGCCCACCTTCTTCCCGTTCAACGCCCTAGTGATCGTGCCCTTCTTCAGGCCGTTGACGATCTGGATCCTGTCCACGGACTCGCAGTTTGAGAGGATTTCCAGGCAGGAGCGCTCCACGATGAGGTCTTCGAGATCCCTCTTCAGGAGCTCCTTCACCCCGATCTCGGGGATAAAGGAGGCCTCCGGGTTGGTCTTGGGGTTGTCCGTGTACAGCCCGTCCTCGTCCTTGACATAGATGCAGCTCTTCGCGCCGATGAGGTTGGCCATGATCAGGGTCCCGGCGTCGGTCCTGTGGACCGGGAGCCTCCCCCTGGCCGGGGGGATGGCGAAGTAGTCGTAGGGGGGCATGCCGTGGGTGACCGGGATGCACCCCTGGGAGAAGTACGAGGGGAGCTTGAGAAGGTCGTCCTGGTGGATGCGCACGCCGTCCCAGGGGGCGAGCAGGGTCGCGATCAGGATGGCGTTCTGCTCGGATATGGTGCTGGCGAACCTGGCGATGATGCCCGTGGGCATGCCGAGCTCAAGCCCGATGGCGTAGATGTGCCTGCTCCTCGTTCCGCCGCCAGCGGTGAGCAGGATCCGGTGTTTCTTCTTCGCCGCCGCGATCTCCTTGATGATGGGGGGAAGCGCCTTGGCCCCGCGGTCGCAGATGGACTGGCCGCCTATCTTGATCACGTTCACGTCAGGGAAGAGCCGGTACTGGGGGGGTGTCTCCAGCTCGTCGTACAGGGATTTCCTGACCAGGCTCTCTCCCATGAGCCTGCTCTTGATGTGCAGACGTTTCCCGTTTTTTTCCCTCACCAGGGCCATGCATGCGTCCTTTCTGGTATCATGAATGATAGTTGGGCATAACCCGACTACTTGATCTCGACTTCTCCTTCGCCATACTTCCCTTTCTGGTCACGTTCAAGAAGGACAAGTTCCGCACCGCATTCCCTGGCAATCATGTCGAGCTCGGTCTTCCGTACGTGCTTTGCATGGAACTTCAGATCGAGCCCGGCCACGGCCACCAGGAGAAACCGGGGTTTTTTCTCTCCCTCACCAGCCTTTGTCCGTTCACGGTAAAAGATCTTTCCTGCCATGTCTCATGCCTCCTTGTGCTTTTTCCCGCCGACGCATATCCAAGAACCATCTGCACTCTTTCGTACCGGGAGGACGGGATTGCCTGCCCACAGCCTCGGCCTCAGCCAGCCGCCGGTATGTACCACGTCACCGGAGCAAAGCAGAGGGGCCTGCCGGTCCACGGATACAACCACGATTCCCAGTGATTCCAAGGCTGAAACATCAACGGGGTCCGGCAGCTCTCTGAGTCGTCCGAATTCGATAAACCTGCCGCACCTGCCCAGCGCGGTGAGCCCGACCGCCGCGGCCGAACCGATGATGCCGTCCCCGGTCCCGCCATGGGCGGAGAGGTGATGTCCCGAAGCTGCCCGAAGGGCATCCTCCTGCGTCATCACCTCACGTGTACAGCGCATGGAGAAGTCGATGATGTCAGCGAGGCTGCCGTTGTTTCCGAGGCACACGCACAGACCGGGGTCGCTGCCGTCGACGGCGTGTTTCACAAGATGTGCGGCAGCGGAGCTGATGAGGTGGTCGAATGCGGAATCGTCGGGTGCCTCGACCACTGCGCAGGCAGAGCTGTTGTGGGAGGTGTAGGGAATGCGGTCATCCACGAGGAGCTGCTGCCTGAGAACGCCCCACAGGGAACACCCGCGGGGAAGTTCCTGCTCGAACCACCGCGCGACCTTGCCCGTCCCGTAGCTGCTGTCAATCGAGTCGGTATCGTCGAAACCGATGTAGATCCTCATAGTCGTATCCGAACCTCTACTATTCTATAGGGGTCGTGGGGGGAAAAGCAAATCCTCCTGCATCTCATGATGTTACACGGTCAAGGGGTTCGGCTGCTCGACGTGCAGGCCTGGTGCAGGGAAAATTCGCACCCGCAGTAACCCTGCCGGTACAGTTCCAGCTGCCGGCTGAGCTCGGTGCTCCGTGCATAGCCGTCCCTCTTCTTGAAATCGATCTCGAGGAACCCCCCGAACCCCCTGCCTATGGCGAAGACGTCCCGTGAGGACTTGTGGCGGCTCACGGTCAGGGTCGTGGTGAAGCTCGACAGGCCGAGGCGTTGCATGGCCAGGGCGGCGCGGTTGAGGTTGTATTCGAAGCACTTCAGGCATCTCTGACCCCGCTCGGGTTCGTTCTCCAGGCCCCTGACATGGGCGAGCCATGCTTCGTGGTCGTACGCATCCTCCACGAGGTCGAGGTGCATGACCCCGGCAAGCCTGCGCGTCTCGGCGAGACGCCCTCGATACTCCTCGGCCGGATATATGTTGGAGTTGCTGAAGAACAGGACGACGTCATGGCCCTGCTCCCGGAGCCTCTCCACCGATGCGGTGGAGCACGGTGCACAGCACACGTGGAGCAGGATGGGGGATTCTTCATGCATGAGACGTCACGTTTTCGGTGCGCGGGTTGCCTCGATGCGCGAGCCCAGGATCCTGAACAGGGGCAGCAGCACGGCATAGAGGGTGAGGAAGATGAGGGGAGCGCACAGGGCCCAGGCAAAGGCACCGTGCATGATCACCCTGGACACGGTCTGCACGGCCAGGAGGACGTCCGTGCGCAGGAGCTCGGCCACGTAGGAGGGATCGAGGGTTGATGTGGACCCGAAGATGCGCTCACCCATGATGAGGAAGGGCACCACCAGGATGAGCTGCAGGGGGTAGATGAGCCAGTTTCCCAGCTGGATGACCAGGAGGTTCATGCGCAGCCCGATGGCAGCCATGGTGCAGATGGCGGTGGTGGTGCCCACGATGGGGAAGATCCCGATGGTGAGCCCGCTGGCCATGCTCAGGGCGAGGCGTGCCGGGGTGATTCCCTGTCTCAGGAGCGCCGTCAGCGGCGCGATGATGTATTTTCTGAAATAGTGTCGAAGCATCCGACGAAACCGTCCCTGTATTCTCCGGCCGGACGAGCCGGTGACTCTACATACTTCAGGGGAGGGGGTGAAGGAAAGAGGATAATGGACCCGGCCTGCAGCTGCTTACCTGCGAGGGATACCCGTGGAGGCCTTCTTGTGAGCCTTCCGCGCGTCCTTCAGGAGGCGGAGCGTTGCATGCCGCCCGTTCTGGAGGCCTGCCGTATTGACGGCGGGTCTGTTTCTGAAGACAGACGAAACGCGCTTGTCCATGGCCGCTATGATGAGCCGGTATTCGCCTGCGAACCATTTCCGGGAAAGGAGGAGATCCCGGTCCACCTCGATGCCCCTGTCCCGCAGGAGCGCGAAGAACTCATCCTCGTAGATGACCCTGCCGAAGTCCACGGTGGTGAGGTACCTGAGTCTCGGCTTGATAAGTTCCATGACGGGCGAACGACGGTGGAACATGGTCTGAAAGAACAGGACCCTGCCCTCGGGCTTGATCCAGGGGCGTATCCTGTCCAGAACCGTGCCGGGGTCCTCCAGGAGCATGAAGCTCATGCTGAACAGGATGGAGTCGTACCAGGGCCGCTCAGGCGGCTCGAAGGACTCGACGGGTTCGTGGAGAACGGTGATGTTCCGGTCAAGCCCCCATCTCCTGATCTGGTTGCTGCAGTGGTCCAGGTAGCATCTGTTGATGTCGATGCCCGTGATGGAGAGGTTCTTCGACTGGATGAGCTCGTGGAACGTACGGATCATGGCCCCGTTGCCTATGCCCACGTCCAGTATCCGTGATCCCGGGGGGAAATACTGCAGACAGTTTCGGTAGCAGAGCATGGTGACCTCATGGATGAAGAAGTTGTAGAGCGCGTTCTTCATGCGACCAGCGGCGCCCGGCCGCATATGGCTGCGTGAGACCTCTTCTCCATGGGCCTTCGGTCCCCCTTGCCCCGAGGAGCACCAGGAGCGGCCGCGCTGAACGTGGTGACGAAGATGAACCGCCCCTGAAGCGTTTCGTTCATTTTACCCCAAAACATGGCAAATGTAAAGGAACGGCAGGCTTGTGCACAACGGAGGTGTTCAGCGCGCGTGAAAAAAGAGGGCGGACCGGAACGGTCCGCCCGTCATACCGCAGTTGCGGGGCCGATTACTTGGGGGATACCGGCGAGTTCTGGGCGCCGGTGGGTATCTCCGATGCGAACATCGAGCCCGAGGACTGGCCGGAGGCCGTTGCCACCATGGTGTCCCTGAACCACTTGGCCATGATCTTGTCATCCGTGTCCTTGGACTTCACCGCGGCGAGCCCCTTGTTGATCATCCCGAGGACCTCGGAGTTTCCCTTCTTGCACACGATGCCGTAGTCTTCTTTCTTAAGGCTCGGATCGAGTATGCACGAATCGCTGGAAAGGCAGAATTTCCCGGAATATTTACCCGATACATAGCCCAGGGCCACCGGGGCGTCGCACAGGACGCCGTCCACATTCCCCTTGGCAAGGTCCCTGAAGGCCTGCTCGGTCTCCTGCGCGGTAAAGTACGTCAGGTTGGCACCTGATCTCCTGACCTTGTCGGCCGTCTGGGAGAGCTTGAACACGCCGATGTTCCTGCCGTTCACGGACAGGTTCGCCTTGCTCTTGGGCACGACGAGCACCTGGCCGGTGCTGAAATAGGGCTCGGAAATGCCGAAGCGGTTCTTCTTGCCCGACGTGATGCTCACGGAAGCCACCACAGCGTCGTACTTGCCCGCGTTGAGATCGTTGTAGAGGTTCTTCCACGGCACCTCCACGAACTTGACCTGAAAGCCGGCCTCACTGGCGATGGCCTTGACCATGTCGATCTCAAAGCCGGTGAGTGCCCCGCTGCTGTCCTTCATCTTCATGGTCGGTATGTCGCCGCCGACCGCCACGGTGATCGTCCTGCCCGCATACGCTGCGCTGCTCACGATAAGACACATGAGAATGGCTGCCCCGACACATGCCAAGATCCTCCTGACATCCTTCATGTACCGTCCCTCCTTTGTAGGCGATGACCCCATCGGTTTTTTCGCATGACCAAAGTTCTCCTGGTCTTGTCGGACGGTTTTGAAAAAGCTGAAGGATTACGAAAATGAATTGGGCGGAATCCGGGTCCTGCAGAGTGCAGCAGGGCTTCAGTGCGACTTCGTCTGAGGGGTCACTCGTTCTACAGTTCGATATCCATGAACCAGGTGTGCCAGCCGGCCTCGATCTTCGGGGGATCTTCCTCGTCCATAGCCCGGATCACGTCCCGGTACATCACGTGCTTCATCTCGGAGATCACCTCGCGGCGTTTCCTGAGCGAGCCGGCGAAGGAGAGGGCCGTCTCCATGAGGGTGCCCGCAGGACATGCCGTGTGGACGATCCCCATGGCCCGGCATTCTTCGCCGGTCAGCCGCCTGCCGGTATACTGGAGTTCCTCCAGGGTGGACAGGGGCATGGCCTTTTTCAGCACGGCGATCATGCTGGGCAGGAAAGGGACGCCGAGGTCGACCTCGGGGATGCAGAAATAGCCGCGGCCGGTCTGCATGAACCGGAAGTCGCAGCAGCAGCTCAGCACCGCGCCGCCGGCAAAGGCGTGCCCATTGATGGCCGCGACGGTGAACATGGGAAAGAGCGTGAACCGCCGCATCAGGGAAGTCAGCAGGGAGACGTAGGCATAGAAGCTCTTCGTGTCCCGCGACCGGAGTACGGGGAGCACCCAGTCGAGGTCGATGCCGTTGCTGAAGACGCGGGGATGGGCCGAGGTCACCACCAGGACGGATGCGTCCTCTCTTTCTATACGGTCGAGGATCGCGCCGTATTCTCCGAGGAAATCGGGGTTGAACCTGTTCTCTCCCCGGTCCATGACAAGGGTGACGATGCCCTCGTTGACTGCATAGGATAGATTCGCCATGGTGAAACGCTCCCTTTCATCAGCATGGTCCAGCCCCCTCATGTGAATGCGCCCTGCAGGCCAGGGGCATGAACGGACAACAGCACGGTGCGGCTGATTCTACCATACACGGCAGACATATGCCACCGGTCACGGCCATGTCCGGGCGGGGATGCCTTCAGACCGTGGAGGCGGAAGGCTTCTTGCCGGTCGAGAGGTTCACCTTCGGGCCGGTCTTTCTCCTGAGGGTGAAGCAGAACACCGAGCCCTGCCCGGGTTCGCTCTCGACCCAGATCTGCCCCCCGTGTTCCTCGATGATCCTGCGGGTGATGTAGAGCCCCAGGCCCGTGCTCGTCTCGCCCGAGGTCGGCTGGATGCTGGTGGTCTGGAAGGGGGTGAAGAGACCGGTCTGCTCGTTCCTGGGGATCCCCGGGCCCTGATCGCGGACCGAGACGAGGATCACCTCGGTACCGGCGGACACCGAGACCTGGACGATCGAATTCTCGGGCGAGAACTTCATCGCGTTGGACAGGAGATTGTTGAACACCTGGTCGAGCTTGGCAGGGTCAGCCTTCAGGCGGACCTCCTCGGGCGGGAGCAGGAGGTTTATCTGGATGCCCTTGGCATCGGCCTGGTTCTGGTTGAACCGTATGTTCTCGACGATGAACGGTGCGAGGTCCACCTCCTCCACATGCAGTGGCACATGCATGCTGTCGATCCGGGCGATGTCCATGAGTTCGTCCATGAGCTGGAGGAGCGTGGATGCCGATTTCTGTGCCAGGTCGAGGTATGTCTGCTGCTTGCGGGTGAGCCCACCCCCCCCGGGCAGGAGGTGCCTGCTGCTGCCGAGAAAGACGTTGAGGGCGTTCCTCATGTCGTGGGCGGCGATACCCAGGAACCGGTTCATCTCCTCGTGGAGGAACCGGAGTTCCTTATCGGTACGCTCGAGCTGGATCGATGCGTACAGGATGTGGAGGTCGGCCATGATCATCCCGGCGAATTGCTGCAGGAGGCGTTTACGCCTCCTCGAGTGGCGGTTTTCCTTGTGGTCGAGCACGCAGATGGCGCCGAAGATCTCGCCTGACGGCCAGGTCAACGGCATGCCCATGTAAGAGACCATGCCGTTTTCCAGGTCAGGGTTGCCCTGCCAGCGGGGATCGGTGCGGGCGTCTGCGACGAGCAGGGGGGTGCGGGACCGTGCGACCTCTTCACAGTACCGGCCATCGTGGAGACGCTCCCGAAGCCCCGGGCGATACGGGTGCCGCATGTTCCCATTGCAGGCGCAGACCTCCATGTCGTTCCCGTAAACGCGCGAGATGAGTGCGGCAGGGACCCTGAAAAGCTCGGACACGAGGTCGAGGGTTTCCTGCCACGATCGGATCATCGCATCGGGTACGCCAATGCTCTCCAGTACCGGGTGCGCTCCGTTCTGATGCGTGTCTGGAGACATGGCAGCTCCTCATTTCAGGGATGCAGTCCATAACATGGTTCATTCTCAATAATAACACGTTCATGCAGGGAAAGAAGGGCACAACAAGAAAAAATCTGGTCGTGTCGGCACGGGATTGGGCAGCGGGGATCAGGCTGTCCTGAGGCCCCCGGTACAGTCCTCAGAAGATGAGCACCGTCTCCACGAACGGGCCCGAGAAGGTCCCTTCCGCATCGATGTCCACAATGTCCAGGTCCACGTACAGGTGCCTGAATCCCGCTGAAAGGTGCAGGGGGCCGGTAACGTGGTATCTGAAACGGCCCGTGAGATCGTATACGTAGTCGTCGCTGTAGCGTGTGCCCCGCGCCTCGAACTCCAGTGCCATGGCGTCGCCGTCGGCGAGCTGCATTGCCATGTAGAGCATGGGAAGAGGCACCGTACTCGAGGTGGATGCCGACAGCCCGGTGTCAGGCTGCGAGATGCCCGCATGGAAGTCGACGATGCGCACATTCAGCCCGATCTCGGTGTGAAGGCTCATGTCATGGTCGATGGTGATGGGGGAGAGATCGGCAAACCACGCCACGTCGTAGTGGGTGAGCTTCAGCCTCGAATGGAAATCCATGGCAGGATCGAACAGGATGTCGAGGAAGTAGAACTCGTCCTCGAGGTTGCCGGTCCCCTCGAACTCCAGGGGCGTGGCAGAAAACGAGAAGTTCATGAAGGGACTGACGAGGATCCTGAACCTGCCCGAGAACCGCCATGCCGGCTCGAACGAGCAGTCGTCCGTGAAATCGAGCTTGTCGGTCCGCGTGAACAGGTCGCTGAGCGCCCTCCCGGCTGAGGTGGAGGAAAAATCACGATGATACAGGTCGGGTGCGCCCGCGGAGAGCCTTTCGAGAAAGGAGCCGTCGAAAGGCAGCAGGTCGTCCACGATGTCCCGCGCCTGCTCGCCCATGACATCGAGCACGTTGTACGTATAGGCGACGCTGCCGTTCGGGCTCTGGTGCCAGACCCCGGCGGCGATCTCGATGGTGGCGGCACCTGCAGGGAATGCGGACATGAGGATGAACATCCATGAGAGGATGCAGCCCACGGCGTACCTGTTCATGAGATCGGTTCCAACTCCATTAATGTATGATCGTCATACATGGTAGATGAAAAAAGACTCTTTGCCAACGGGCAGGTTTGTGTATTACATGGATATATTCAGTGAAATTAGGCATCACGCAATCCGGCAGGGAGGGTTCGCCGCATGGACCAGGCAGACCAGGGTGTGAACAGAAACGGGAACAAGATCTACGTCTATTGCGTTCTTGCCGTTTTCGCGGCTATCGTTCTTGCAGGTGTCTTCTGCTATGTCTGGCACTCGCGTAACTACATCGGCACCGACGACGCGTATGTAACCGGGAGCATCCATACCGTTGCGCCGAAGGTTTCGGGTACCGTCAAGGCGGTGCTGGTGAAAGACAACCAATCCGTGAAGAGGGGCGATCTCCTCGTGGAGATCGACAGCACGGATCTTGACGTAAAGGTCCTGGACGCAGGGGCTGTAGTGGAAACGGAGGAGTCGAAGCTCCGCGAGTCTTCCATGAGGATAGAAGTGGCCCGGCAGCAGCTCGAAGAGATCATGACGAGGATCGAATCGGCAAAGGCGAACCTCGTGCTCCAGGAGGCGAACATCAGGCAGTCGCGCCAAGACCTCGACCGTTCGCGAAGGCTCTATGAGAGCGGTGCACTGGCCCAAGAGCGGCTGGAAAAGGCCCAGACCGGATATGACATTGCTCAGGCACAGCTGCAGTACGCCCGGGAACAGGTGAAACAGGCCCGGGCAGCCCGGGAAACACAGGACCTGCTGATACGTCAGGCTCAGGCGGCATATCAGTCGCAGACCCATGTGGCGGAACAGAAGAGGCAGGTCCTCGCGGCCGCTACGCTCACCCGGAGCTACACGAAGATTGCCGCCTCATCCGACGGGTATGTCACCAGGAAGAATGTGGAGCCGGGCAACCAGGTGCAGGCAGGCCAGCCGCTCATGGCCATCGTTTCCCTCGATGATGTCTGGATCTTGGCCAACTACAAGGAAACCCAGCTTGAGCGGGTGCGACCCGGGCAGAAGGTCGAGATAAAGGTGGACACCTTTTCGGGGAAGATCCTGGAGGGAAGGGTCGACAGTATCATGGCAGGAACCGGGTCCGTCTTTTCTCTGTTTCCCCCAGAAAATGCAACGGGTAACTACGTGAAGGTCGTCCAGCGCATCCCCGTGAAGATCGTACTCGATCAGGGAAGCGATCCCGACCGTGTCCTGAGGGTGGGAATGTCGGTACAGCCCACCATAGCCGTGAGATAGACCGGGCCGGGATATCCGCGTGTCGGGTCCGTCCCCGCAGAGCCAGCCGAACAAGTGGGTCGTGGCATCCACCGTGATGCTCCCCATGCTCATGGTGGTGCTCGATACGTCGGTGGTGAACGTGTCCCTGGATCATATCCGGGGGAGCCTGTCCGCAGGCATCGACGAGGCCACGTGGTCCATCACGGCCTACCTCGCCTCGAATGCCGTCATCATACCCATGACCGGCTGGATCAGCCGCCTCGTGGGCCGGAAGCGTTATCTCATCTTCTCCATCATAATGTTCACGCTGAGCTCGTTCTTGTGCGGGATATCCTGGAACATAGAGAGCCTCATCGTGTTCAGGATCCTCCAGGGCCTCTCCGGCGGCGCCATGCCGCCGCTGTCCCAAGCCATCCTCCTCGAATCGTTCCCCCCGCACCAGTACGGCATGGCAATGGCAATCTTCGGCATCGGGGTCAGCTTCGGGCCCATCATAGGCCCTGTGCTTGGCGGATGGATCACGGAGGCGCTAACCTGGCACTGGGTGTTCTTCATCAACATCCCCATCGGCATCGTTTCGGTCATCATGGCCGTCTTCGTCGTGGTGGACCCGCCATACATGAAGGGCATGCGCATGAAGATCGACTATGCAGGGCTCATGCTCCTGGGGCTCGGGGTGGCATGCCTCCAGCTTCTCCTGGATCGGGGCCAGCGGTCTGACTGGTTCAGTTCGGAACTCATGCTGGGCCTCGCGGCTGTTGCGGTCTTCTCTCTTGCAGCCTTCGTCGTGGTGGAACGCAATGCCGAGCGACCCGTCGTCGACCTGGGCGTATTCCGGAACTATTCCTACACCATAGGCAATATCGCCATGTTCTTCTTCATGGCGAATCTCTTCGGGACCCTGGTGATGCTCCCCATCTATCTCCAGACCCTCATGGGCTACACCGCGAGTCTGGCGGGCCTCGTCCTGGCGCCGGGCGGGGTGGCGAACCTCATAACCATGCCCGTTGTCGGGAGGGTCATCCACCGGTACAATCCCAAGGCCTTCGTCATCATAGGCATACTCTTCACTGCCTATTCGACGCTCCTCATGGCCCGGTTCACCCTGGGGGTGGACTTCGGGACCGTTTTGTGGCCGAGGATATACATGGGCGTCGGCATGGGAATGCTCTTCATCCCGCTGACCACCCTTACCATTGCGGGCATCAGGAAGGAGGACATGGGCAACGCCACGGCCGTCTACAACCTCATCCGCAATATCGGGGGGAGCATCGGAATCGCCATCGTCACGACCATGGTGAGCCGCAGGGCCCAGTTCCACCAGGCGCGCCTCGTGGACCATCTCACCCCCTTTGATCCCCTGTATGCACTGCGTTCACAGCAGGGCGCCGTCCTTCTCCAGCAGCGTGGCCTGGACTCGGCATCGGCGCAGCACGGGGGGCTGGGCATCATGTATGAGGGCCTGCTGAAACAGGCCGGAATGCTCTCCTTCGCCGACGTGTTCTACCTGCTCACCTGGATGATGATCGTCCTCATACCACTGGTGCTCTTCATGAAGAACGTATCATCCCAGGCACCTGCCCAGCCGGGCGTGGATTGATAAGCAGCACTTGTCCACGCGGGGGAGGACAGGCAGCGGGAAGGCCGTGTGCGAAGAACGGGATGGGGGACCTGCGCCGTGACCGTCGGATGGCGCCGGTCGACGATATCTCTGGACCTCAGGAAGGGATCCATATCGAAAGCATGCATCCACAGGAGAAGCGGTTCGACCGGTAAAGGGATTTGAGCGCTGGGCCCCCTTGACATGAATGATCAAGTATATTACATAAAAGTAAATTAGTAACCATTCTGGAGCTGTCCACCATGGCTGAAAAGGAGAAGATCATGCGTCAGGACATGGACGCTGCCCGGAGGAAGGCCGATATCCTCAAGGCCCTGGCGCACCCGGTGAGGATCCGGGTGTTCGAGGCCCTGGCCGATGGCGAGAAGACGGCAGGAGAGCTGGTCGTCATCACGGGCGAGAAGGAGGCCAACACGTCGCGTCACCTGGCCGTGCTCAGGGCCGCGGGCCTCGTGTGCACGAGGAAGGAAGGGCTCCATGTGTATTATTCGAATTCCATGCCGTGCCTCATACCGATGCTCGACTGCGTCGAGGAGGCCGTGTGCGCCATCGCGGACGAGCACATGAAGCCATCTCGCTGCATGCGGCAATGATTCATACACCAGGAAAGAAGGTCTTCACATGAACTGGAATGACGAATGGAAATGGCTCGCCGGTCTGGCAGGGGCCTTCCTTGTCCTCTTCTATCTCCCGGTAGGTCTACCCCGTTTCGACAATGCCGTCCTCGAGGGTCTCTACCTGGCCAGATCCTATGCGCAGGAGCACGTCATCCTCTGCCTGCTCCCCGCCTTCTTCATTGCAGGGGCCATCGGTGTGTTCCTGTCCCAGAACACGGTCATGAAGTACCTGGGAGCCGACGCAAAAAAGGTCCTGGCCTACGGCGTGGCATCGGTGTCAGGCACCATCCTGGCCGTGTGTTCCTGCACCATCCTGCCGCTCTTCGCGGGCATCTACCGCATGGGCGCCGGGCTCGGGCCGGCGGTGGCGTTCCTCTACTCCGGGCCGGCCATCAATGTGCTTGCCATCATTCTCACCGCCCGGATCCTGGGTATCGAACTCGGTATAGCCAGGGCCGTGGGCGCCATAGCCTTCAGCGTCATCATCGGCCTCATCATGCACGTGATCTACCGCAAGGAGAAGGAAGGACGGGACGGGCCGAAGATGATGCTGGGCGGGGAAAACGGCATGAGGCCCCTGTGGCAGAACGTCCTGTACTTCGCCGCCATGATCGCGGTGCTCGTGTTCGCCAACTGGGGCAGGCCCCAGGATGAAACCGGATTCTGGCACCTGGTCTACGCCTCGAAATGGATCATCACCTCCTTCAGCGCGGCGGGCCTGGGCGTCATGCTCGTGGCCTGGTTCGCGGTGCCGGTGCTCAAGGTGGTCGCTGTGGCAGCCATTACAGCAGTATTCTCCCTCGCTTTCCCTCATACACCCATGGTCGGCTTCATGGTGGGCGTCATCGGCCTTTCCTACCTCACGAGCACCCAGGAGGGCGAGATGCAGGAGTGGTTCGGGGGCTCCTGGGGGTTTGCCAAGCAGATCATGCCCATCCTCTTCGCCGGTGTCCTGGTGGCGGGTTTCCTGCTGGGCAGGCCCGGGCACGAGGGGATCATCCCCTCGGTGTGGGTGAGCTCGCTGGTGGGCGGCAACTCGCTGTCCGCCAACTTCATCGCATCGGTGGCAGGGGCCTTCATGTACTTCGCCACGCTCACCGAGGTGCCCATCCTCCAGGGGCTCATGGGATCGGGCATGGGCAAGGGCCCGGCCCTGGCCCTGCTGCTGGCGGGTCCGGCCGTGTCGCTGCCCAACATGCTCGTGATCCGGTCCGTCATCGGAACGGGCAAGACGGTCGTGTATGTAACGCTGGTCATTGTCATGGCCACCATATCCGGATTTCTCTACGGGGCCGTATTCTAGAAAGGAGTACATCATGAAAAAACTGCAGATACTGGGAACGGGATGCGCCAAGTGCATCAGGCTCGCCGCCAACACCGAGGCGGCGGCGAGGAGGGCCGGCATCGAGTGCGAGATCGAGAAGGTCACGGACGTCAACCAGATCATGAAGTACGGCGTCATGATGACCCCGGCGCTCGTGGTGGACGGCACGGTGAGGTCGACGGGCAGGGTCTTGACACCGGCAGAGATAGAGGTTCTTATCAGGGAATGAGAAGGGGTTTCGTGCAGCCAGCCTTGAAGCGGGCATTCGTCTCAGCCGCGGCGATCATGTGTGCGGCCGTGGCGTTCGGCCTGCTCGTCAATGCCCTCAGGCCGTCCGGCATACCCCTCGTGGGAGACTGGAGTGCACGCGCCCTCACCGAGCTCAATGCCGGCGACGTGGAGGTCGTCAATGCCGATGAGGCCTTCGATCTCTACTCGCGCGGACAGGCCCTGTTTGTCGATGCCCGCGACTCCGCTTCCTACGGGGGGGGCCATCTGCCCGGCGCGGTGAACATCGGACCCGACGACGTCGACGGGCGACCGGAGGAGGTCCGTGCCCTGCTCGGAAACGGCAGGGTGCTCATAGCCTACTGCCACGACGTGGACTGCCCCTTGGCCTCGGCACTCGCCAGGAGGCTCCGCGAGCTGAGTGCACGCCGCATCGTGGTGCTTCCCGAGGGCTGGGCAGGCTGGCTGGAGGGGGGATACCCCCATGAATGACCGCGCCGATTCCCGCCAGACTGTTTTCCATGACCGACGCATCCAAGTCCTCGTGACCATGGTCCGGCTCGTCCTCGGGACCGTCTTCCTCTCTGCCGGCATCACCAAGATCGTCGACCCGGCCGGATTCGCCCTGGCGGTCTACAACTACCACATCCTGCCCGCGTGGCTCGTGAACCTGGCCGCCGTCACCCTGCCCTGGATCGAGGTCGTTGCCGGGGTGTGCCTGGTGCTCGGCCTGTGGGTACCGGGAAGCGCCCTGGTCGTCTCGGTGCTGCTCCTCGCGTTCACGACGGCGCTGGGGTTCAACATGTACCGCGGTCTCGACATAACGTGCGGATGCTTCAGCACCTCCCCGGGGAGCGGGAAGATAACCTGGTGGTACGTCCTGCGCGACGGCTCCCTGTTCCTTTCCGGGCTGCTCGTGCTCTTCGCCGACCGGGGGCGGTTCTCCCTGTCCTCGGCTCTTCAGGGAACCGACCGGAACCACCATTCTTGACTTGATCTTCAGGGGAAAATCGGCCATTATGCGAACGAGAAATGATCTGTCTGGGTGACAAGTCAAGACTCCGTGCGGCAGGGCACCGAAGATGCCGCAGTTGGATTCCTGTTTACCGTCTGGTCCGTGTCGGCAAGAAGGCAGTGGGAGGGGGATGAGGATGCCCCTGGACGTCGATCCCCGCGCTGTACCGGTCCTGCTGCTGTACAACGTGGATCCCTCCTGGGAGGCCTCCGAACGGGAAGACGTCGTTGCCGTCACGAACCAGCTCCTTCATGCCATAGCAGACATCGGGCATCCCTCCGCGTCGGTCCCCCTGTTCGGGGACAACATGCAGGAGGTCATGGAGCCGTACGGCCGGACCGAATACATCGTGTTCAACTGGTGCGAGAGTATCCCGGGCAGGCCCCACAGCGAGCCGCAGGTCGCACGGGAGCTGGAGTCCATGGGCTTCACGTTCACCGGTGCGGGGTCCACGGCGCTGGACCTCGCCTGCGACAAGCGAAGGGTGAAGAAGGTCCTGGAGGAGTCGGGGATACCGACCCCGTCGTGGCGTCTCTACGTCCGTCCCGAAAGGAATCTGTGGGGCAGGTACCCGGCCATCGTCAAGGCCGCGAACGAACACTGCAGCGAGGGCATCACCCGGGAATCCGTGGTCATGACCGAGCAGGAGCTTCTCGAGAGGGTGTCCTACATCATCGATGCATACCATCAGCCCGCCCTGGTCGAGGACTTCATAGACGGGAGGGAGTTCCACGTGTCGCTCTGGGGGAACGGCCGCATCGAGATGCTTCCCCCCGCCGAGATGGACTTCTCGCTGTTCAGCGACTTCCACGACAGGCTCTGCACGCACGACTCGAAGTGCGTGCCCGGGTCGCTCCACTACGAGGGCATCCAGACCCTGCTGCCTGCACCGTTGAGCGGTGAAGAGCTGCAGGCCCTCGGGAAGGTGTGCATGTCGGCATACATGGCCGTCGGCTGCAGGGACTACGGCCGACTCGACGTGAGGTCGCGCGATGGTGTGTACTACGTGCTCGACGTGAACCCCAATGCCGATATCAGTGCGGATGCCAGCCTGGCCTGCGCGGCCGAGATCGCCGGATATTCCTACGGGCAGGCCGGCAGCAGGATCGTGAGGCTCGCCGCTCGCCGTCACCCGGTGTGGGCGACACAGGACTGACCGGGACAAGGCCCTGGAGGGGGCCCTCACCTGAGTTCGAGGAGTTCGTTGCCCAGCGCTTCGAGATCCTTGCGTTCCTGAGCCAGCAGTCCCTGGACCAGGCTGTTGTGCCGGTCCACGACGGCATTGAATTCCTTGGTGGCCTGGGGCTTGTCCTTGTCCGGCAGGGCCGCGATCCTTGCCTGCATCTCCTTGCCCCGGGCATGGAGCCCGCTGACCTCATCGAGGGTGACGAGGTGCCTGGCGGCGAGGTCGATGTATCGCTGGAGCAGGTCCGTGAACCTGACCAGGAACGCGCCCGCATCGGGGTCGCTCAGGTCTGACCTGAGCATCATGCCGTTCAACCGCGTCCTGTCCGCCAGATCCATGCGCTCCCTGAGAGCCTCCTCGGTATCTCCGTCCTTGAGCGTCTCGGAGAAGGCGGTGACGAACTCCCTGTGGACGGCCAGCGCCCTGTTCATCTGGGGTTCCCCGGCTGCCACCCCGGGCGCCTCGGAAGAAGCCTCTTCCTGTGCGGGGGTCATCGTCGGAACCTGGACAGACTCATCCTTGTTTGGGCATCCTGCCAGAATCAGGAACAAACCGAAGGAAGCGATGCAGTAGAAGAAGGCAGGTCTGTGCATGCCGGGTCCTCCTTGGATGGAATTGAGAGTATTCATGGTTTTATCTTCTTAACCCTAGGCCGTGAAAAGTCAAGAAGACAGAGATGTTCATGGATGTTGAAAAATCCTCCGGCAGGTAGTATGAACCCGGGACATATGAACTGATTGGAACCGGGTGTGATTCCATCTATAGAAACCATTCCGCAGGAGGTTGTCAGGCGTCTCATCGGTGTCTTCTTCGACATCGACGATACCTTCACCACACGGGGGAAGATCCCGGCCGCTTCGTTCGACGCGCTATGGAAACTCAAAGACGCCGGCATCAAACTGGTACCCATAACGGGACGGCCGGGAGGCTGGTGCGATCACATCGTGCGGATGTGGCCGGTGGACGGCGTGGTGGGGGAGAACGGAGCATTCTATTTCTGGATGGACGAGCACGAGGGAAAACTCAAGAAGAGGTTTCTCGATCCGGAAGACGTCAGGAAAAAGAACAGAGGCAGGCTCGGCGGAATACGCGACGAGATTCTCTCGGCCGTCCCCGGTTGTGCGGTCGCCAGTGACCAGTCCTACCGGGAAACGGATCTCGCCATAGACTTCAGAGAAGATGTCACGCCTCTCGGGTGGGATGACATCGAGAAGATCTGTCGGATCTTCCAGAAGCACGGGGCGCAGTTCAAGGTCTCCTCCATCCATGTGAACGGGTGGTTCGGAGGGCATGACAAGCTTTCCACGACGAGGGTCTTTGTCCGTGAGCGATGGGGTATGGATCTCGATTCCGTGAGAGACCGGTTTTTTTTCTGTGGAGACTCCCCGAATGACGAACCGATGTTCTCATACTTTCCGCATACGGCAGGGGTGAGGAATGTCCTCCTGTTCGCTGGGCGCATGAAGCACCTTCCGGCCTTCATAGCGGATTCGGAAGGGGGCGAGGGTTTCGCCGAGATCGCCGTCATCCTAGCGCGACACGGGCAGCAGACGTTGGGCAGGCGAGAGGAAGATCAGTAGATCGACCGTGTCGTCTTCGCGTCGAAGATGTGGAGATGTTTCAGGTTCAAGGCCAGCCTGAGTTCTTCGCCAACCGTGATGACGCGCCTCCCCTCGCTGCGGGCCGTGAACCTTACCCCCTGCATGATCATGTGCATGTTGGTCTCGCCGCCCAGCGGTTCGACCACCTCCACGGTTCCGATCACCTTCCATTCCTCAGGGAAGCCGTTCGCTCCGTTATCGATGCTGAAATCCTCCGTCCGGAGACCCATGATGACATCCATACCTTCTCGAACGGCAGAGGGTTCCTTCTCGGGGATCGGCAGCCTGAGACCCCCGTTGAAATCCAGGTAGATACCCTTGTCCAGCCTGATGGTCCTCGCCGGCACGAGATTCATGGGCGGGCTGCCGATGAATCCTGCCACGAACGTGTTTGCCGGGTTTTCGAACAGATCGATCGGGCCCCCCACCTGTTCGACGTAGCCGTTGTTCATCACGACGATCCTGTCTGCCAGCGTCATGGCCTCCACCTGGTCGTGGGTGACATAGATGGTGGTGACCTGCACGCGTTGGTGAAGGAGCTTTATCTCGGTGCGCATCTGGGTGCGCAGCTTCGCGTCCAGGTTCGACAGGGGTTCGTCGAAGAGAAAGATTGCCGGGTTCCTGACCATGGCTCTGCCCATGGCGACACGCTGTCGCTGACCTCCGGAGAGCTCGTGGGGTCTCCTGTGGAGCAGCTCCCCGAGTTCCAGGATATCCGCCGTCTCGTGAACCCTCCGGATGATCTCGTCCTTGGGTGTCTTGCTCAGCTTCAGCCCGAACGACATGTTGTTGAAGACGTTCATGTGGGGGTAGAGGGCGTAGTTCTGGAAGACCATGGCTATCCCCCGGTCCTTCGGTGCGACATCGTTCACGATCTGCCCGTTGATGAGTATATCCCCCCGGGTGATCTTCTCGAGGCCTGCAATCATCCGCAGTATGGTCGATTTTCCGCAGCCCGACGGACCGACGAGGACAATGAACTCGTTGTCGTGGAAGTCCAGGTTCACCCCGTGAACCACCTCGACCTTGCCGAAGCGCTTCACGACATCTCTCAAGACGACATCAGCCATGGTTCCTTCCCGATCCGGATGGAGGAGCCCCCCATTCGGTGGTGTTATTTCTTGTCGTGTTTATTCCCGACCACAAAATTTTTAGTATAAAAGCTTCAGAAGCGTCAAGTGTGTGGTAGAAATCAAGAAACGCCCAAGACGCACAAGGGTATCGTACGGACGGCCATCACCACACCGGCATTTCTAACAATTTGATATAATTAGAGCTCTCTTTATATGGCCTTGACTTGATCCGGACTGCAGGGTACATTTTCTTCATACAGAGGTATCTGCACACCGGGCACACTGCTCGATCCTAAAAACCATACAAGGGGGAGGTCACGAACATGCGGAAGATACTCGTACTGATTTCTGCGGTCATAGCAATAGTTTTTCTCTCCGGACAGGTAATGGCGGAGCCGATCACCATCAACTGGTGGCACGCCATGAAGGGAGCACGGGGAAAGGTTATTGATACCATGGTCAAGGCTTTCAACGACTCGCAGTCTGAGTACGTTGTGGTGGCGACTTACAAGGGAGATTACGACGAAACCGTCAACGCAGGGGTGGCTGCCTATCGGGCCAAGAAGCAGCCCCACATCCTCCAGTCCTTCGAGGTGGGGACACAGACCATGATGCTCTCCGGTGCCGTGTACCCCGTTTACAAGCTCATGAAGGACGAGGGGTACACCATCGACTGGAAGGCTTACATCCAGCCGGTCCTCTCCTACTACATGGACGCGGACGGGAACCTGATGTCCATGCCCTTCAATTCCTCGACACCGGTCATGTACTACAATGTCAACCTGTTCAAGAAGGCCGGCATCCCCATGCTGGACAAGGGGAAACCCATCACGTGGGATCAGTTGGGAGAAATCACGACCAAGCTGGTCAAGTCGGGAGTGACCGGAGGTCTGGTCTGCGGTTGGCAGTCCTGGACCCAGGTGGAAAATTACAGCGCCATTCACAACATTCCCTTTGCATCCAAGAACAACGGATACGAGGGACTCGACTGCGAGCTTCTCTTCAACAATGACAAAGTCGTCAAGCACATCGCCATGCTGAAGGACTGGATGAAGGACAACCGGTTCTATTATGGAGGGCAGAAGTATCAGGGCCCATCCGCGGAGTTCCTTGCCCAGAACGCGGGTGTGTATATCGACTCGGTGAGCCAGATCTCCACGCTGCAGAAGTCGGCCAAGGACTTTGCCTGGGACGTGGCCCCGCTTCCCGTGGAGGCGTGGATGAAGAACCCGCAGAACAGCATCATCGGCGGCGCGTCCCTGTGGGTGTTCAATGGCCATGGCAAGAAGGATTACAAAGGAGTCGCAGCATTCCTGAAGCACCTTGCAAAGCCGGAGATGCAGGTATACTGGCACAAGGAGACCGGGTACTTCCCCATCACGCTGGCGGCCTACGAACAACTGAAGAAAGACGGGTATTACACAGAATACCCGTATCAGGAAGTCGGCATCAAGCAGCTCACCAGACGGGACCCGACTAAGATCTCGCGGGGACTGAGGCTCGGATACTTCATCCAGATCCGCAACATCATCAACGAGGAGCTCGAGCTTGTATGGAGCGGAAAGAAGACGGCGAAGGAGGCCATGGACAGCGCCGTCGCCCGTGGGAACCAGCAGCTTCGGGAGTTTGAAAAAACGTATAAGTAGGGATACCATCACCGAACAGGAAAGCCTGTCGCTTGCCCTTGATCGGAGGGCAAGCGACAGGCTGTGATCAGGCGCACATGATAAAGAGATCCATCTTCACATCACGAACACTGCCGTATCTGCTTATCCTGCCGCAGCTCGCAGTCACACTCACCTTCTTCTACTGGCCGGCAGTCCAGGGGCTGATGCGGTCGTTCACCCTCAGCGATCCCTTCGGGGGCAGGAGCAAGTTCGTCTGGTTCGACAATTTCATCACGCTGTTCACCGATCCGCTCTACCTGAAGTCCATCGTGATCACGTGCGTCTTCAGTGCCCTGGTTGCATTCATATCGATCTCGATCGGGCTGTTCATCGCGACCATGGCCAACAGGGCACTGAGGGCAAAGGCGGTGATGCGGACGCTCCTCATCTGGCCCTATGCGGTGGCGCCGGCCATTTCGGGCATACTGTGGCTCTTCCTGCTCCATCCCTCGTACGGGGTCGTATCCCTGGCCATCAAGCAGTGGTTCGGCTTCGCATGGAATCCGGTCCTGAACGGGTCCCATGCCCTCTCCATGGTTGTCATGGCCAGCGCATGGAAGGAGATAAGCTATAACTTCGTCTTCTTCATGGCAGGCCTGCAGGCCATACCCATGTCCCTCATCGAAGCGGCCGCCATTGACGGGGCAAGCCCGTTCAGGAGGTTCTGGACCATCACGGTCCCCCTGCTGTCGCCGACCCTGTTCTTCGTCACGGTCATGAACATCATCTACTCGTTCTTCGACACCTTCGGCGTCATCCACACCATGACCCAGGGTGGCCCGGGAGGAGCCACGAACATTCTTGTCTACAAGGTGTATCAGGACGGGTTCATAGGTCTGAACCTCGGGTCTTCCTCTGCACAGTCGGTGGTGCTCATGACGATCATCATCACGGTGACCGTTCTGCAGTTCAAGTACGTGGAACGGAAGGTCCAGTACGGGGGGTAGGGACCATGACGGAGAAGACGCCGATTCTCGATGTCCTCACCTACACCTTGCTGATCGCCGGCATCCTCATCGTCGGGTTCCCCATCATCTACGCGGTGATCGCCGCGACACTTCCCCTGGAAGACGTGACCAGGATCCCGATGCCGCTCGTCCCCGGCGACCAGTTCTTCGTGAACGTGAAGGCCGCGTGGATCAATGGAAACCTGGGAACGAATCTGCTCAACTCGTTCATCATGGCGACGGGTATCACCATCGGGAAGATCGTTGTTTCCCTGCTGGGCGCCTTCTCCATCGTGTACTTCGACTATCGTCTCCGCACCGTGGCGTTCGTGTCCGTGTTCTGCACCCTCATGCTGCCCGTGGAGGTGAGGATCCTCCCGACCTATGAGATGGCCGCGAACCTCCTGGGCCCGATCCAGGGGCTCTGGGAACTGCTCCACCTGGATGGTGCCGTTCGCTGGATAACGGGCCATGACATCGAGGTGTCCCTGGAATGGAGCCTGCTCGACAGCTATACCGGGCTCATCATGCCGCTGGTCGCCTCCGCCACCTGCACCTTCCTCTTTCGCCAGTTCTTTCTGACCATCCCGGAGGAACTGTGCGAGGCGGCAAAGATGGATGGCGCCTCCGCCATGACGTTCTTCCGGAAGATCCTGCTGCCGCTGTCTAAGACCAACATAGCCGCCCTGGTCGTCATCGAGTTCGTCTACGGGTGGAATCAGTATCTCTGGCCGCTCCTCATCACGACCAACCCCAAGATGATGACCGCGGTCATCGGTCTTCAGCAGATCATCCCCGCCGTGGACGACATCCCGTACTGGAACGTGGCCCTCGCCGGGGCACTGATCGTCATGCTGCCGCCGGTCCTGGTGGTGCTCTTCATGCAGCGGTGGTTCGTCAAGGGACTGGTCGAGAAGGAGAAATGAGGAGTACCCGGCGTCAGGCTTCGTTCCTGATCGTCCGGAGATACTGCCCTGATCTGTCCAGATAGAAAGACAGCGCACGGGAGAAGTTCTTGCCCACGATCCCGTCAAGGAAGAGCTGGCTTATCTCGCGCTCTCTGGAGAGGATGGACTGCGTCTGGACGAATATCCGGAGCTCTTCGGGGGAGAGTTCCTTCATTATCATTCTGAGGGCGCCTCCTGCCCGCGGCTGGTACATCCAGAAATAGAGGAGATCGAGGGCATGGATGCTGACGATGTGCTCCAGATCGGTGGCCTCACTGTGGAGCTTCCGGAAGAGTTCGTCCGGGGAGTCGAGCATCTTGAGGATATCCGACTCAGGGAAGAAGATTTCCATGAGGGCATAGCTGTTGAAGAGCTGATCAAGTTTGCTCCGGTAATCCCGCTGGCGGATGTCGATATTCCGGTACCGGTCCGCAAGGCCTTCGATGATTCCCGCCACGCAGTCGGAAGCGGCCTTGGAAATGATGGCTGCCCACTTCTGGAGGACAAGATTGACGCCGGGTATGCCGAACGCAAAGAGGATTGCCCCGAGAACTATGTTGAACAGGATCGCCAGGGGTATGGACAGGACCGTGCGGAAGAAGTTCCCGATGATGACGCCTTTCTGGAAGCCCCTGAAGGCATTATGAGATGAGATATAGATGCCGTTTGCAATGGCCATCACCGTGTAGAGCACGACCGGCCCGGTCGCGACCGTAATGCCGAACATCCTGTCGAGGATCACGGTCTTGATGACATAGTCGAGCAGGGGAACGGAGAAGCCCGTGAACAGGAGGGAGTCGGTCAGCCGTTCCCAGCTCACGTAGTCATCCCATTTGAGGAGAGGAGAGCGACGGAAACCCCCTCCGCCGAGCACGGACTGGAGAATGTTCCTCAGTCCCGTGATCCCGAACCATATGAATGCCCCGAAGTATCCGAGCAGCCACCAGTCCTTGGTGAGATAGAACGTCAGGAAGGCCGGGAGGAACCCGAGCAGGATCTTGATCCAGTTCTTCAGGGTGGAGTTCATGTATCTCCAGGAGACGGGGTTCGAACGTTCGTGCTCTTCGGGGGGGTGGAGGAAGAGCTGGTTCGTGCGTTCCACGTCTATGCCACCCAGGGTCACGACGTTGCCCTGGCCGCCGATGACGGTCGAGTTCTTGATCGTTACCCATTCCTCCTGGCGCCTCTTGCCGATGAATCTCAATCCCGGGACATTTTTCGCCCAGCGGCTGAGCCCTCTGATGAACGGGCTCGAGATCTCTCGTGGTATATACGCCACCCTCAGATACACACGGGTGTGGATGGGCACGATGAATCGCGAGTCCGAGAGCGTCGTCTGGATGTTCTTTTGCACACGGGACGGCAGGGTGTCCCGTATGACAAGACCCATGCCGTAGAGATGGTGCGATCTACCGGCGGAATCGCTCCCGATCCGGCTCGTGAGGATGGAATTGTCATAGAGACCGTGGAGTGATCCGATATCATGCAGGATAGTGGTGAGCTTCTCTTTCCGCGATTCCCTGTCAGGATGATCAGAGGAGTCCACTTTGTGGATTATGGACTGCAGGATCCGCTTCAGCGAGATGACGTTTCCGCTGTTCAACGCACGCTGGAGTTCGTTGATCTCACCATAGGGCGGGGTTTTCCCCGTGATGTAGTCCTTGAGGTTGAAGTTCTCCAGGTGCGTGATCTTGCCCCCGCAGTCATAGATGATCTCCAGCACGTCTTCAACCTCGAGCCCCGAGAGGCCCAGGGTGATGCTGTATCCTGAATGGAGCCGCTCGAACCGCTCGACAAGCTCGCTGGGTGAGAGCCTGAGAAGTCCAGGGAGATCCGGGTCATCCCGTGGGGTGTTCGGGTCGGGTATGCCGGGATTCGAGGAGGGTCTCAGGAACTTCTCCACGATGGCCTCGGAATCGAGGTTGTTCATGTCGTCGACGAGACGTTCTATCTCGTCACGGTCCTTCTCTCCCGAGAGGGTATGGATGGATCTCAGTTCCTCGGTCCGGGCCTGCATTGCGGGCAGCATCCTCGTGTGGATAAGTTCGGCCAGGTGCAGGATGGACATCTGTCCGATCCCCACGAATTCCAAGAATTCAGACTCCTCGATCGGATCAAGGTCAATGCCGTAGGTCTGTTTGATCGTGTTTCGATGCCTGGAATTGAATTCGTCGAGGATCGCGAGGACATAGCGCTGCTTGTACTCCGATACCTTTTCCCCTTCCTCGGTGAAGGCGGCGACGTGTGGCTCCTTCAGAAAGTTGAGGTAGTCCTGCGTATCGAGCAGCCCCCGGGGGGCCCATATGATCTGAACGTACCGGTCCCTGAATCTCGGCGTGAATTCTATGCCGATCCGGACCCTGATTCCCATGATCTGGGCGGCCTCAAGGAGTTCCTCGGCCACATCCGCTTTCACATAGTTGTAATAGATGATCTTGAGCCTGCGGATCCCCTTGATCCAGGCATCCATGATGAGGTGGGAAGGGGATTTTCTCCCCTTGGTGTTCACGTCGTGCACATGGTCGTCGGTGGCGATCTGGTTCCACTCTTCAGGCATCTCGAGGAGATGGTGCCTGCTCAGCTGCTCCCTGATGACGCGGGGTCTGCCCGAGGCCGCGAGCCGGAAGTCGTGGGCCAGTTCAAGACGGCTTCGCAGATCACCCTGCCTGCGGACGAGCATCTTCATGATCTGAACGAGGACGCGCGCGGTATTCATCCGGAAAGGAGTCTCCGCACTGGAAAGGACTTCGTCTCTCAACGACCTCAGGGCGCTCAGTCTGTCCTTTGCCTCCCCGACATCGAGGGAATTCAGGAGATGGGCAACGGCGTAGGCTATGCGCAGTTCCCTCGAGGCCGCCATTTCACGGATGCCATGGGGATGAAGGTACGGATTCAGCAGGTTCTTGATGTACACCCGTGATTTGTCCCGGTGCAGGACCTCGTTCACGATGTCCAGCAGGTCGTGATCTTCCTTGTCGAAAAGGATCGGCAATGTTCGGTTCTTCATATCACCGCGCACAATAACTTATTATAATAACATGAGAGGCAGAAGCAGGAAAAGGTTCAATCGTGATGATCTTCTCCCTCAGGAATTACTTATCGGTGCCGTGGACGAGATCTATGACGGTGACCTCCGGCGGCGCCAGGAAGCGCATGGGAGGTCCCCAGGTCCCGGTGCCGCGGCTCACGTGGAGCAGGGAGCCCGCGGGCAGGGCGTGGCTCCCGGAGACATACGAGAAGAAAGGCCGCACCATGAACCGAAACGGGAAGATCTGACCCCTGTGCGTGTGCCCCGAGAGCTGAAGGTCGAAGAGCCCGGACGAGGAGTCGCCGACGACGGGCATGTGCTTGAGGAGGACGATGAAGGTGTCGGGGGAAAGCCTGGCAAGCAGATCATGCTCCGATAAAGGAGGTCTCGTGCCGAACCGTTCGCCCGTCGCGTCGTCGACGCCGGCTATGACGACGCCTGCCGCCCCCGCGGCCTCGTTCCTGAGCACGGTGAACCCCGCCGAGCGGGTGACTTCCAGGGAATGGTCGAGCCCCGCATAGAACTCGTGGTTCCCCGTGACCGCGAATTTCCCGTACCGGGGCGTGAAGGAGCCGAAGATTTCCGCAAGACCCGAGACGCTGTCGATCTGACCGTCCATGAGGTCCCCGGTGGAGACGAGGATGTCGGGGTCGGCCTGGCGTATGACCCTGAGAATCCTGTGCAGCCTCTCTTCCCTCACGATGAGACCGAGGTGGACGTCCGAGATCTGTGCGATGCGTATCCTGCCCATGGCCGGGGGGATCTTGGGCGACCTGACGGTTATCGTCTCGGTACGGATGTGCAGGGCCTCGAAATAGGCGTAGACAGAGATGCACAGGGCGAGGAGCAGGGGCAGGAGGAATGTCTGCCTGGCCGAGGGCACGAACCATGCCGCATCCGCGCGGAGCGCGACGGATGCGAGCCGCGCCGCGAGTCGAAGCGCATCGGTCAGGAGCGAGACCGAGAAGAAGATGAAGAGGGCCCCCATCCAGGTATACCCGACCCACGAGAGCGATCTCGCCATCCCGTCGAAGGAGTGTCTCTCGAGGAGCCGCACGAGCACCGGCGATACGGTCATGGCCGCCAGGAAGAGGCCCAGCAGGACGCGCAGGGCGATGCCCAGCGGGAAGGCCGCCTGGGCCTTGCAGAAGGCATAGACGTGCACGGATCCGTAGATGCAGAAAACGGTGAGCAGGAACAGGCTCATATCACGACCTCTCGATGACGAAACTCACGTGCCTGGTGTTCGATGCACCCGGCCCGATAAGGGCCTATGCCAGCGCCCGGACGATGGTGTCGATGGACGCAGCGATGTCCGGGCCGTGTATGTGCAGGCGCACGATGCGCCTGCCCGATGCCGTCAGTGCCTGTGCGTCTCCTATGGCCTGCGCCGCCTTGAGGACGCCGAAGCTCATGGTCGATCGGTCGTGGCCCGGTTCGTCCGGGATGGCAAGGTCTCGGGGGTCGGTGCAGGTGATCTGGACGAAGAGCCCCTGTCCCGCATCGCCCTTGTGGAGCTGCCCGGTGGAGTGGAGAAACCGCGGGCCGAACCCCAGGGTGGTGGCCACGCGGTACCTGTCGCGCACCAGGATCCTCAGGCCGTCCAGGGCCTTCCTGACGGGGGGTTCCGGCGGCAGGTATGCCTGGAAACTCACATAGGAGTCTTCGCGGGCCTTCAGAAGGAAGGCGATGAGTGCGTCACGCAGGGTCGGCGCCTCCATGCCGCCGAAGACGGAGATGCCCTGATCGGTAAGCAGCGGCTCGCCGGTCTGTAGCCGCCCGGTGCGGAGAAAGGCGTCAACCGCGGCACGGGTATGACTCTTGGTCGCCTCCACGTCGGGCTGGTCGAAGGGATTGAGGGAGAGCACGTGGCCGGCCACCGCCGTGGCGAACTCCCAGAGAAAGAACTGCGCCCCGATGTCGTGGACGTCGTCGAGGAAGATGCGGATCACCGGGTGCCCCGCCTCGCCCAACCGGCTGAGATCGGGCATGGGCGGCTCTTCGCCGTTGAGGATCGGACAGACGAACACGCGATCGGTGCCGTACACGTCCACGCTGCCCGGGGCCTCGGCGATGACGGGCACGATGCCCCTGCCTTCCTTGCCGGTACTCTCGGCGACGAGCTGTTCCGCCCAGTCCCCGAACCCGGAGATCCTCTGCGGAAGGAAGAAGGTCAGCTTGTTCCTCCCGGCCAGGCTCAGGACCCCCAGGGCCGTGCCAAGCTTGGCGCCGTCGTTGGCGCCCAAGAGCGAGACATCGGGCTGCCTGCAGGAGTCGGCCATGGCGATGGCGCGCTCGAGGAGCCGCGCTGCGTCGATGCCGAGGAGCGCCCCGGGCACGAGGCCGAAGACCGAGAGCGCCGAGAAACGTCCCCCGATGGTCGGTTCTCCCGCGAACACCTTCCTGAACGCGCATCGCAGAGCCGTTTCGTTCAGGGGGTTGCCGGGATCGGTGATGGCGACGAAGTGCTCCCCGGCCTCCTCGCGCCCGAGGACGGCCGCGGTGCGACCGTAGAAGTACTTGAAGAGCGAGAGCGTCTCCACGGTGGTGCCCGATTTGGTGGACACGATGAAGAGGGTCCTGGACGGGTCGATGTCCCCGGCCAGGGATGCGACGGTGGAAGGGTCGGTGCTGTCGAGGACTCCCAGGCCCAGGAATCCCTCCCGTGCCCCGAAGGTGGTGCTCAGGACCTCGGGCGCAAGGGAAGAGCCCCCCATGCCAAGGAGCAGGGCACGGGTGTACCCTGCTGAACGCACCTCCTCGGCGAAGGCGGACAGATCGTGAACGCGCTGGCGCATGTTCGCGGGGCTGAAGAGCCAGCCGAGCCGGTCGGTGATCTGTGCGGGACTGTCCTTCCATACCGTGTGGTCCATGTCGTGTATCCGTTGAACGACACGGGCCTCGGCGATGCCCGTGAGGGTTCTTTCCACCGCACTCCGGTAGGGGCCGAGGCTCAGTTCGATCATCGGCATGGCTGCGACACCTCGCTCCGCTTGGTTGAGATGCTGTTCATGAGAGCATCGAACGAGGCGGCGAAGGCACGGACACCCTCGTCCTCGAGCCTCGCGGTGATGGCGTCGATGTCGATGCCCAGCGATTTCAGCCTGTCGAGATGACGCTTCGCCTCGTCGACGCCCGCGTCGAGGGCCGGGGCGACAATGCCGTGGTCGATGAAGGCGCCCAGCGTGGCGGGCGGCAGGGTGTTCACGGTGTGGGGGCCGATGAGTCCGTCCACGTAGAGCGTGTCGGGGTAGTTCGGGTTCTTGGTCCCGGTGCTGGCCCACAGGAGCCGCTGCACCCGTGCACCGTGGCCGGCGAGGCGTTCCCAGCGGTCGCCGGAGAAGACCGTCTTGAACCGTTCATAGGCGATCTTGGCATTCGCGATGGCGGCCCTGCCCTGAAGGTCGAGGCTGGCTGCCTTCTGGAGCTCCGTGTCCACCGCCGTGTCCAGGCGGCTCACGAAGAAGGAGGCCACCGACGCGACGGCGCCGAGGTCTCCACCCGAGGCGAGGCGCTTTTCGAGGCCGGCCAGGTAGGCCTCCGCGGCCTCGATGTATCGGCCGACAGAGAAGAGCAGGGTCACGTTCACGTTGACGCCCTGGGCGATGAGCGCCTCGATGGCGGGGATGCCGGCTCGAGTCGCGGGGACCTTGATCATGACGTTGTTCCTGCCGAGGAGCGAGAAGAGGCGCTTCGCCTCGCTGATGGTCCCGTCCGCCTCATAGGCGAGCGCGGGGTTCACCTCGACGCTCACGTACCCGTCGAGACCGCGGGTTTGAACATACACGGGCAGGAAGAGGTCAGCGGTCAGGGAGATATCGTGCAGGACGAGCGCCTCGTAGATCTCGTCGACGGATTTGCCGTCGCCGGCGAGCGCCTTGATGGCGAGGTCGTAGTCGGTGCTCCCGGCGATGGCCTTCTCGAAGATGGTCGGGTTGCTGGTCACCCCCCGCACACCCTCCGAGATGAGCCGCTGCATTTCCCCCGAGCTCACGAGCGAGCGCTGGATGAAGTCGAACCATATGGCCTGTCCCTTGACTGCAAGGTCATGAAGCTTTCCCATGGATGTTCCTTTCTAGTGCCTCGTCCTCTTCACAAGGTCCCGTGCCGTCTCCACCACCGACGCGAGGGTGATGCCGAACTTTTCATAGAGCACGGCGGCGGGGGCACTGGCGCCGAATCCGTCCATACCGACGATGCGGCCCTCGTGGCCGACATAGTGTTCCCATCCCAGCCTCAGGCCCGCCTCCACGGCGACGCGGGCCCTGACGTCCGAGGGCAGCACGGACTCGCGGTAGTCGAGGCACTGCCCGTCGAAGATCTCCCAGCACGGCAGCGAGACCACGCGCACCCTGATGTCCTCCGCGGAGAGCTTGCGCGCCGCCTCGAGCGCGAGGCCGACCTCAGAGCCGGTGGCGATGACGATGACGTCGGGCCTGCCTTTCGAAGACTCCCACAGGACATAGCCGCCCCGTTCCAGGCCCTTTGCCGGGGCGCACTTCTTCTGGTCGAGGAGGGGGACATCCTGGCGGGTGAGGACGAGCGCGGTGGGGCCGTCGGTCCTGGACAGGGCCGCCCTCACCGCGTGGACCGTCTCGTGGGCGTCGGCGGGCCGTATGACCGCGAGGTTCGGCACCCCCCTGAGCCCCATGAGGTGTTCGACGGGCTGGTGGGTGGGACCGTCCTCGCCCACGCCGATGCTGTCGTGGGTGAAGATGTAGAGGGACCGGACCCTGCTCAGGGACGCGATGCGCATGGCGGGCCTCATGTAGTCGGAGAAGGTGAGGAAGGTGGACGAGTACGGTATCACCCCGCCGTGCAGCGCCAAGCCCGTGGCGACGGCCGCCATGGCGTGCTCGCGGACACCGAAGTGGATGTTCCTCCCCGAGTGGTTCCAGCACGAGCCTACCGAACCCTGGACGCCCTCGCTGCAGGTGGCCGGGTTCTGGAAATCCCCGCAGTCCTTCATCCAGGTGAGGGTGGAGGGATTGAGGTCGGCCGAGCCGCCCATGAGGGACGGCACGGTGCCGGACACGAGCTGGAGCACCGCTTCACACGCCTTTCTCGTCGAGACGGGCTTCCCGCCCACGAAGAGGTCCGACAGCCCCGCATCCCAGCCCTTGGGGAGCTCGCCCGCCATCCTGAGCCTGAACTCCTCGGCCTGTTCGGGGTATGACCTGCTGTAGCGGAAGAAGGACTGCTGCCAGTCGGACTCGAGGTCCTTGCCCTGGTCCCTCGCCCTGAGGAAGTGCTCCTGCACGTCGGCAGGGACGTAGAACGACCGGGATTCATCCCACCCGAGGGTTTTCTTGGCGAGCCGCAGCTCCTCCTCGCCCAGCGGGGATCCGTGGGCCTTGTAGGTGCCCTGCTTCGCGGGCGAGCCATACCCGATGGTGGTCTCGACGACGATCAGGGACGGCCTTGCCTGCTCCTCCCTGGCTGCCGTGATGGCCGCATCGACCATGTCGACGTCGTTCCCGTCGTACACCCGCTGGGTGTGCCACCCGCAGGCCTCGAAGCGCTTCTGGATGTCCTCGGTGAAGCACAGGTCCGTGGATCCGGCCAGCGAGATCCGGTTGCTGTCATACAGGACGATGAGCCTGCCCAGGCCCAGGTGCCCTGCCAGGGAGCAGGACTCGTACGTCACCCCCTCCATAAGGTCGCCGTCACCGGCGAGCACATAGGTGAAATGGTCCATGATCCTGTGTCCCGGGCGGTTGTAGACGGCGGCCAGGTGAGCCTCGGCCAGGGCCATGCCCACCGCGCTGGAGATACCCTGACCCAGGGGCCCCGTGGTGATCTCGACCCCCGGGGTGACGTGGCTCTCGGGGTGACCCGGGGTTTTGCTCCCCCACTGACGGAACCGCTCGAGCTCGCTTACGGGGAGGTCGTAGCCCGTGAGGTTGAGCAGTGCGTAGAGCAGTGCCGACCCGTGACCGGCGGACAGGATGAACCGGTCCCTGTTGACCCACCGGGGATTGGCGGGGTTGTGCCTGAGATGCCTGGTCCAGAGTGCGTATGCCATGGGCGCCGCGCCCAGAGGGAGCCCCGGGTGCCCGGAGTTGGCCTTCTGGATGGCGTCCGCTGCGAGGAAACGCATGGTGTTGATGCAGCGCTCATCGAGTTCCGTGTTCGTTGCCATGAAAAGAACCTCCAGTCTTTACCTGTTATGGTGCATGTCCATGCCGTACCCCGCGGCACCGATGAGGCCGATGTCGGTATTGAGCACGACATGAACGGGCATTCGCGCCACGATGGTGCACAGGCGGCCCTTTGTCCGGAATGCCTCGAGGAACAAACCCTCCTCGAGCATGGGCAGCATCCTCGGGGGGAGCCCCCCCGCCACGTAGACGCCCCCGGTGGGCAGCAGCTTCAGGGCGAGGTTGCCGGTCTCCGCGCCGAGGACGGCCACGAACATCCGCATGGTCTCGCGGCAGAGGTCGCAGGTGCGGACCGGGTCCTGGGCGGTCTCCCTGATCACGACGGTGGGATCGGGCGCATCCCTGAGCGTCTCCGCGAGCCAGGCCGGCTCCTCGAGACCGCACCGCTCCTTGAGGAAGGCATAGATGTTGGGTATGCCGCTGCCCGAACAGACACGCTCGAAGCTCACATGGTCGTAGCGCTCGAGCAGGTATGCGAGGAGATCAGCCTGCCGGGAGGTGCGCGGTGCGAAGTCCGCATGGCCCCCCTCGGAGGCGTGGGCGCGGTAACGGTTCCCGTCCCAGGTGAGGTACGCCTGCCCGAGACCGGTCCCCGGGGCTATGACGGCGATCGGGCCCGCAGGTTCGGGGCGTCCCGCATTGAGCGTATGGAGATCCTTCCCGGTGAGCAGGGGGATGCCCAGGGCGACGGCCTCGAGGTCGTTGAGCAGGCGCACGTCGCCCGTGCCGAGCATGGACGCCAGGGGGTCGACATCTATCGTCCAAGGCAGGTTCGTGATCCGCGCCGACCCGCCGAGTACCGGCCCGGCTACGCCGAAGACCGCCGCATCGATGGTCCCTTTCCCGTCCGCGATGAATTCCGCGAGCATGTCCTGGAGACTCGCGTAGGACCGGGATGGGTACGATGACCGCTTGAGCGGATCACGGGGGCCCTTCTCGGGCGAGAACAGCGCCAGGGTCGTCTTGGTTCCCCCGATGTCGCCGGCCATGAGCATCTGCATCGTTCCGCCTCACCCTTTACGTGCACGGTTTTTACGTGTGTGGTCTCCACTATTACACGAAACGTCACGACCTCTCAAGGCGCGAGGTGATGGTGAGCGCATCTCATCTTTTGACATGGGACATCATTGTGTGATTGAAGGAGATAGGAGTCACCCGGTGCCGATCACCGGGATGCACGATGACCGCAGGGGATGCCCTCTGCGTGACGAGGAGGGTAGAGGTGGCGGCCGACGAATATGTATTCGTACCAGGAGAGCACGGGGAGAAGATATCGACCCTGGTCAGTCTTCCCGAGGACTATGACGGATCGGTGAGGCCCGCGGTCATTCTCGCCCACGGTGCTGGCAACGACATGTTCAACCCGCTTCTCACGCACATGGCCCACCTCCTGGACCAGGCCGGGTACCTCTGCGTGCGGTTCAATTTCCCCTACCGGGACAGGGGGAGGAGGAACCCGGACAGCGACGACGTCCTCATGGCCACGTGGATGAGCGTCTACCAGCACTTCAAAAACCACCCGGGCTACCAGCCGGGCAAGATAGTCGCCGCAGGCAAGTCGCTGGGCGGCAGGACAGCCTCCCAGGCAGTGGCGGCCGGGCTCATCGATGTCCAGGGGCTCATCATGTACGGCTATCCCCTCCACCCGCCGGGGAAGAAGGACATCCTCCGGGATGCGCACCTTCACCGCGTCACCGTGCCCATGCTGTTCTTCGAGGGCTCCCACGATCCCTTCTGCGACGTCGCCATACTGAGGGACGTGCTCGGGCGCATCGACGCACCGAGTGCCGTGGAGGTCATCGAGGGGGCCGATCACTCCTTCAAGATGCCGGCGAGTTCGGGTGTGACGGATGAGCAGGTCTATGCCACCATCCTGGGAAAGACGCTGAGCTGGCTGGAGAAGATCTGAGGAGACGACGTCATGGAGTGGATGTTCCAGCCCGAGACATGGATGGCCCTCGTCACCCTCACCGCGATCGAGATCGTGCTCGGCATCGACAACATCGTGTTCCTTTCCATCATGGTGGCACGGCTTCCCGTCCACCAGCAGAAGAGCGCCCGGATATTCGGGCTCGGGCTGGCCATGTTCACCCGCATCCTCCTGCTGCTCTTTCTCACGGCCATGCTGCGCCTCACCAGGCCGCTGTTCACGCTCATCGGACACGCATTTTCGGGCAGGGACCTCATTCTCATCGCCGGGGGGCTGTTCCTTCTGGCAAAGAGCACCTTCGAGATCCACGACAACCTCGAGGGGGCTCAGGAAAGGCGCACGGCCAGCCCCGTGGGATCATACCTCGGGGTGGTGGTCCAGATATCCATCCTGGACATCGTGTTCTCCCTGGACTCCGTGATCACGGCCATCGGTCTGGCCAGGCAGATCGGCGTCATGGTGGTCGCCATCGTCGTGGCCGTCGTCTTCATGATGGTCCTCTCCGGTGCGATCATCCGCTTCGTCGAGCGGCACCCCACCATCAAGATGCTTGCCCTGAGCTTCCTCCTGCTCATCGGGATAGCGCTCGTCGGGGATGGTCTGGCCATGCACATACCCAGGGGTTACATCTACTTCGCCATGTCCTTCTCGCTGTTCGTGGAGGTCCTCAACATGAAGCTCCGCAAAGGTGAGCAGATCCCGGTGCACCTCAGGAAGACGCCGGAGGAAGCGGGTCCCGGCCGGCCGGCAGGCTGAGTTTGCGGCAGGGCGCGGGCGCATGCACCGCGGGGAGGCGCACATATCCCCCTGGTGCGCGAAAAAAACCTTGCTCCTTTGTAGCATCACGTGTAACCTCGTTTTCAAGGGAGAAGAGCTATGAAGAAGCAGGTCTCCATCCTGGATATCCTCGGCAAGAAGGGCAATGAGCCCATCGTCATGATCACCTCCTACGACGCCACCATGACACGCATCGTGGACGAGTGCGACGTGGACATCATCCTGGTGGGCGACTCGGCCGGAAATGTCATGGCGGGCCTCGACAACACGCTCGGCGTCACCATGGACATGATGGTCTACCACACCCAGTGCGTGACGCGGACGAAACCCGCGGCCATGGTGGTGGCGGACATGCCCTTCCTGTCGTACCAGGCAAGCGTCGCCAACGCGGTGCGCAACGCGGGCAGGCTGCTGCAGGAGGGTGGCGCCCAGGCAGTCAAGCTCGAGGGCGGCCAGCGCGTCATCGAGCAGGCGCGCGCCATAGTCAGGGCGGACATCCCGGTCATGGGACACCTGGGGCTCACCCCCCAGTCGGTCCATGCCTTCGGCGGCTTCAAGGTACAGGGCAGGAGCGTGGAGGCGGCCCGGCTTCTCAAGGAGAACGCCCTCATGCTCCAGGACGCGGGCTTCTTCTCCATAGTCCTCGAATGCGTGCCCGACGACGTGGCCAGGGAGGTGACCGACGCCCTGACCATCCCGACCATCGGGATCGGGGCAGGGCCGCGCTGCGACGGACAGGTGCTCGTGATCCAGGACCTCCTCGGGATGAACAAGGACTTCAAGCCCAAGTTCGTCAAGCGCTTCGCGGACCTCCACGAGGCCATCAAGACCGCGGTGGACACGTATGCCGACGAGGTCAGGAAGGGCACGTTCCCGGCCGAAGAACACTGCTTCAAGAGCTAGGAGGGCCGACTCCGCCATGGTCGTGATCACCACGGTGCAGGAGATGAAGGCCCATGTCAGGGCCGTCAGGGCGCGTGGTGAAACCATCTGCCTCGTGCCCACCATGGGGTACCTGCACAAGGGGCACCTCGACCTGATGCGCATGGGGAAGGGGCTCGCAGACCATCTCATGATAAGCATCTTCGTGAACCCGACTCAGTTCGGACCGTCCGAGGACCTTTCGCGCTACCCCCGCGACTTCGAGCGGGACCGGATGCTCTCCGAGGAGGTCGGTGTCGAGTGCATCTTCTTCCCTGGCCCCGAGGAGATGTACCCCGAGGGGTACGCCACCTACGTGAACGTCGAGGAAATAACGCAGGCCCTGTGCGGGGTCTCGCGGCCCACCCACTTCCGGGGCGTCGCCACGGTGGTGGCCAAGCTCTTCAACATCTGCGAGCCCGACGTCTCCGTCTTCGGCCAGAAGGACTACCAGCAGCTCGCCGTCATCCGGCGCATGGTCAAGGACCTCGACATGAACGTGCGCGTCGTGGCCCACCCGACGGTGAGGGAGGACGACGGCCTGGCCATGAGTTCGCGGAACAAGTACCTCAGCGGCGAGCAGCGCACGAACGCACTCGTCCTGAGCAGGGCGCTCGACACCGCACGGGGCCTCGTCATGAGGGGCGAACGCCGCGCTTCGGAAATCAGGAAGGTCGCCGTCGACATGATCGAGGCCACCCCCGGGGCTCTCATGGACTACGTGGAGATCGTTCACCCGGAAACCCTCCGGACCATCGACACCATCGACGACCGCGCCGTCATGGCCCTGGCCGTCAGGTTCGGGCCGACGCGACTGATCGACAACACGGAACTGCATCGTTCATGAGCGGCTCCATGATGCATATGACTATCAAAGAGGCATTTACAAATGATTCACGGGCATGGTATATTCTAACTAGAGATAGTGATTAATGTTTCAGAAACCGGTTTCCGAGGAATGTGGTTACAACTTGTTCCCTGGTCTGTAAAGACCGCGGGAACAAGAAAATAAACGTTTTAGAGGGGGATACAGTATGACAAAGTCGGATCTGGTTAATGCAATTGCTAAGAAGACGGGCAAATCCAAAGTGGCATCGGCAGACGTGGTGGATGCCATCCTCGGCGCCATCAAGGCAGCGCTGAAGAAGGGCGACAAGGTCACCCTGGTCGGCTTCGGGACCTTCGAGGTGGCCAAGAGAGCCGCCCGTGACGGCATCAACCCGCGCACCGGTAAGAAGATCAAGATCAAGGCCAGCAAGGTTCCCCGCTTCAAGGCAGGCAAGGCATTGAAGGAAGCCGTCAACAAGGGCAAGTAGCACACGCCCGTCGTTCTCGAAGGGGGTATTTCTTTTTTCCGGGCCGGATTCGGCCAGAAAGGAGAGGTACCCCTTTTCCTGTTCTCAGCATGTCACCGACCACCCTTGGGCACCCCTGCGCCTGGCGTCACACGGCTTCGTAGAGGGCCGGCGGGCCTTGATCTGCCAGGCGGGCTCGGTCTTCCTCGACGAGGATCTCCAGGTGCACGATGATCTCCGAAACCGCGAGGAACGCCTCGGATTCCTCTGCAGAGGGAAAGACCGCCCCTGCCAGGTCGTACACGGAATGGGCGCCGTGGCCGAGCGCAGAGAGGATCGTCTCCGTACGCGCGCGGTGGTGGTCGCGGTAACCCTCCAGGAGGCCGGCCACGTCCTCGATGAACTCCCCGTGGGCAGGGAAGGCGTAGCGTATGTCCAGCGGCTCCAGCTTGTCGAGGGATGCCATGTACGACTTGAGGCTCTTGTACGCGGGGTCGCGCAGACGGGAGCGGTTCGTCTCGTGGAACGGGTTGGGGGTGATGTGCTTGAGCAGGTGGTCGCCGCTGAAGAGGACCCGGCTGCGCCGCTCGTACAGGCAGCAGCACCCGGGCGAATGGCCCGGCGTATGAATGACCTCGAGCTCGAACCCCGGGCCGGAGAATCTGTCGCCATCCCTCATGGGCAGCGCGTCGTCCACCGGGTCGCACAGGTTCTTGAAGAAGTGCGAGCGGCGCCTCATGCGCTCCACGACCCCTGCCGGCATGCCTGCCCGTGCGGAGAATTCATCGACATCGTCGCTCCACATCCCGCTCCTGAGAAAGCTCGACGAGAGCCGCCAGAGATCGTCCTCGTGGATGTGGCAGGGGACGTGGTGCGACGCGGCATCCCTGATGGAGCCCACCAGGCCGAAGTGGTCGATGTGGCCGTGGGTCAGTACGATCCGCTCGACGTGCGCCCACGTGAACCCGATCTTTTCGAGCTGTCCCTCCATGGTGAAAAGGGAGCCGGGGAACTTGGGCGCCGAGTCGATGAGGGTCACCGGGCCGTCGCCCAGGACGAACATGTTGGAACAGATGAGGTCGGGGAACCCCGGCAGGGGGACCGTGAGGGCGTGGATGCCGTCTACCCGGGGAAAGGGGGCAGGGTCCGTCACGTCTTCACCGGCACAGGGCGGACAGGGCCATCAGGCCACTGCCTTGACTTCCTTCACGCCGGGCACTTCCTTCTTGAGGACCCGTTCGATGAGTGACTTGAGTGTCATGGTCGCCATGGGGCATCCATGGCAGGCACCCTTGAGCCGCACCTGGATGATGCCGTCCGGGGAGACATCGACGAGTTCCACGTCTCCCCCATCGCTGCGCAGCACGCTCCGTGTCTTCTCGAGGGCCTTTTCCACCTGGTCAAAGCTCGGGGCCATGGTCTCGCTCCTTCGTGCACAGCCTGTCGCTGTGTCCTGAATAGTGTTCCACACCATTCATAGTGAAAGGAGACCGCCGAATCAAGCATGGATTTAAGCTGTTTGCCTCGTGCCGGTCCCCGTGCTATGTACGCTCTGTTCGTCGGCTGGACCGGCAAGGGCGTCAAACATGGACTCTCCACTGAAAAAGGCATGGCACGGTGAGGGCGGATGGCGGGAGGTGCTTGTCCTCGCCTTCCCCCTGATCCTGAGCACCGGGTCCTGGGCGGTTCAGCATTTCGTGGACCGCATGTTCCTCACCTGGTACTCCCCGGAGGCTATCGCGGCGGCCATGCCCGCCGGCATCCTCAACTTCACCCTCATGAGCTTCTTCATCGGCACGGCGAGCTACGTGAGCACGTTCGTGGCGCAGTACCACGGCGCCGGCATGAGGCACAGGATCGGGCCGGTACTGTGGCAGGGCATATACTTCTCGATGCTGGGAGGGGTTCTCGTCCTCTGCCTGATCCCCCTGGCAGCGCCCGTCTTCGACCTGGTGGGGCATGACGAGGCGGTGCGGCGCAACGAGATAGTCTACTTCCAGGTCCTCTGCCTGGGGGGGTTCCCGGTCATCGCATCGTCGGCACTCTCGGGGCTCTTCACCGGCCTCGGGAGACCCTGGCCCGTCATGTGGGTGAATGTCCTTGCCACGGCGCTCAATCTCGTCCTCGACTACGTCATGATCTTCGGCAGGTGGGGATTCCCGGAAATGGGCATGCAGGGCGCGGCCCTGGCCACGGTCCTGTCCGGGGTCCTCTCGTTTTCCGTCTACGGCTTCATGATGGCGAGTCCGGCATACAGCGGCTTTTACTCCACCCTGTCCGGGTGGAGGCCCGACGGGGCACTCTTCTCGAGACTCGTGAAGTACGGCGTGCCTTCCGGGATGCAGTTCATGCTCGACATGGCGGGGTTTGCCGCCTTCGTCCTCATCGTGGGGCGCCTCGGCACGGTGAGCCTCGCCGCGACGAACATCGCGTTCAACATCAACACGCTGGCCTTCATGCCCATGATCGGGTTCGGGATCGCGGTGAGCGTGCTCGTGGGCCGGTACATCGGCAGGGGAAGGCCGGACCTCGCGTCCCGAAGCACCTACTCGGGCTTCCTCATGACCATGCTCTACATGAGCACCGTCGCTTTTCTCTACGTGGCGGTGCCGGGGATCTTCACGGCCCCCTATGCAGCGGGGTCGGGGGAGGCGCTCTTCCCCGAGATACGGCGGCTCACCGAGGTGCTGCTCAGGTTCGTGGCGCTGTACTCCATCTTCGACACCATGAACATCATCTTTGCCTCGGCCATCAAGGGTGCGGGCGACACGCGGTTCGTCATGTACATCATCGTCCTTATGTCGGGATGCGTGCTCGTGATCCCGACCTGGTACCTTGTCATGGTGATGGGCCTCGGCATCATGGCGGCATGGGTCGTGGCCACCACGTACGTGATCCTGCTCGGGTTCGTGTTCTACCTGCGCTTTCTCCAGGGGAAGTGGAAGGTCATGCGCGTCATCGAGGAAACTCCCGCCATCCACCCCATCCCTCCATCCATATCCGAATGCCCTGACACGAAGTTCGAGCCGTAACGGTGTGCCCGTATCGGGCATCAGCTGATAGTGGGAAAACAATTTCATAAATGGGAAAGGAATTACCCTTCTGCGCCTGTCGTGCATGACCTGCACGATTGCCCCTTTCCGGCCTTAACACATCGGAATCCTTTGACAACCAGGCACCGAGGGGCATCCCTGCAGGCTCGGCAATCTAAGGCCCGACTTTTGCAAAGGATATCCTCGCTTGGTGAGGTTTCCTTCCTTTTGGGCATCGTTCAGAGAGCATTACCGTGATCGGGAAACCATGACAGTCCATCGAATGCACGCAGGGACCACCCGGGGCGATGCACTCGTGACGGGGCAGACGGCAGTGAACAGACATAGAGTGGGGAGCCTGGTGATTCTTGCAGCACTGGTCTTCCTTGTCGGTGAGAAGGCAGCCTTCGCGAGCCCGCTTTCCGCGGTGCCGGGACGGCATGCCTCGGCGACCTTCCTCGAACGGTGCATCATGGAGACCTCCGTGCCCCTGACCCTTTCACAGGACAGTGCGTGCCCGCCTCACTTCTCGTGCGGGCCCGACCTGACCTCCGGCGAGGTGTCCCCCATCGTGCCGCCCATGCTCGCGGGGATGGTCTCCTTTACCGGCCATGACACCGAACCGGTGCACGGGGCTCCGGGGCCGCGGGCAACCACCATGCCCCTGCTCATCCTGGGCATCGTGCTCATCAGCTTCTCCAACATCATCAGGCTCGCCGCCAAGAGACAGCAGCGGCGGATTCCCGTCCGTTCCCGGGCGGACAAAGCCGTGGCCGCAGGGCACTGAAAGATCACCGGGCCACCCGGCTCCTCCATCCCCGGCCGATCCCGCGGGTGTTCCATCTCCGGCTGTACCTCGCCGCGATCATGTGCCATGATGGCGAACGACCACACGCATCAGGGGGCAGACCATGGAAGAGTTCGACAGGCTCGTGGGGATCTTCGAGAGGCTCAGGGCGCCCGGCGGCTGCCCCTGGGACGCACAGCAGGACCACAGGACCATAGCCCGGTGCAGCATCGAGGAGGCCTACGAGCTTTTCGACGCCATCGAGACCGGCGACGCGGAGCACATGCGCGAAGAGCTGGGCGACGTGCTGCTCCAGGTCGTCTTTCACAGCATCATCGCCCGCGACCTCGGTGAGTTCACCCTGGCCGACGTCATCAACGGCCTGGCGGACAAGCTCGTCTCTAGGCATCCCCACGTGTTCGGGGACGCCCGGGTCGAGACCGCCGGAGAGGTCGTCCGGAACTGGGAAAGGATCAAGGGGCGCGAGCGGGGCAAGGAGCGCCGGAAGTCCATCCTGGACGGTGTGCCCGAGAACCTGCCGTCGCTCATGGCCGCGCGCAAGATGCAGGCTGCGGTCTCCCGGGTGGGGTTCGACTGGCAGGACCCCCGCGGCGTGCTCGACAAGATCAGGGAAGAGACCGGGGAACTCGCCGAGGCGCTCGAAAGCGGAGAGCAGGGGGCGATCGCCGGGGAGATCGGGGATCTGCTCTTCACCGCGGTGAACCTGGCCCGCCTGTGCGGCGTGGACCCGGAATCGGCGCTGAGGGCGGCCAACCGCAAATTCCGCTCGAGGTTCGGCGCCATCGAGGAGGAGGCGGCGCGGCGCGGCGTCACGCTCGAGGAGATGACCCTCGATGAGATGGACGAGATCTGGGAGGGCACGAAGACCACGCCGTGAGCGCGGTTCCGCCGGGGCTTGAATTGTGAAAGGGAACGGGTTATTCTCATTCATATCGTGACGCTCTGTGAAGCCATCCATCCCGGGGGAAACGTGAGGCCATGACCAGGTTCCTGAGATCGCAGCTCAGGGGTATACTCTCGCTGCTGCTCTTCACCGCGGACACCTTCATGGTGACCGTGCCCTTCTACGCGGTGGCGTTCCTGAAGTGGATCGTCCCCGTGGACTCGTGGCGGCTGACCTGCTCCTGGCTGCTCCACCGCATCGCCGACGTGTGGATCTATTTTCTCAACCTGCCCCAGGAGCTCTCCCGGAAGACGAAGTGGGTCGTCCGCGGCATGGAATCGCTCGATGCGACCCGCTCGTGCCTGCTCATGGTCAACCACCAGACCTGGATCGACATCATGGTGCTCGTGAAGGTCTTCTATCGCAAGGCGCCGGACTTCAAGTTCTTCGTGAAAAGGGAACTCCTGTGGCTGCCCATCATCGGGCAGGCGTTCTGGGCCGTGGACTTTCCCATCATGAAGCGCCGCTCGCCCGAAGAACTCAGGGCCAGACCGGAGCTCAGGGGGGAGGACCTCGAGATAACGAGGAAGGCGTGCGAGAAGTTCAAGGCAATGCCGGTCTCGGTCTTCAATTTCGTGGAGGGCACCCGCTTCCGCTGGGAGAAGCACCGGCACCAGCACTCCCCCTTCAGGCACCTCCTCCGCCCCAAGGCCGGCGGCACCGCGCTGGTCCTCGCGGCCATGGGTGAGAAGGTCCAGAACATCCTCAACGTGACCATCGTCTATCCCAAGGGCGCCAGGAGCTTCTGGGACTATCTCTGCGGCAAGGTCGAAGAGATCCGCGTCCATGTAGAGCAGATCCCCGTGACCAGGGATCTCATCGGCGACTACCACGCGGACAGGGCGTACCGGAGGCACTTCCAGCACTGGATCAACAGGCTGTGGTACGAGAAGGACCGGCGCATAGACGAGATGCTGAGCTGGCAGCCCTGAGCGATCGCGTCGCCAGCGTGACCGCAGGGAAGAAAGGAAGAGCGACCCCATGAGCGAACAGCCTGTCCTGCTGACCGACGTGAGATCCTGTGTCGGCACCCTCACCCTCAACCGGCCCGGGCGCAGGAACGCCCTGTCGCCCGAGCTCCTGCTGAAGATCCACGAAACCCTGTCCGCATGGGCGCAGTCCGACGAGGTCCGCTGCGTGGTCATTACCGGGGGAAGCGGCAGTGCCTTTTCCTCGGGCTACGACTTGGCCTCGCTGCCCACCGAGATGACCCCCGAGCTGGCGGACATCATGAAGAACGGCAACCCCCTGGAGTTCGCCCTGAACACGGTGGCCGCCTACCCGTACCCCGTCATCGCCATGATGAACGGGTACGCCTTCGGCGCAGGGCTGAACCTGTGCATGTGCTGCGACATGCGCATAGCCGTCCAGGACGTGCGGGTCGGCATGCCGCCGGTCAAGCTGGGGCTCGTGTACCACCCCGAGGGTCTCAGGCAGTTCATCGAGGTGCTGGGCATGGCCCGCACCCGCGAGCTCTTCTTCACGGGCAAGACATACCAGGGGGCCGAGGTCCTCGAGATGGGCCTGGTGAACCGGCTCGTGCCGGAGCTCGAGCTCGCGGCCTTCACCTATGCCATGGCCGGCGAGATGGCGCAGAACGCCCCCCTGGCGCTCAAGGGCGCCAAGAGGATCATGGCCATGTTCTCCCGGGGCATGCAGCTCACCGAGGCTAACATGCGGCAGGCCGAGGAACTCATCGCCGAGGCCTTCGACAGCGACGACATCAAGGAGGGGCAGGCGGCCTTCTTCGAGAAGCGCAAGCCCCGCTTCACCGGCACATGAGAAGACCCGCTCCCCGGTTCGCGGATCTTTACGCATCCGTGACGGTATGGTAATCATCTCTGCGTCATGGATGTGCTGCACCATAGCAGGCCGACGGGCCGCACGATCCTGAAGGCGGTTTTCTGGTTCCTCCTGTTCAACTTCATCCTGACCGCCTGCCTGGGGTACGCCTACATCGTGTTCATGCCGGGCATCGAGGGGCCGGCGAGCTCCGTCTTCGTGCACGGCGCCCTGCTGTCGAACGCGGCCATGGTCTACCTGGCCCTGTTCGTCATCTTCGCCCTGGTGTCCCTCCTCGTCAGGAAACCCGCGCTCCTCACGGGCATCATGGTGGCTGCGGTGACGTTCCTGCACATGCTCAACGTGCTCGACATCATCATCTTCCGCATCTTCAGGTACCACATCAACTCCATGGTGCTCACCCTGGTCTTCACCGAGGGAGCGCGGGACTCGCTGCACATCGGGCTGGGGACCGTGCTGACCTATGCGGCCGGGATATGCGGCATCATAGGCCTCGAGATCTACCTGGCAGGCGTCTCCTTCAAAAGGCTGGCGCTCAAGCCGTTCACCGGCAAGGTCGTGGCGACGTGCCTCGTCCTGGCGATGACGATCATCGCCGCGGACAAGGCGGCCTATGCGGTGGCCGACCTCTACGGCGTGAAGGACGTGACCCGCTACAACAGGCTCTTCCCCCTCTACCAGCGCGTCACGGTCAAGCACTTCGCGCGCGAGCGCCTGGGCATGAAGACCGAACCGGACGACATGCTGGCCGTGAGGCACAAGGGCGGCACCCTGAACTATCCCCGGGAGCCCCTCGTGAGGCAGGGTACCGGCGAGCTGCCCAACATCATCTGGATCGTGGTGGATGCGTGGCGCTTCGACATGCTTGATGCGGACGTGGCGCCGAACATCCTGGAGTTCTCGAAGAGCGCGCTCGTGTTCAGGAAGCACTACAGCGGGGGCAACGCCACGCGCTTCGGCATATTCACGCTGTTCTACGGCGTCTACGGCTCCTACTGGCAGTCCTTCCTGGCCGAGGGTCAGAGTCCGGTGCTCCTCGACGAGCTCATGAAGCTGGGCTACGACTTCAGGATCATATCGAGCTCGAGCCTGTCGAACCCGGAATTCCGCAGGACCGCGTTCGTGAAGCTGGGCCGGTTCATAACGGACGACCTGCCGGGCGTGCGGGCGGACACGAGGGACCCGGCACTGGTCGAGACCTTCATCGGGTGGCTCGGCGAGAGGGACGTGAAGAAGCCGTTCTTCGCCTTCCTGTTCTTCGACGCGCCCCACGGGCCGTACATCTACCCGGACGAGTTCGACCGGTACAAGCCGTCGAACCGGTCGCCGAACTACGTGACGACCGGCAAGAAGGAGGCCCTGCCGCTGTACAACAGCTACAGGAATGCGGTGTGCTTCGATGACCATCTAGTCGGGAAGGTGCTGGGCGAGGTGAAGAAGAGGGGGCTCCTGGAGGACACCGTGATCCTGATAACCGGGGACCACGGGGAGGAGTTCTACGAGTCCGGGTTCTGGGGGCACACGAGCGCGTTCTCCAAGTATCAGTCGCGGGTGTCGTTCGTGCTGTACGTGCCCGGGAGGGGGCATGGGGTGGTTGAGTATCCCACGAGCCATCATGACGTGGCGCCCACGTTTTTGAAGATGCTGGGGTACGTGACGCCGGCGGGTGCGTATTCGCTGGGGAGCGACATGCTGGACCCGGCGGGCCACGGGGACAAGGTGGTGTCGGGGTGGAACGAGGCGGCGATCATCGATCCGCAGTACACGGTCGTCATGCCGACGGAGAGCTACATGGCCGGGAGCTCCGAGGTGCGGTGGACCGAGAGTTACAAGAGAGTTTACAATGAGGGTGCCGTGATCAGGGAGAAGCGGGAGGAGATCCTGGCGGTGATGAAGGGGATGAGCGTGTTTTTGAGGTAGGGGAGGGTTGAAGGGTTTGACTTGAAAATGGTTTGGATTGAGGGGCCTAAAAAAGGTCTTGTGTTAATAAGGGAATACCTATATAAACTGTAATTAGATGTTTTGGAATGATTTGGATAGGTGTGGGGTGTCTTTTGCAGCAATTCATGGCTGATATACTGTTATGTAGAATTTGTGCTGTGGAGTAATTTTGGGCATAAATATGGAGGATAGAGGTATGTCGAAAGAGAATGTGATATCAAGCTATCAACTCAAGATAACCCTACGAGGTAGCAGGCCTCCAATCTGGCGTCGCTTTGTCGTGCCCGAATCTATAACACTTCCCAAGCTACATAACGTCATACAGATAGTAATGGGATGGACTGATTCTCATCTTCATGAATTTATTGTGGGCAGAGTCAGTTATGGTGTTCCGGATCCGGAATGGCCATTAGGCTCAAGGAATGAAGCTCGTGTTAGGATCAATCAACTTGTTGATAACGAGAAACAGAAAATGTTGTACCTTTATGATTTTGGTGATGGATGGGAGCACGTAATTGAGTTGGAAAAGATCATTGTTGGAGACAAGACTTCATCAAAGCCTAGATGTATTGCTGGTAAACGAGCATGCCCGCCTGAAGACTGCGGGGGTATTTATGGATATTATGATCTTCTAGTGGCCATAAAGGATCCTGATCACCCAGAACACGAGAACATGATTGAATGGCTGGGTGGTGATCTCGATTCAGAGTTTTTTGATGTAGATGAAATAAATAAGATACTTTCAACTCTGAAGTAAAAGCCTAGTGGCTTAGGCCAACAAACCAATCCAAAGGACCGGCGACGCCGGCCGCTGATCCGCACGTTCGATATGAGAAAAGAATGAAACTTATTGATCAAATACAACTTGCCGGTGTTGAGCTTGATGATTTCAAAATCCACTGCGCCACCGGTAACAATCTCACAGCACGGGAAGCGTTTTTCGATTGTCAGCCGGTTATGCGGAACGGATGATTTCAACATCACCTTTTGCTAGTATGTAATGTTGTTAGTATTATTAGTTGTACTATAGGAGGTACCATCAATGCCCAAGGCCCCAAAGATCATACCCATTTCCGATCTCAGGCAGAATGCGAGCGATATAATCAGGCGCGTTGCATCATCGCAGGAACCCGTCTTCATTACCCAGCGGGGGAGAGCTGCTGCCGTCATGGTAAGCATGAAGGAATACGAGCAGGCTCAGCACGAGATCGAGATACTGCGACTGTTAGCCAGGGGAGAAAAAGAGATTGAGGCAGGTGCCGGGTATGAACTCGAGGACGTGCTCAAGGAAGCAGACAGGATTCTCGATGGTGTAAAATTTTGAGAATCCTCTTCACCCCTTCAGCCCGCCTCCAGTTCCTGGAAGCATTGGAGTACATTCAGAAAGACAATCCTTCAGCAGCAGTGGATTTTCGGAACAAGGCAGAAAAGGGCCTGTCGCGCTTGGCAAGCTTTCCAGAACCCGGAAGAATTCTCCCCAAGTTCCCAGATCTTCCCTTTCGTGAAGTGACAGTGCAGCCGTACAGTTTTTTCTATAAAGTAAAGGTTGACGCAGTGTGGATCGTTGCCGCATGGCACGGCGCACAGGTATCTCGAATCTCCGGTGACGTATGAAAATCCAACACGCTGATCTCACCCCACTCGGCTGGAGCGAGTGGTTCGAAGAACGGGCCGCATGCGGGCCTGACGAAACCGTTGCCCGTGTCGCCGCGGTCGACCGCGACATGCTCCTGGTCATGGACCAGACCGGAACCTTCCGGGCGAAACTCGCAGGCAACTTCCTGCACCGGCACCGCTCACCGCAGGAGCTCCCGTGCGTGGGCGACTGGGTCTGCGTCCAAAGACAGCCCTCCGACGACTTCGGCCTGGTCCGCACCCTTCTCGAGCGGAGGACCGCCCTGCGCAGAAGGTCGGCCGGGGACACCGTCGATTACCAGATGATCGCGGCCAACGTCGACCACGTGATCATCGTGCAGTCCTGCCACTACGACTTCAACCTCAACCGGCTCGAGCGGTATCTCGTCATGGTGCAGGACGGCGGAGCCGGACCCTGCGTACTTCTCACCAAGACGGACCTGGTCGAGCCGGACGTCCTCGCCTCCCAGGTGTCCAGAATAAGGGAAGCCGGCGTCACGGCGCCGATCCTGACCCTGAGCAACGTCACGCGCCAAGGCATCGACGACCTCAAGCGGATGCTCCTGCCCGCACGGACCTACTGCCTCGTCGGGTCGTCGGGCGTCGGCAAGAGCACGATCATCAACGAGCTCATCGGCCGCCAGAGGCTCCAGACAAAGGACGTCAGCCAGACCGGGGAGGGGAGGCACACCACCGTCCGCCGCGAGCTGATCGTCATCGAGGGCGGCGCCCTGGTCATCGACAACCCGGGCATGCGCGAGTTCGGCATCCTGGGCGCCGAGGGCGCCATAGAAGACAGCTTCTCCGGCATCACCCGGCTCGCATCGGGCTGCCGCTACCGGGACTGCAGCCATACCGACGAGCCCGGCTGCGCGGTCCGCGAGGCCCTGGACGCGGGGAGCCTGAGCCGGGAGCACTACGACAATTACCTCAGGCTCAGGGACGAGTCGGCGTTCTACCAGATGTCGTACGCCGAGAAGAGGAAGAAGGAGCGCGACTTCGGGCGATTCATCAAGTCCGCCATGAAGGATCTCAGGAAAAAGTGACCGATGCACCGGATACGTCCCAACCGTTTGTAAAACAAAGGGAAAGCATCCTACGAGAGACAGTTGACACCTGTTCCACGAGATGCTAGAGACCCATTCCAGCATGCCGAATCCCTTAAGAAGGGGAGCGGGGGACCCGATTCAAGGGGCGTATCACCGCAAGGTGTAGGGTAATCTCTTCGGCCCGAGCCCGACAGCTAACCTCGCAGGCACCGAGGAGATGGAACTGCCGTGTTTTCCTGGAGCCCATCCCCTTACTGGTTCTGGAGACTCTTGGATGGATGACGAGAAGCAAGGTGAGGGCTCGGAGGGGTCGATAACCGGGCAGCCGGGCGACCAGCAACCCGGGACGATCGACAGGACGACCCTGGCGATCACGCTGGCGGCCCTGGGCGTCGTCTTCGGCGACATCGGGACCAGTCCGCTCTATGCCGTGAGGGAGTGTTTCCACGGCACCCACGCCATAGCCATCTCACCGACGAGCATCCTCGGCGTCATGTCCCTCATCTTCTGGTCGCTGACCGTGGTGGTTACCATCAAGTACGTGGGGTTCGTAACCCGCATCGACAACCACGGCGAAGGCGGCATCTTCGCCCTCCTCGGCCAGGCCCAGGCACACATGGGAAAGATCGGGCCCGCGGGGAGGTCAGCGGTCATCCTCATGGCGCTCCTGGGGGCCTCGCTCCTGTTCGGCGAGGGCATCATCACCCCAGCCATCTCGGTCCTGTCCGCCGTGGAGGGCCTGAGCGTGGCCACCACGGCCGCCGACCCCCTCGTGGTGCCGCTGACCGTGGCGATTCTGCTCGCGCTCTTCATGGTCCAGCACCGCGGCACGTCGCGCATAGGCAGCGTCTTCGGGCCCATCATGCTGACCTGGTTCGTCGTCATCGCCGCGTTCGGGCTCAGGCAGGTCCTGGACGCGCCCGAGATCTTCGCTGCCCTGAATCCCGTCCATGCCGTGCGGTTCTTTGCCGAACACCGCCTGCACGGCATCGTGGTGCTCGGCTCGGTGGTGCTCGTCATAACCGGCAGCGAGGCGCTCTATGCCGATCTCGGCCACTTCGGGCACAGGGCCATCAGCCGCTCGTGGATATGTGTCGCCTACCCGGCACTGCTGCTCAACTACCTCGGCCAGGGCGCGCTGCTGCTGGGCCGCCCCGAGGCGGCCGTCAACCCATTCTACGCCCTGGTGCCGCGGGCGCTGCTCTACCCCATGGTCGGCCTGGCCACCACCGCCACCGTCATCGCCTCCCAGGCCCTCATCTCCGGCGTCTTCTCGCTGAGCAGGCAGGCCATCCAGCTCGGCTACTGCCCGCGCATGCGCATCATACACACGTCGTCCGAGAAGGAGGGGCAGATCTACATCGCGGGCGTGAACTACACCATCATGATCCTGTGCATCGCCGTGGTGCTCATGTTCAGGGGTTCGAGCGGCCTGGCCGGGGCATACGGGATCGCCGTCACCCTGACCATGACCATGACGTCGCTGTTGTATTTCGTCGTGGTGACCAGGGCATACGACTGGCCGGCCTGGAAGGCCCTGCCCATCGTGGGACTCTTCCTGTGCTTCGACATACCCAATGTCAGCGGGAACATCATGAAGATCCTCGACGGCGGGTGGTTCACCCTGCTCGTGGCCGCGTGCGTGCTGACCCTCATGAAGACCTGGAAGGACGGCCGCAAACAGGTCTCCCGCATCATGCTCGAGAAGAGGTTCCCCCTCGAGCTCTTCCTCGACGACATCGCGACCCACGACGTGAAGAGGGTGTACGGCACGGCCGTGTTCATGACCGTTTCCCCGGAGGGCACCCCCTCGGCGCTCCTGCACCACATCAAGCACAACCACGTCCTCCACAAGAACGTGCTCATCCTGTCCATCCGCACCGTGGAGAGGCCGACCGTGGCACCGGGCGAGCGCCTGAAGCTCGAGAACCTGGGCCTCGGGTTCTACCGGCTCCTGGCCGCATACGGGTACATGGAATCGCCCAGCATCCCGGAAATCATGGACCTGGCCGCGCGCATGGGCCTCAAGACCGATCCTGCGACGACCACCTATTACCTGGGCAGGGAGACGCTGCTGACCACCGGCGTGTCCAAGATGATGGGCTGGCGCAAGATGCTCTTCGCCTTCATGGCGCGCAACGCGTCGAACCCGACCTCGTACTTCGGCATGCCGCCCAACCGGGTCGTGGAGCTCGGCGCACAGATAGAACTGTGAGGCCCACGCGTGAAGGGAATACGTGACATGCTGTTCAGGGAGAAATTCCCGGACCTCTTAACCGAGCGCCTCGTCCTGCGGGCCCTGGGCCGCCACGATCGGGACGACGTGTTCACCATCTTCTCAGACCCGGAGGTGATGCGCTACTGGAACTCGCCGCCCATGGCCCACCTCGGCGAGGCCGGCGCGTTCATCGCCAAGGCGAGGGCGTCGTTCTCCCAGAGGCTGAGCCTCAGGTGGGGGATCGTGCGGCGCACCGGAGGGCGTCTCATCGGCACGTGCGCCCTGTTTCATTTCGACGGGCACAACCACTGCGCAGAGATCGGGTACGCCCTCGCGCGGAATTTCTGGGGGCAGGGCTTCAACCACGAGGCCCTGGCGGCCGTGCTGGACTACGCGTTTGCCACCCTGAACCTCCACCGCGTGGAGGCCGAGCTCGACCCGAGGAACGCCGCATCCATCCGCACCCTCGAGCGACTCGGATTCGTGCGCGAGGGCGTGCTCAGGGAGCGCTGCATCGTGAACGGGGAGCTATCCGACTCGCTCGTGATGGGGCTGCTCGCACACGAGTCAGGCAGCGACCAGTCAGGCCCGAGGAGGAACCATGACCAGGAGTGAACAGGCACTCGACACGTTCATAAAGGTCTGCTAAGCCTGCATCAGGACCGTGGTGGGGATCCTCGACGCGGCGTACACGACGTGAGGGGAGGAGGGCCATGAAGACGAGGAGCAGGATGCGGGAGCGCTACCGGCGCCTGTCCTTCCTGACGGACATCGGGGGGATGAAGAACGCGCTGGGAGAGATGCGCGGGCTCTTCTTCCCGCCGCAGCCCGTCCTGAACAGGGACGCGGCGGGGCATGGTCCAGAAGGGCTGCCGGACGAGGCGTGGTTCGTCCGCGCCATCACGGACAAGGTCGCATGCCACCAGGACAACGCCATGGAATACCCGTTCTACGGGGAGCGGATATTCACCGAGCCGCTCGTCGGGTTCGTGCGGGGTGACGACCCCATATTCGAGCGGTTCAAGGAGATCATCGGGCCGCATCACCTGACACCCCGGGAGATCATGCAGTGGCAGGCGGAAAACAGCGGGGTGACCCCGCCGGACGCGGCCGACCTCAGCGTGGTCTCCTTCGTCATGCCGCTGTCCGGGGCGACCCGGCGGGACAATGCAGGCACGTCGAAGACGGTTTCAGAGCGCTGGGCCCAGAGCCGCCTCATGGGAGAGATCTTCAGCCAGACCATGGTCCGCGAGATAGTGACCGACCTCATGGAAAAGGGAATCCTGGCCGTGTCGCCCGACGTGACCCCCCTGTTCAACAAGAAGCGCTATCCAGGGGTGGGCTGGGCGTCCCCCTGGTCGCACCGGCACATCGCCTATGCGGCGGGCCTGGGCACCTTCGGCATGCACGACTTCCTGATAACGGACAGGGGGTGCGCACACCGGCTCGGCAGCTTCGTGGTCAACGTGCGGCTCTCTCCGGACCGGCAGCGTCCCGACGACATCCACGCGCACTGCCTCCATTACCAGGGCGCAGAGTGCCTGATCTGCGCGAGGCGGTGCCCGGTGGGCGCCATAACGCGGGAGCACGGGCACGACAAGGAGGCCTGCTACCGCAAGGTCGCCTCCTCCCTGCGGCACTGCAACGCCTCCTACCACATCTTCATCTACGGGTGCGGCCTGTGTGCGACCGGCGTCCCGTGCGAGGCGGGCATTCCCCGCGTCTCGCACCCGGACGGCAGGGCGCAGGACGATGCCCGGGGCGGATGATCAGCCGACCCTGATGTCCCTGGAATTCTCCCAGAGGCCGTGGATGTTGCAGAACGATGCAGCCACGAGGGTGCCCGGCTTGCCCACCTTGAGTTCGGCCACCACGGTGTGGTTGGTGTAGACCGGGCCCTTGTTGGGGCCGTCCACGCACTCGCCGTGGGCCGTGAACTCGAAGCTGCCCACCTGGAAGGCGAATTTATCGCCTTCGGGCTTGAAGTAGAGCTGGATCCAGCGGATGTGGTGCTCCGTGGTGTTGGGGTGGGCTATTTCCTTGCCCAGCGAGACCTTGACCTGGAAGACCTCGTCGGCCTTCACCTGGTCCGGGCACTCGATGACCGGGACGTGCTTCTCCTTCTTCCAGTCGTCGCTCTGCAACAGATCGCCGAATTTGCCCATTGCATTCCTCCTTTCGTTCAGTTCCTTGTTACCGCGGAAGGTTGAACCTCTCCGTCGCGATGGTCCCTGATGCACCGCACACGAGTGTCACGGTGCCGCGCACATCTAGAATAGGGATTTTTTCTGCCGGGTCAAGCCGTCGGGCAGGTTCGAGACCTGCAGGATATTGTCAGGCAGCGTAGCGAGACTATTATAGTACTCAGTGCGCACGCTCCATCTCTGTCGAGAGCGATCACACGGACAAGGAGGTGTTTCATGAAACCCATCGGCCCCCTCATGTGGGAACACCGGCTCATCGAGCAGATCATACCCCTCATGGAGAAACAGATCGGGGAGATACAGGAGGGCGAAAACGCCGACATCGTGTTCATCGAACGGGCGGTCGACTTCTTCAGGACCTACGCGGACCGTACGCACCACGGCAAGGAGGAGGACATCCTCTTCGTCGAACTCGAGAAGAAGCCGCTCACGCCCGCCCACAGGAGGATCATGAAGGAACTCCAGGAAGAGCACGTTCTCGCCCGGGACAACGTGAAGGCCCTCATCGAGGCCCGGCAGGCATACATGGACGGAGACAGGACGGCCCGGGAGACACTCGTATCCCGCATGAGGAACCTCGTGGACCTCTACCCGAAGCACATAGTCAAGGAAGACAAGGACTTCTTCTTCCCGGTCATGGATTATTTCAGCACGGATGAGCAGGCGTCCATGCTGGAGCGGTTCTGGGAATTCGACCGGAAGATGATCCACGAGAAGTACCAGAACATCATGGAGGGGCTGGGCGCGACGGTGAAGCGCTGGTGACCGGTCTGCCCGTGAAGGATTGTCAGGGAAACACGACCTGGTAACCCCTGTTCGCGTCCGGCCGGACGATGATCGCGGGGCACGGGGGTCAAAATATCTGGCCTTTGTGCCGATACATGGTGTATGGCTATCGCGAACATCGTGGAAACGGGCATCAGGACGGGAGTTACTCGTGGCGACAGGTGAGGCCGGACATTCTCTTGCGCGCAGCGCGGCGTCGTACCTCCATGCGCTCTCGGGCTTCTTCAAGGCCCTGCTGCGGCTCATGTCACAGAGGTTCCGGTCGGCAAGCCTGCGGTTCAAGATCGCCTTCTTCACGGTCATCCTCCTGACAGCGACCTCTCTGGCCCTGTGCATCATGACCCTCCAGATCATGAACGACTATATCCTCAACGAGATCATCAAGCGGGGGGAGTCCGTCGGGAACAGCATCGCGGCGACGGCAGGGTACAGCCTCCTGTCAGGGGACCTCCTCGGGCTGGATACCATCGTGTACAAGGCCAAGGTATCGAACAGCGACATGCCGTACGTCGCCATCGTCGACCAGGCGATGAAGGTCATCGTCCACAGCGACACCCCGATGATCGGTGAGACCCTGCATGTAGAGCAGGGCATCATCTTCAGGAAGGGGGCCGACGGCGTCGTGGTCAGGGAACTGCCGGCAAGGTCGGGCACCATGTTCGAGATATCGTGCCCGATCGTGTTCATGAAGAAGCCCCTGGGCAGCGTGATCCTCGGCATGAACAGGTCGGTGCTCCTTGCGGCACGGAAGAGCGTCACCGACAGGATACTTGTCGTCTTCACGATCATCGTCGTCCTCGGAATCTTTGCGAGCTCCCTGCTCGCATCCTTCCTCATCAGGCCCATCCAGGAACTCTCCCTGGGCGTGGACGAAATGAAGAACGGGACCACGAAGAAGCCGCTCAGGATCTACTCCCAGGATGAACTGGGCAGGCTCACGCGCAATTTCAACGAGATGTCCGCCCAGATCGCGGAACAGAAGGGCAAGCTGAACAGATATGCCCGCGACCTCGAGGAGGCATACGTCTCCATAGTCAAGGTGGTGGCAGCGGCCATAGATGCGAGAGACTCGTACACGCACGGACATTCCGCGCGGGTCGCCCAGCTCTCGCTGCTCCTCGGCAGACAGGTAGGCCTCTCCCACGAGGAACTGACCGACCTGGAGATAGCCTGCCTCTTCCATGACGTGGGCAAGATCAAGACGCCCGATTCAATACTCCTCAAGCCGGACAAGCTGAGCCCCTCCGAGTACAAGGAGATGATGAACCACGTGGAGTACGGGGCATCCATCCTCAGCTGGGCACCCTCGCTGTCCAAGTACATCCCCTCCACGCGCCACCACCACGAGTGGTACAACGGCAAGGGCTATCCCGATGGGCTGGCAGGCGAGGAAATTCCCCTGTTTGCCGCCATCATCGCGATAGCCGACACCTTCGATGCCATGACGTCCGACAGGCCCTACAGAAAGGCCCTCTCCGAGGACGATGCCCTGAAGGAAATCACCAGGATGGCCGGGGTCCAGTTCCGTCCGGACCTGGCATCGGTCTTCACCGAGCTCATGCAGAAGCACAAGGTATACAGGGAACCACGATCCATGCTCAAGGCGGTGACATGATGAATGTTCCACGGTACATGCTGCTTCCCTTCGTTATCGCGCTCCTGTTCGGCCTGCACGCGTGCGCAGAGATGAAGGGCTGGCTGCCCCAGGAGAGTCCGGCCCAGAAGCCGGCTCCGGTCAAGCAGGCGCCCCAGAAAGCCGAGCTGCCTCCGGAGAGGCCTCTCAGTCTGGCCGCGAACCACATGAAGGCAGGACAGTACCAGCAGGCGCTGGACATCTACGGCAGGGAATTCCGCAGGCAGCCGCAGGAGACGTCCCTGAAGAAGGAATACGCGAAGAGTGTCAACGAAATGAAGTCCCTCGCGGACACCATGCTGGAGAAGGGCAACGTCCCGAAGGCAGGGAGGATTTATTACACCCTGCGGAACAACTATGCATCATTCTCCGGACTCAAGGAGATGCTCTCGTTCGACGACGCCTACCTGAACACGAAACTCTCCTCCTGCAGGAAGAACCTTTCGAGGCAGGGGTTCGAGCAGTACAGGAAGGGAAACATCGAAAGGGCCATCGCGCTGTGGCAGGACCTCCTTGCCATCGACCCCGAGAACAAGGACATAAAGGCGGCGGTCAGGACGGCGACGCAGCAGCAGAAGAACCTCCAGGACAAGAACAGACCTTTCTAGGGCCGTCAGCGGCGCAGCCGCGTGAAACCGGCCCGGCAGAGAGGAACCCGGTTCACCCCTGCGGACACTTCAGCAACCGGCCCCCCCGCTCACTTTGCAGCCTTGACGGGGTCGACCGCCGCTTCCACACGGCGATTCAGCTGTCTCCCTTCAGGGGTCGCATTGTCTGCAACAGGCCTGGTCTCGCCATGCCCCGCCGTTACCAGACGGGATGCGTCTATCCCGAAGGTGGTGACGAGGCAGTTCCTCACGCTGTCGGCACGTCTGTAGGAGAGGTTCAGGTTGTAGGCATCGTCGCCGACGCTGTCCGTGTGTCCCTCGATGACCACCCTCAGGTCGGGATGCCTCTTCATGACATCCGCCAGTTCGGACAGATCGGCATAGTAGTGGTCCTTCACCACGGCCTCGCCGGTGTCGAACTGGATATTCAGCGTGACCCGGCCACTCTCGACGAGAGCCTGCTCCTTGACCGACGGCGCCGGGGCAGAAGGCGTGGGGGGAGCTGCGGCCGCGGCCTCAGCCCGGGGCAGGATCCTGATGGCCGGGGCTGCCAGACACGAATCCGTATCCCCGAACCTCAGGCAGATCCTGTCGCTGCACATGATGATCGCGTGGGCGCCATGGCGCCCGGCCTCTTCCTGCACGAGCCTGACGAGATACCCGTACTCGGTTTCCCAGGGCCTGTCGACCGAGACTATCCCGATCACTTCATAGTCCACGCCCTCCAGGGGCACATCGAGGATCTGGACCTCTCCATCGTAGGGGGGATAGGCCGTTGGTCCTGTGGCCATGAAATACGTGGTGGTGCACCCGCACAGGGCCGCCATCACGAGCACGACGATCGAGGTCGAGACTGCACGTTTCATCGGTGACCCTTTGGATGTTCCAGGCATGTGCGCGTGGGCGCGTGAAGCTCTCATACGTATATCTAGGGGGTCGTGCACGGCATGTCCCTCCGATCATGATGGCGATGATTCATCCTTGACCCATAGTATCCCTGTATTATCATTCAAACAAGGACTTTGATCCCGTGGATAAGGGGTGCCATCGTTATGGATCTTGAAGACAAGACCGCGCTCGTCACCGGTGCGGGCAGGGGGCTCGGGAGGGAGATCTCCCTGGCTTTCGCCCGGGAAGGGGCACGGGTATGCATGTTCAGCCTCGCGCGTGACGAGCTCGAGGAGGCTGCCGCACGGATCGCACAGGCCGGGGGGGAGTGCGCGATCTGCCCGGGCGATGTCGCATCGGAAAGGGACGTGACGTCGGCACTCTCGCTGACGATGAAACGGTTCGGCGGCATCGACATCCTCGTGAACAATGCGGGCATCATCGGGCCTGCCCGCTTCCTCGAGGAGACGACCCCCGAGCGCTGGCGGCAGGTGATGGACGTCAACCTCACCGGGAGCTACCTGTGCTGCCGGGGTGTCGCTGCCCACATGAAAGATTCGGGGGGCGGCGCGATCATCACCATCACCTCCGGGCTCGGGCAGATGCCGTTCCCCCGTTTCTCCGCCTATGCCGCGTCCAAGGCCGGTCTCATCCAGCTCACGAGGTCGCTCTCCGAGGAGCTCAGACCCTTCCACATCCGCGTCAACGGCATTGATCCCGGGCTCATGGACACGGATCTCGGTGCGGAGATCCGTTCCATGGGGCCGTCCATCCTGGGGGAGGATCTCTACCGAACGATGGCGGACTACAAGGAGAAGAGTGTCCTGAAGGACCCCGCTGACGTGGCCGAACTCGCCGTGTTCCTGGCATCAGGGCGATCGGCCGGACTGTCCGGCCATATCGGTACCATGAGGTACTACCGGGACCAGGGGTACAAGGCCTAGTGCCGCCGGGCGACGAGAACTCACCCCTTGCCCTTGCCCGGATTTCTCCCTATACTTGGTGCGTTCTCGAGGGGAGAGGGTTCTTCAGGCAATCCCATCTGCAGCTCTCGATACGGGGGAGGGTTTTCCTATGAAAAAGGCATGCACGTTCGCACTTGCGGTCTTTCTCTGCGCGGCGCTGGTCGCATCGGTCCCCGGCACGGCCCGGGCGGCGGCCAAGCCCTACATCTTCGGGCTCCTGCTCGTGGGGCCCTACAACGACAAGGGCTATTCGCAGGCACACTTCGAGGGGGGCCAGTACGTGGAAAAGACAGTGCCCGGCGCGAAGATGATCTACATCGACAAGGTCAACCCGGCCGACCGGCCGGGGGTCACCATACCGCAGCTCGTGGATGACATGGTGGAAAAGGGGGCCAGGCTCGTCATCGCCAATTCCGACGACATGAAGGACGGCATCAGGGAGGCCGCGGCCCAGCATCCCACCGTCCACTTCGTGCACGTCTCGGGCGACGACGTGCTCACCGGCAGGGCGCCAAGGAACCTCACCAACGTCTTCGGACGCATGGAGTACGGGAAGATGATGGCGGGGTTCGTTGCCGCGCTCACCACCAAGACCGGGAAGATAGGCTACCTGGGTCCGCTCATCAACGAGGAGACCCGCAGGCTCGCCGCATCGGCCTACCTGGGTGCGCTCTACGCATGGGAGAAGGTCCTCGGGAAGAACTCGAAAGACCTCACCTTCCAGGTCACCTGGATCGGCTTCTGGTTCAACATCCCCGGCGTCACGGCCGACCCCACCCAGGTGGCGCAGAACTTCTACAACTCCGGGTTCGACGTGGTGATCTCCGGCATCGACACCACCGAGGCGGTCACCGTGGCCAAGCAGAAGGCCCGGGAGGGCAGGAAGGCCTGGGCCATTCCCTACGACTACGTGGGTGCCTGCGAGGGGGGGTCCACGGTATGCCTGGGCGTGCCGTACTTCAACTGGGGCCCTGCGTATGCCGGGCTCGTGAAGAAGTCCATGAGAGGACCGTGGAAGCCCGAATGGACCTGGCTCAGCCCCGACTGGAAGGACATCAACAACCCGAATACGTCCACGGTGGGTTTCAAGGAGGGCGATGCGCTCACGGCCGACGCACGGAAGCAGCTCGCTCGTTTCATAAGGGACCTCGGCGCCAACAAGGTCCGGCTCTTCAAGGGGCCGCTGAACTACCAGGACGGGTCGGTGTTCCTCTCGCAGGGGGAAGTCGCCACGGACAGGCAGATCTGGTACATGCCCAAGCTCCTGGAGGGCATGCTCGGTGCCAGCAGCGCCAAGTAGCGGGCCGACATGAAGGCATGACGGGATCGCCCCCGGAGCGTGAGATGTCCATAGAACTGCTCGATATCCACAAGCACTTCGGGGCCGTCAGGGCCAACAACGGGATCGACCTCACGCTCAGGCCCGGTACCATCCACGGTATCCTCGGGGAGAACGGGGCGGGAAAGTCCACGCTCATGAAGATCCTGGCCGGCTTCATCGCCAAGACCAGCGGCAGGATCTTCATGGACGGCCGCGAGGTCGACTTCGCCACCCCGGCACAGGCCTCGGCACTGGGCATCGGCATGCTCTACCAGGACCCCTTGGATTTCCCGCCGCTGACGGTCCTGGAGAACTTCATGGCCGGGCAGGCCTCGGCAGGCACGCAGGACAGGCGCACGCACAGGGCGAGGCTCGAGGGCCTGTGTGCGGACCTCGGGTTTGACCTTGACCCCGATGTCCCTGCAGGGCGCCTGACCGTGGGCGAACGCCAGCAGCTCGAGCTGGTCCGGCTGCTTGCCTCGGGAACCCGCGTGCTCATCCTTGACGAGCCCACCACGGGCATATCGGCCCTCCAGAAAGACCTCCTCTTCTCAGGGCTCAAGAGACTCGCCCGTGAAGGCAGGAGCGTCATCCTCGTCTCCCACAAGCTCGAGGACATCGAGGCACTCTGCGACGAGATCACGGTGCTCAGGGAAGGCATGGTGTCCGGCACCATGGACCCCCCCTTCGTAACCGGGGAGCTCCTCGCCATGATGTTCGGCGTCGAGCCGGCGCGTGCCATCCGCTCGGGGCACGAACCAGGGGCCCAGACCCTGCACCTCGACGCCGTGACGGCGACGGGGGGGAGGACCGGCCTGAAGGAGTGCACGGTCAACGTGAGCAGGGGCGAGGTGGTGGGCCTCGCAGGGCTCGAGGGAAGCGGCCAGGACGTGTTTCTGCGCATCTCCGCAGGGCTCGTCAGGCCGGCCAGGGGCAGGGTGCACATCTGCAGGAAGGACATGACCGGCAGGGACTACCACGCCTTCAGGGCGCTCGGGGTCGCCTTCCAGCCGGCATCGAGGCTCGAGGAGGGCCTCATCAGGGGGCTCACCGTGACGGAACACTGCGCCCTGGAGGCAGGAGGCGGGACCTTCGGCGTGCAGTGGGACGCCGCCGAGCTCAAGGCCCACGACAGGATACGGGCCTTCCAGGTGACCGGCACCCCCGGGAGCACGGTGGAGTCGCTCTCCGGCGGCAACCAGCAGCGCCTCCTGCTGTCGTTCCTGCCCGATGAGCCCGAGCTCCTCCTCCTGGAGAACCCCACGCGCGGACTCGACATGGAATCGGTCCACTGGGTGTGGCAGTACCTCGACGCCCATGCATCGAGGGGGACGGCCATCGTGTTCTCGTCCTCGGAGCTCGACGAGATCCTCATGGTGGCCGACCGTGTCCTCGTGTTTTTCGACGGCAGGATCATCGCGGACGAGCGGCCCGAGGACACGGATGCACTGGAGCTCGGAAGGGCCATCGCCGGAAAGGTGTGAGACGGATGGAAGGGGACCGGGGATAATGGACGGACAGGCCGAAAGGACAGCGACCGCAGCGGGCGTGGTGCTGGACGTGGTGCTGAGCCTTCTCGTGGTCTTCGCCTTCACCACCCTCGTGCTGCTGCTCACCGGTGCGCCGCCCCTGGACTCCTACTGCCAGATCGTCAAGGGGTCGCTCGGTTCCTGGTCCAAGATCACCCACGTCGTGAAGGTATGGATACCGCTGACGCTGGGTGCCTGCGGCCTGCTCTTCACGTTCCGCATCGGGCTGTGGAACATCGGCGTGGAGGGCCAGATCATGATGGGCGCGGTCCTGACGACCCTGCTGCTGCGCATGGAGGTCGACGGCAGGGGCGCCCAGTATCTCCTCTCCGCTGCGATCCTCGCGGGCATGGCGGGAGGGGCGCTGTGGGCCGTCCTGGCCGGATACCTCAAGACGAAGGGCGGCGTGCACGAGATCTTCGCGGGCCTGGGCCTCAATTTCGTCGCCCAGGGCCTGGTGCTCTGGCTCATATTCGGTCCGTGGAGACAGCCGGGCATCGCATCCATGAGCGGCACCGAGACCTTTGCCGAACACCTCTGGCTGCCGTATCTCGAGGGTATCCGCTTGTCCCCCGCCGCCCTGGGCATGACCCTGACCACCATCGTGCTGACCGCCTACATGCTCCGGTCCACCCGGTTCGGGCTCCACCTCAAGGCCATCGGCAGCAACGAGAAGGCCGCATTCCTCTTCGGCCTCAGGCCGCAGGCCACCATGATCCTGGCAATGGTCTGCGCCGGCGGGCTTGCCGGGCTGGCGGGAAGCTTCCAGGTCAGCGGGGTGTATCACCGGCTCATCCCCGCCATATCGAGCGGGTACGGGTACCTGGCGCTGCTCGTGGTGATGCTGTCAAGCTTCAACGTGTGGGTCACGCCCCTGGTGGCGTTTTTCTTCGCCTGCCTGAACGTGGGGAGCATCCAGCTGCCCATGGTGCTGCAGCTCGACTCCTCCCTGAGCGGGGTGATCCAGGGCACCCTGGTGCTCGCCGCCCTGGCGGTGCATGCGGCGCGCGGCATGATCAGGAAGGGAGGGCATCCCTGATGCACGGCATCGACGTCACCATTCTCCTGGCCGGCGTTGTGGCCGGTGCGGCGCCCATACTGCTGGCGACCCTCGGTGAGACCATCACCGAGAAGGCCGGCATCATCAATTTGTCCCTGGATGGCACCATCATCCTGAGCGCCATGACCGGGTTCGTGACGGCCATGATGACCGGGAGCCTGCTCGCGGGGTTCATTGCCGCAGCGGTTGCGGGGGGCTGCATCGCCGCCGTGGTGGCGCTCTTCTCCATACGCCTGGGCATCTCCCAGGTGGCGGTGGGGTTCGTGCTCACCCTGATGACGCGGGACCTCGCATACTTCCTGGGCAGCCCCTATGCCCGCATGGAGGGAACCCTGGCCGGTCCCGTCCCCATCCCCGTCCTCCATGCCGTACCCGTGGTCGGCCAGGTCCTGTTCAGTCACAGCCTGCCCGTGTACCTGAGCATGGTCATGATCCCTTTCTGCTGGTGGTTCCTCTACCGGACGGCCCCCGGGCTGAAGATCCGCTGCGTGGGCGAAAACCCCGACGGTGCGTATGCCCGGGGCATCGACCCGGACCGGGTGCAGCTCCTCTATGCAGTGGCCGGGGGCATGATGGTGGGGATCGCCGGGGCCGCATTCTCCCTGTGCGTCAAGCCCGGGTGGGGGCAGCCCCAGGGCTGCGAGGGATCCGGGTGGATCGCCCTGGCCCTGGTCATCTTCGGCGGGTGGCACCCGGTCAAGGCCGCTGCGGGCGCATATCTCTTCGCGTTCCTCCAGGTCATGAGCATCCACCTCCAGGCCTGGTACCCGGGCATACCCGCCCAGGTCTTCCAGGTCGCCCCGTTCCCGCTCATGATCTTCATCCTCGTGCTCATCTCGCTCGCCCAGCAGGAATCGGTGCTGCGGCTGGCCGTGGACCACCCGGTCCTGAGGTCCGTCGTCCGCGCCCTGCCCGGGGCCGCACCGTCGGCCCTGGGGAGGCAGAAGACAATGGAGTAGAACGGGGATCGAAGACGGCGTCCCTCACTGAGCAGTGCCCAGTCTTCTCACTGCACCGGCGATCTTCTCAAAGGCACCGGGATTCCGTTCGAGGTAGGCCTTTGAGAGGTACAGGCCGAGCGGCGTCTCGAACAGGACGACCATGCGGTACCGCCCGGGTTTCTCGCCAGCCGCTTCGAGCGCCTGGAGAAACTCGGCCTCGGGCATGAGGACCGTGTTGACGGTACCCTTTTTCAGCATGACTACCAGGGCCTCTGCAGTGGACGGCATGCCGCTGATGCGATAGCCGTTGTTCCTCAGCCAGGTGTGCACGGCGGAATGCCGCAGGGTGCCCACCCTGGCGTAGGGCTTGAAGGATGCCTTCCGTGGGTTGTAGGTGCTGCCGGCAGGCAGGAACCAGGTCCAGCGGTGGATGAGAAGCGGGCCCGAGAACACGGCAAAGGTGTCCCTGTCGGGCCGGGCTGCGGCCGGGAAGAACCCGTCGGCTGAGCCCGCCCTGGTCTCGGACACGGCAGTCTCGAGGGACGACACGACGACGGACGAGTAGGGGACCCCGGACAGGCTCAGGACCTTCTGGAGCGCCTGCGCGCCGGTTCCCCTGACCGCCCCGTTTCCCTCGTAGGTGTACGGCGCGAATTCGGTGATGAGGAGCCGGAGCTCGTCGAACCCGTACACCGGGACGCACGCCAGCACGACGAGTATCGCGGCAGCGCAAAGAGGACGTACACGCTTCATGGCCAAGCCTTCGTTCGTGTATTATACCTCCTCCAAGATGCAGGACAACCCTTTTCAAGGACATGATCCATATTGACAAAACCAACCGTATGGTTAAACTCAATGGTCAGTCCGAAAAGGGGTACGGTATGGGTGGCGAGAGGCCGGACAAGGGAACGGAGACGACTGCGAGGATCCTCGAAGCTGCGCGCGACGAGTTCGCGGAAAAGGGTTTCGCCGGGGCACGGGTGGACACGATAGCACGGCGTGCCGGTGTCAACAAGGCCACCCTCTACTATCACATCGGCGACAAGAAGGCACTCTATGCCGAGGTCATCCACGACGTCATCGGGAAGGCAATGCTGAGGCTCGCAGAGGGGACGGCACAGAAGGGATCCCCGGAAGACAAGATCAGGACGTACATCAAGATCCTGGCAAGGACCTTCGACGACAACCCCCAGATGCCCCGCATCATGATGCGGGAGATCGCGTCCGGGGGGCCCAATCTTCCCGAAGTCTTCTTCAAGGACCTCATGACGATCATAACAACCCTCGGCGCGATCATCGACGAAGGCAGGGCACGGGGAGTCTTCGGCGAGGCAATGCCGCTCCTCGTGCACTTCATGGCCATCGGGGCCACGGTCATCTACAAGACCCTTGCGCCCAAAATCCTCGCAGCCCAGGGGCTGGCCGGAGACATGGGCGGAGTCCCCGCGGACGTATCGGGCAAGATAGCCCACGAGATCGGGAGGCTGGTCCTGAAGGCCCTGGCAGCGCCCTCGGGATCTCATCGGGAGGTGTCGTGAAAAAGCGCATCGTCATCATCGGGTTTGTCGTACTGCTCGCGGGCGTGAGCGCCCTGGTGTACTATGCCCAGCAGCACTCCAGAAACGGGGCGATGTATTACTCCGGGACATGCGAAGCCGTCCAGTCCAATCTCGCCTTTCAGGCCCCCGGTCGTGTGCTCGCCGTCACCGTGGACGAGGGAATGACCGTGAAGAAGGGGGATCTCCTCGCAGAACTCGATGCCGCGGAAATGCGGGCGCGGTTCGGCCAGGCCGAGGCCAACCTCGAACGGTCGGTCAAGGTGCAGGAGCAGATCGAAAAGACGCTGGACATCTTCCGGACGACGCTCCCGGAGGACGTGAAGCGGGCCAGTGCCAACGAAGCGGTCGCACGGAGCACCTACAACGATGCAAGGAAGAACAATGACCGGTACGACAGGCTTTTCAAGGAGGGGGTCATTGCCGAAAAGGAGCGCGACACGGTGAGGCTTCTCTTCGAGAATGCCACGTCGAAACTCAGGGAGGCCCAGGCCATGCTGAAGCAGGCAACGGGAACCCTCGGGAAGATCGATGCGACTGTCAAGGACATCGAGGCGGCCAGGGCCCAGGTCGAGAGTGCACGGGCCGCCCTGGACCAGGCACGGGTACAGCTCGGTTATGCACGCCTGGAGGCCCCCTTCGACGGGATCGTGACCAGCAGGAACGTGGAGCCGGGGGAAGTGGTGAGTCAGGGCAGGGAGGTCATCACCGTGGCGGACCTCTCGAGGATCGACCTGAAGATATACGTGGACGAGACCTCCATCGGGCTGGTCAAGCAGGGACAGAAGGTCGACGTGAGGGTGGACAGCTTCCCCGGGAGGTCCTTTGCGGGCAGGGTGAGTTTCATCTCGCCCGAGGCAGAGTTCACCCCCAAGATGATCCAGACCAGGAAGGAACGGGTGAAGCTCGTGTACCTCGTAAAGGTGGCCGTCGACAACCCGGGTCTCGAGCTCAAGAGCGGGATGCCCGCCGATGCATACCTCCAGTGACGATTTCATACGGGTCGAGGGCGTCTCCATGTCCTTCGGGCCCACGCGCGCCCTGGAGAGTGTCTCCCTGGGTGTTCGCAGGGGGTCCGTCTTCGGCCTCGTCGGCTCGGACGGCGCCGGCAAGTCGACCCTGCTGAGGCTCATCGCGACCATGATCCGGCCGACTGCCGGGCGTATCACCATAGGCGGGATCGACGCGACGGCTCAGCGGTGGAAGGTCAAGCCGCTCATCGGTTACATGCCCCAGCGCTTCGGCCTCTACCAGGACCTGACCGTGGAAGAGAACATCGACTTCTTCATGGATGTCTTCGGCATCCATGGCATGGAGCGCCAGCGCAGGAAAGAGAAATACCTGGGATTCTCCAACCTGCTGCCCTTCCTCGACCGGCTGTCCGGAAACCTCTCGGGCGGCATGAAACAGAAGCTGGGGCTGGCCTGCGTGCTCGTCCACGAACCGGAAGGCCTCATCCTGGACGAGCCCACCAACGGCGTGGACCCGGTGTCCCGCAGGGAGTTCTGGGACATTCTGCTCCACATGAAGGAGGCAGGCATGACGATCGTCGTGTCCACCGCCTATCTCGACGAGGGCGAGCTGTGCGACCGGGTGGCGCTCATGCACAAGGCACGGATCCTCGGAGTGCAGAGTCCTGACGAGCTGAAGGGGACGCACGTGAGCCTCGAGGAGGCCGTGATCGCCCGCCTCGTCGAGGAAGACCGGGAGCTGGCCCATGACACCTTCAAACGATGACGTGATCTTCGTGGAGGATCTCGAGAAGCGCTTCGGAGAGTTCGTGGCGGTCAAGAAGATCTCGTTTGCGGTGAAGAAAGGCGAAATCTTCGGGTTCCTCGGCAGCAACGGCAGCGGCAAGTCCACCACCATACGCATGCTCTGCGGCATCATCACGCCCACCTCCGGCAGGGCCACGGTGGCGGGCTACGACATCGTAAGCCAGTCCGAGGAGGTCAAGCACTCCATCGGCTACATGTCACAGAAGTTCTCCCTCTACGAAGAACTGACCCCGGCGGAGAACATCCGGTTCTATCTCGGGCTCTACAGCGTACCCCAGGCCCAGTGGAAGGAGCGCATGGAATGGGTACTCGAACTGGCCAGGATCACCGACGTGAAGACCCGCCTCACCAGGGACCTCCCACAGGGATGGCGCCAGCGGCTGGCTCTCGGGTGCGCCCTCCTGCACAGGCCGGAGATACTCTTCCTCGACGAACCGACCTCCGGGGTTGACCCCCTGACCCGCAGGCACTTCTGGGATTTCATCAGGGAGCTGGCCCGTGGCGGCACAACGGTGTTCGTCACCACCCACTACATGGACGAGGCATACAACTGCAGCCGCATCGTCATGATCGACCTCGGCAGCATCGTGGCCCAGGGGAGCCCTGAGCAGATCGTCGCACACGCCTGCCGGTCAAAACCCGGAGCCGACCTGAACGACGCCTTCGTGGCACTCATGGACAGGGGGCTGTCATGCGGTTAGGCAACGTCAACGCGGTCATGCGCAAGGAATTCCTGCACCTCATCCGGGATGCCCGCAGCCTGATCCTGGCCTTCGCCATACCCCTGATGCTCATCATCCTGTTCGGCTATGCCCTGAGCCTCGACGTGGACGATGTGCGCACCGTGGTGGTGGACTACGACAGGACCGATGCGAGCAGGGACTTCATCGGCTCCCTCGACTCGTCGCCCTACTTCAGGGTGACGGGACACCCGGACAGTGCCGATGGCGCCGTCAGTCACCTCGATCACGGCAGCGCGACGCTGGCCGTGGTCATCCCGGCCGGGTTCGCGGCGGACCTCCGGGGCGACAGGCCGAGCCCCGTTCAGGTCCTGCTCGACGGCAGTGATCCGAACTTCGCAAACATAGCCAGGGGGTACATCACCTCCTTCGTCGAACGCTACAACAGGAATCTCCTGCTGAAGTTCCTCGACCGCAACGGCATGCAGCCCGTGAACCCGCCCGTGGACGCCCGCGTACGGGTGTGGTTCAACGAGGACCTTGAGAGCAGGAAGTTCATCGTGCCGGGCATCATAGCCATCATCATCATGATCGCCGGTGCCATGCTCACCTCTCTGGTGATAGCCCGTGAGTTCGAGAACGGCACCATGGAGACCATCAAGTCCCTCCCCATAACCGCACTGGAGTTCATCATCGGAAAGGCCGTACCCTATTTCTTCATAACGCTCATCGACGTGCTCACCTCGGTGCTCCTGGGCCAGGTCCTCTTCGGGGTGGTCATGAAGATGAGTTTTCTCTTCATGATCCTGGCATCGTCGCTCTACATCATGGTCGCCCTCGCACTGGGGCTCTTCATCTCCTCGGTGCTCAAGACACAGCTCATGGCCAACCAGGGCGCGGTCCTCATCACCTACCTCCCCTCGTTCCTGCTGTCCGACTTCGTGTTCCCCATCACCAACATGCCCGTGGTCCTGCAGGCCGTGACCTATGTCGTCCCAGCACGGTACTACATGCACATCCTGTTCGGCATCTACCTCAAGGATCTCGGGTTCATGCATCTCTGGCACGACTTCGCCGTTCTGGCGGCCATGCTCGTGGTGCTCTCGCTGGCCACGGCGAGGATCCTCATGAAGGAGGGTCTGTGAACTGGGTGCGGATCAGGGAGCTGGTGCGCAAGGAGTTCATCGTGCTCCTCAGGGACGAGAGAAACCGGCGGATTCTCGTGATGGCGCCAATCGTACAGCTCCTCGTCTTCGGTTACGTGGTGAACTACGACATCAGGGACATCCGGGTGGCCGTCTTCGACCAGGCAAGGACCGAAGAGAGCCGGAGTTTCAGCGAACGCTTCGACGCCAGCCCGACCTTCCGCATCACGCACCGCACGGCCGACCAGAGAGGACTGGAGGATATCCTCCTCGAAGGCAGGGCGGACCTGGGCATCACTATCGCACCCGACTTCTCCAGCCGCATACGGGCCGGGCAGACCGCACAGGTGCAGGTCCTGGCCGACGGCACGCAGAGCAACATGGCCTCCGTGCGGCTCGGATACACCATGCTGGTCATCGACGCGTACAACCGGGGCATGATCAGGGAGATGGTCGGGAGCGACATGTCATACGGGAGCGTCGATGCCCGCATACGGGCCTGGTACAACCCCAACCTCTACAGCCAGCACTTCTTCGTCCCCGCCATCGTGGCCTTCCTGGTGATGATCATCTCGCTGCTCCTCACGTCCATCGCGGTGATCAGGGAGAGGGAGCAGGGTACCATGGAGCAGCTCGTCGTGACGCCCCTGAGGCCCGTCGAGATGATCCTCGGCAAGACCATACCCTACATCATCATATCCATCGTCCAGATGATAGGCGTCACCCTCATCGCCAAGGTCTGGTTCAGCCTGCCCATTGCAGGCAGCGTGCTGCTTCTTTTCCTGGCGACCTGTATCTTCCTTCTGAGCACGCTGGGCATCGGGCTCTTCATCTCCACCGTCTCCGCCACCCAGCAGCAGGCCATGATGACGACCTTCTTCATGCTCCTGCCGTCCTTCATGCTCTCGGGGTTCATCTTTCCCATCGCGAACATGCCCGTTGTGGTGCAGGTCATCACGTACCTGAACCCGCTGCGCTTCTTCCTCGAGATCATCCGCGGCATCTTCCTGAAGGGGGTCGGCCTTTCGGTCCTGTGGCCCCAGTTCGCCGCCATGACCGTGCTGGGCGTCGTATTCCTGGCAGGCGCAGTCTCCAGGTTCCACAAGCGCCTCGACTAGGGAACGATCGGCTGGTTATGCGTGCACGACCATCACCGGGGCCCGGGTGCTCCGCACGACCTTGTCGGTGACGCTGCCGACGAGGTGCTCCTTGAAGGTCTTCCTGCCGTGTGAGCCGAGGACGATGAGGTCGGCCCCGGTCTTCTGCTGCTCGTTGATGATGGTCTCGACGGGCGCGCCCCACTGGAGGTCATATTCGATCTCCACGGCGCGACCGCCCTTGAAGGTGTTCACCTCTTTCTCGAGCTTCTCCCTGGAGTCGTGCATGCTCTGTTCCTGGATCCGCTCGACCTCATCCTGGCTGAGGCAGTAGTCCACCGCACATTGCTGGATCGTTTCGTCGATGACGTGTAGGACCACGACCCTGGAGCGGTACTGCTCCGCCATGTCGAGGGCCTTGTCCAGTGCCATGTCGGAAGAGGGAGAGAAATCCGTCGGTACCAGAATCTTCTTGGGAGTAAACATGGTAAGCCTCCTTTCGAAGCGGTAATACGCGACGTCTTCCGAGGGAAAGGCGTACGTAGTGCTCTACTTATTTATGATGTATTTTAGGCGATATCGATTCATCGTGAAGAGGCCCTCGTGCTGTGCGGTCCGGTGTGACCCGCTTCAATGCCGACACCTTGAAAAATCGTTCCAAGCACCTATATTCAATAACGAAACCATGGTTCTTATTCTCTGGATCGGGGGGAGACGGCAATGATCAAGAGGGATTATTACCTTATCCTTGGTGTTTCTCCACATGAGAGTGAAGAGGGCATCAGGGAGGCCTTCAGGAAGCTGGTCAAGAGGTACCATCCGGACGTAGCCGGGCCGCTGTCCCGGTGGGAATTCCAGGAGATCGTCGAGGCGTACGAGGTCCTCTCGGACACTCAGAGCAGGCGGCACTACGACCAGGGCCTCGCCCATGCCGAGGGAAGGGACAGGACGATCCCGGAGACCATCTTTACGGGTGCGCAGGGTCATATCGAACCGCTCGTGCCGGAACCCGTGTCCATTATGAGGGATTTCTTCTCCATAAGCCAACCCATAGATTCGCTGTTCGAGAGGATCTTCAGGAACTTCACCCATGCCGGGGTTACCAAGGCCGAGCGGCCCGAAGGGCTCACCCTCGAGATCATCCTGAGCCCTGAAGAGGCGCTTGCCGGCGGAAGGGTGCCCATCAGCGTCCCTGTCCTGTATCCCTGCCCCGCGTGCAGGGGAAGCTCCCGGTCATGGCCCTTGGCATGCTCGCAGTGCATGGGTCGCGGCATGGTGGAGGAAGAGGAGCGGGTCATGCTGAAGATCCCGCCGAGGGTCGAAGACGGAACCATTGTCGAGATACCCCTGGCCGGGCTCGGCGTGCACAATTTCTATCTGAGGGTCATCCTGCGCATCAGCGAGTTCGCGTGAGGATGGAGCCAGCGGCCCCTTCCTTGCAATTCGGCCCGCGGCACGGTATCATCGTGCAGACGGGGAGGTGAGACATGCCATCAAGAGTGCCGTTCGATCAGCTGCGATACACGTGTGATCCCGGGGTGCTGGGGTGCAGGGACAGCAGGGGGGCCAGGCCCCTGCAGGGCATTCTCGGTCAGAAACGGGCGCTCAAGGCACTGGAGTTCGGCCTGAGGATCAGGAACAAGGGCTTCAACATCTATGTCTCCGGTCACGCCGGCTCGGGCAGGAAGACCGCACTGAGGCGCTACCTGCAGGAGCTCGCCAGGCACCAGCCCACCCCCCCCGACTGGTGCTACGTCAACAACTTCAAGGACTCCTACCTGCCCCGGGCACTGTCCATGCCTGCGGGCATGGCGAGGGAGTTCAGCAGGGACGTCGACGCCTTCGTGGCGGATGCCCGCAAGGAGATCGTCAAGGTCTTCGAGAGCGAGCAGTATGCCGCCAGGAGGAGCACTACCCTCAAGAAGTTCCAGGAGATGCGCGACGAACTCTCCGGCAGGATCAGCGAGAACGCCCGCAAGAAGGGGCTCCTGATCCAGGTCACCCCCATGGGGCTCATGGCCATCCCCATGGTGGACGACAAGCCCATCACCGAAGAAGAGTTCCGCATGCTGGACGCGAAGACCAGGGAGACCTTCGCGAGGAAGCAGGCGAGGCTTCAGGAACAGCTCAAGAAGGCGGGACGCCAGATGTCCGCGCTCGAGAAGAAGACCAGCGACATGATCCTCAAGCTGGACCGTGACGTGGCCGCCTACACCATCGACAACCTCCTGGAGGATCTCCTGCAGAAGTACAGGAAACAACCGGGGATCCTCTCCTTCCTCAAGGACATGCGGGGGGACATGGTGGACAACCTGGCCCTGTTCAGGGGCGACGACCAGAAGAAGGAGGGCCAGGCGGAATCACCCTTCGTCATCGACGGAGAGCTCAGGTTCAAGCGCTACAAGGTCAACGTGCTGGTGGACAACGCCGGCATGAAGGGGGCACCCATCATTACCGAGCTGAACCCCACCTACAACAACCTGTTCGGACGCATCGAAAAGGAGGCCCAGTTCGGGGCGCTCGTCACCGACTTCACCATGATCCGGCCCGGGTCCATCCACCGGGGCAACGGCGGCTACCTCATCCTCCCGGTGGAGGACGTGCTCCTCAACATGTTCTCCTACGAGAGCCTCAAGCGCGCCATACGCAACCGCGAGATATGCGTCGAGGAGGCGGGGGAGCGCCTGGGCTTCATGACCTCGAGGAGCCTCATGCCCGAGCCCATACCCTGGGACATCAAGGTGATCCTCATCGGAACCCCGTACATCTACTTCAGGCTCTTCGAGCTCGACGAGGACTTCCAGGACCTCTTCAAGGTCAAGGCCGATTTCGACACGGTCATGGACCGGACCGACGAGAACATGAGGAGCTACGCGTCGTTCCTCTGCAACCTGTGCGAGGAGGAGAAGCTCCTCCACTTCGACCGGAAGGCCATCGCCAGGGTCGTCGAGCACAGCTGCAGGCTGGCCTCGGACCAGGAAAAACTCTCCACGAGGTTCGGAGAGATCGCCAACGTCATCCGCGAGGCGAGCTTCTACGCGACCCGCGACAGGGAGCGCCTCGTGCACGAGAGGCACGTGAAGGAGGCGGTCGAGGAACGGTTTCTCCGCTCCAACCTCCTCATGGACAAGATCGGGGACATGATCCGGCAGGGTGCCGTCATGATCGACGTGAGCGGCGAGAAGGCGGGGCAGGTCAACGGCCTTTCCGTCATCGACCTGGGAGACATCGCCTTCGGCCGCCCGAACAGGATCACGACGAGCGTGGAGCCCGGGCGCGACGGCCTCATCGACATCGAGCGGGAAGCGAAACTGGGAGGGCCGATCCATACCAAGGGGGTCATGATCCTGTCGGGCTACCTCGCCGGGACCTATGGCAGGGACAAGCCCATCAGTCTCTCCGCACGGATCGTCTTCGAGCAGAGCTACTCCGGCGTCGAGGGGGACTCCGCGTCTTCGACCGAGCTCTATGCGCTCCTGTCCGCGCTTTCAGAGAAGCCCATCAGGCAGGGCATCGCCGTCACCGGTTCGGTGAACCAGAAGGGCGAGGTGCAGGCCATCGGCGGCGTCAACGAGAAGATCGAGGGATATTTCGATATATGCAAGGCCCTGGGGCTCACCGGGGAGCAGGGCGTCATCATTCCTCAGAGCAACGTGAGGAACCTCATGCTCAAGGACGAGGTCGTAAACGCGGTGCGTGACGGCCAGTTCCACATATGGAGTGTCCGGACCGTTGACGAGGGCATCGAGATACTCACCGGGACAAGGGCCGGGAAGAGGACGAAGGGCGGGGCCTTTCAGAAGGACTCGATCCACGACCTCGTGGACAGAAAGATCGGCTCGCTGAGCGAGACCTGGGTAAGTTTCGGCGAGAACCACGGCAAGAAGGCGAACCGGAGGAAGTCGAGGCGGAGGGCATCGGCCCCAAAGATCAAAGCCTGAAGCTCACGGGCCTGCCCGGACGCCTCATGCACCGGAAGGAGGGTTCAAGCATATGGATTTCAGGGAACTGATCGCGAAGAGGCGTTCCGTCAGAGAATTCGACGGCAGGGCAGTCCCGGCGGACCTGGTGAGGGAGATCATAGCCGACTCCACACAGGCACCCAACGCGCGCAACGCCCAGCCGTGGTCCTTCATCGTGGTGGCCAATGCCGACATGATCAAGCGGCTCTCCGACGAGAGCAAGAAGAACATACTCTGGGACATGGGGGACAATCCATCGTCCCCGTACCTCATGTACAGGCCCGTACTGGAGAACGCCGACTTCAACGTCTTCTACAATGCCCCCTGCCTGGTCTACATCGCCGGGCCCCGTGACATTCGCTCCATTCAGGTAGACTGCGCGCTGGCAGCAGCCTACTTCATGCTCTCCGCCGCCGACAGGGGGCTCGGCACCTGCTGGGTGGACCTCGGGTCGGTCATCAGGGATCCGGTCATGAGAAAGGAGATCGGCCTGCCCAAGGACCATGTCATCGTGGCCAGCATCGCCCTGGGCTACCCCGTGAGGATACCGGCCACGCCGCCGAGATCCGAACCGAGGATTCTCAAGATAGTGGGATAGAAGGAGGCAGCAGGTCCTATCCCTTCCTTTCCGGGCGTTCCCGGGGACGCAGCATGCAGTTCAGCAGGCACTCCTCGTCGCACCGGCCGTCGCACGGCTCCACGTGTATGGTGACGGTGGAGTGGGGGAGGCGATCGGTTATCAATCCGGTGAGCTCGTCGGTGATCCCATGGGACCGCTGAACGCTCATGTCCGGGTCCACCAGCATGTGGAATTCGACAAAGCGCATGTGACCGGATTTCCTTGTCCTGAGCTTGTGATACCCCTTCACCTCGGGGTACCTGCTGGCGATCAGGCCCGTGATGACGTCCTTTTCCGCCGCGGGCAGCGTCGCGTCCAGGAGGTCCCTGGCCGACTGCACGGTGAGCCTCCAGGCGGCACGGACGATGAGGAGGGCCACCGCGATGGCTGCCGCAGGGTCTATCCAGTGAAGACTCACACCCGGTACCAGACGCTCTCCCGCCCAGATCGCGACGAGGCCCGCCATGACCCCGGCAGACGTGTACACGTCCGTCCTGAGGTGCCAGGCGTCGGCCTGCAGGGCTATGGAGTCGGTCTGCCTGCCCACGTGGAAAAGGTTCTCCGACACGGCGACGTTGACCAGGCAGGACAGGAGCATCACCCCGATCCCCCACCCCAGTGCCTCCAGGGGTTTCGGGTGAACGAACCTCATGAACGCCTCGTAGATGATCCAGCCCGCGGCCAGAAAGATCAGGACGGCCTCCACGGTGCCCGATATGTTCTCGATCTTGCCATGGCCGAAGGGGTGGTCCCTGTCGGCGGGCTTCCCCGAGTTTTTCACGGAAAAGAGGGCGATGAGCGCCGCGACAAGATCGACTGCGGAATGTGCAGCTTCCGAGATGATCGACACGGAGCCCATGGTGATCCCGGCGGCTGTCTTCATGACGATCAGTGCGGCATTGGAGATGACCGACAGCCGTGCTGCCGCGACTTTCCGGGTTTCTGCGCGTGCGCTGGTCATCTGCGGGTCCTTGTGAGGGAGATTATACCAGACGTGATCGTTCGATGACCAGAGTGCTGTCAGGCAGACGCGGCGGTTTCGTGTCGCACCAGAAAAATGCGTTGAATAATTGTCCCCGTTTTAGTAGGGCAAGGGGTAGCCGAGATGCACGAGGCGAGTGCGCAAGGGGGAAAGAGATGAAAAGCTCCAGAAAGACCATACAGTTCGTTCTCCTGGCCGTCATCATCGTCCTGGGGGCAGGTGCCACGTACTACTACTTCGAGTGGGAGAAGCCGAAGATCGTTCTGGACAAGGCGTTCGACGTCATCGGCAAGGAGCGGGAGATCACCCTGACCATCACCGACGGGCGCAGCGGCATCAGGTCTTACAGCGTGGCCTTCATCCAGGGACAGGAGCGCTTTATCGTTGCCGAAGAGGAGATCCCCGTGAAGGGCACCCGGGAGAAGCGCCTTGCGCTCAGGGTAGTGCCGAAGACCATGAGGCTGAAAGACGGTGACGCGACCTTTCTCGTGAAGGCGACGGACTGCTCCCCCCTGAGGAACACCGCCATACACGAGACGAAGATAACGATCGACTCCGTCCCCCCCAGGGCGGCGCTGCTGACCGGTGCGCACAACGTCAACCCCGGCGGCACCTGCCTGGCCATGTACCGCGTATCCAAGCCCGTCGCTTCGAGCGGGGTCAAGTGCGCAGACCAGTTCTTCCCCGGGTACCCCGTGCAGGCTTCGGGAAAGACGTTCTACACATGCTACTTTGCCGTACCGAGGGACGTGTCCGGTGCGACGACCATGGCGGTGGTCGCCACGGACAGGGCCGGCAACCGGGCAACCACGGGGATACCCTTCTATGTGCGCAGCACCAGGCCTTTCCGCAGCGACACGGTGACCGTGGGAGACAGCTTTGTCCAGCAGAAGGCGGTTGAGTTCCAGGAACAGGACGAGAGCCTGGCCGGCAGACCGGCAACTGAGGTGTTCGCCTACGTGAACACCGACCTGCGGGCCGACAACGACAGGAAGATCAGGTCGATCTGTGCGAAGACCGATGCGAGACAGCTCTGGAGCGGGACCTTCCTCAGGATGAAGAACGCCGCCCCCAAGGCCCTGTTCGGGGACGAGAGGACCTATGTCTACCAGGAGGCAGCCCTGGGGACGAGTGTCCACCTCGGGATAGACCTCGCGTCCACGGCACAGGCGCCCGTCGAGGCGGCCAATGCCGGCACGGTCCTGTTCGCGGACTTTATGGGCATCTACGGGAACTGCGTGATCATCGACCACGGGCAGGGCATCTCCAGCCTGTATGCCCATCTCAGCTCCATGGCGGTCAAGGAGGGAGACCAGGTAGCCCGGGAGCAGGTGATCGGAAACTCGGGGGCAACCGGCTTCGCCGGGGGCGATCACCTGCACTTCAGCATCCTGGTCAGCGGCGTGTTCGTGGACCCCAAGGAGTGGTGGGACCCCCACTGGATCAGGGACAATGTGGAATCCAAGCTCGGCCTGGCCGACTCGATCTGATGCCGTGAGCCTCTTTGACCGGGACGCTCAGCACGCACCGGTCAGGCCGCAGGTCAGGGTCTGACCCGGCCTGCTGCCGTCCCGGTAGATGGTGATCCCCTTGCACTTCAACTCGTGGGCGAGGAGGAATGATTCCCTCACGTCGTCCGGCGAAGCCTCCCTGGAAAAATTGATGGTCTTGGAGACGGCATTGTCGGTGTGGGCCTGGAAGGCGGCCTGGATCGCGACGTGGCGGACGGGGGGGATCCGGAAGGCGGGAGCGAAGAGGTCCTTCAGGTCCTGGGGGACCGGGGAATCGTCGGGTATAAAGCCGGTTTTCCTGACCGATTCCATGAGCCTGGCATCCAGTACGCCCCGGGCCTGGGCGACGGCCGTGAAGAGGCGGTCCATTTCCCCGACACCGATACCGCCCGGAATGATCCGGGTGGTGTAGAGCGCGTAGAGCGGCTCGATGCCGGACGAACAGCCCGCGATCACGCTCAGGGTGCCGGTGGGGGCGATGGTGGTCACGGTGGCGTTGCGCATGGGGGCCTCGCCCGTGCGGTCATAGACGCTGCCCGGGAAATTCGCAAAGGACCCCCTGGTACGTGCCAGCTCCCTGGACGCCTCATGGCCGTGTTCCTGTATGAAGCGCATGAGCCGCCCCGCGAGCTCGACGGCCTCCGGGGAGCCGTACGGGACACCGAGCCGGATGAGGAGGTGGGCAAAGCCCATGACGCCCAGGCCGATCTTCCGGTTGCCCCTGGAGAGGCGCCTGATCTGGGGCAGCGGGTACCTATTGATCTCCACCACATCGTCGAGAAACCTCACTGCCAGCGCCGTGGTCCTGCCGAGACGGTCCCAGTCGAGTTCCTCCCTCCCGCGACGGACCCGTACCATGCGGGAGAGGTTGACGGACCCGAGGGTGCACGCCTCGTAGGCCAGAAGGGGCTGCTCACCGCAGGGATTGGTGGTCTCGATGGAGCCGAGATGCGGGGTGGGATTGTGACGGTTGATCTCGTCGAGGAACAGGACGCCCGGCTCGCCGTTCTCCCATGCGCACCGGACCATGTGGTCGAAGAGGTCCCGGGCGCGGACCGTCCTCACGGGCGCCCCGCTGCGGGGGCTGACGAGGGGAAAATCGAGGTCCTCTCTGACCGTGGCCATGAATGCGTCCGTGACACCCACCGAGAGATTGAAGCTGCCGAGAAGGAGCGGGTCGCGCTTGACCGCGATGAACTCCTCGATGTCGGGGTGGTCGATTCTGAGGACACCCATGTTGGCCCCGCGCCTGGTGCCGCCCTGTTTGATGATGTCCGTGGCCTTGTTGAACACCTCCATGAACGAGACGGGCCCGCTGGCCACCCCGCTGGTGCTCAGGACCATGTCGTTCTTGGGCCGGAGGTGGCTGAAGGAGAACCCGGTCCCCCCCCCGCTCTGGTGGATGATGGCCGTGTTCTTCACCGCGTCGAAGATGGACTCCAGCGAGTCCTCCACGGGGAGCACGAAGCATGCGGCAAGCTGTCCGAGTTCCCTGCCCGCGTTCATGAGGGTGGGCGAGTTGGGGAGAAACTCGAGGGAGGAGAGCATCCCGTAGAAGTCCTCGGCCGTTTCCTCGACATTGCCGCGGGTGCCGAAGGTCTTCTCCGCCCTGGCCACGTGGAGGGCGACCCTGCGGAACATCCCTTCAGGGGTTTCGATCACGGCCCCGTCCCTGTCCTTCTTCAGGTAGCGCATGGCGAGGATTCGAAGCGCGTTCTCGGAGAGTTCGGGTTTCATGGCCGTGCAAGCCTCATGACGATTCGAGATAGTCGACCGCAGCCAGGCAGAGGGTCTTCAGGCCCGTGCCGAGCGACCGCTCGTCGATGGCGAAGCGCGGGTTGTGGTGGGGCGCGTTCATGCCCGCATCGTCGCTTCCCGCACCCACGAAGAAGTAGCAGCCGGGGACCCGCTGGAGGTAGAAGGCCATGTCTTCGCTCGCCATGGCGGGGGGCATGTCGATGACATGGTCCGGTCCCACGACCCGGCCCGCGGCCCCGACGAGGAGGTCCGTCATGGCGGGGTCGTTGACCACGATCGGGTAGCCCTGGAGGTAGTCGAGCTCGAAGCGTGCATCCCGGGGCGTCATGGTCTCCCTGAGGAATCCCTCCATGAGGTCTCTGATGAGCGGGCGCACCGGGTCGTCCAGGCACCTCACCGTGCCCTGCAGCTCCACCAGGTCGGCAACGACGTTGGGGGCGGTGCCGCCATGGATGGTGCCTATGTTGACGAGGAACCTGCTGCCGTCCGGCAGGCCGCGCCTGACATGGTCGTTCAGGCCAGAGAGCAGGTCGGCGCTCAGGGCGATGGCGTCCACTGATCCGCCCGGCATGGCCGAGTGCCCGCCGCGCCCGTGTATGCGCGTGGTGAAAACGTCCACGGATGCCATGAAGGGGCCGGAGCGCGTCCCGACGTACCCATGGGGAAGAATGCTGATGAGGTGCAACCCGAGGGCCGCATCGACCCTCGGGTTGTCCAGGACGCCGTCGTCGATCATGGATCGGGCGCCCCCGAGGTTTTCCTCGGCGGGCTGGAACACGAACACGATCCGGCCGGAAAGAGAATCCTTCAGCGAGGAAAGAAGCCGGGCGGCACCCAGGAGGATCGCCATGTGGCCGTCATGCCCGCATGCGTGCATCACCCCCGGGTTTTTCGACCGGTAGTCCACGTCGTTGAGTTCCTGGATGGGCAGGGCGTCCATGTCGGCCCTGAGCATGAGGGTCCTGCCGGGGCGGGAACCCTGAAGGACCGCTGCGACCCCTGTCGAGGCCAGACCGGTCCGGACCTCGAGGCCGAGCCCGGAGAGGTAGCGGGCGATGGCTGCCGAAGACCTCCTCTCTTCGAACCCCAGTTCGGGATGGGCGTGGAAGTCCCTGCGAAGGGCGACCATCTCGTCCTGGAGGGCCGCCGCCCGTTCATCTATCGTCCCGTATGCTATCATGCGAAAGGTGCCCCTTTCAGCCACGCATGCATTATACCTGCAATGCACCCCGCGGAAAAGGGGCAGTCCCTGCCGGTCCGAGGGTTACCCCCGGGGACCGGTCAGCGCCGGGAAACCGGAGGACACGGACACCCCCCCGGGACCGCCGCCCCCGACCAGGTTCACCGCTTCGAGCTGCCATGGACACGATCCATCCCTGACCGCCTCCTCCTGCACAACCCGGTTCACGGGCAGGCCCGCGTCACGGAAGGGGTTCAAAGAACCGCCCGCGGCGTCGGTGAGGAGACCGAGCAGGCCCCCGAGGAGCGCCATGGCCACAAGGTAGGCCACCATAACCTTTCGCCATGAGAGCATCGTTCAACGCCTCCTTCCTTCGAGCATGACTTGATGCTATCATGGCATCGTTCCATATCGCGGAAAGTTCTACCGGCCATGGAGATTATTTATGCCTGACAAATTGAGTCCTTACGCGACATACGGGGAAAAGATCATAAAACTCTTCGCCAGGCTCCTCTTCTCGGGGCAGAGCTATTCCCTCACCGAGCTGGGGCGCATGCTCGGGTGTTCGAAGCAGACTGTGCTCAGGCTCATCGATGACATACGAAGGTCATACGGGGTGGAGATCGAGGAGACCGTCAGGGAGCGGAACAAGTTCTACCGGCTCAGGCGGCCGGGCAGCGTCCCGCCGGCCCTTGCCCTGACAGGCGGCGAGATGAGCGTGCTGTTCATGTGCCAGGCCTTTGCCAGGCACCTCCTGGGAGAGACCATGTTCGAGGAGGCCGCCACGGCCATAGAGAAGAACCGTGCCATCGCGGCCGCGGGAGGCGGCGGCATCGAGCGGCACGTCACCTCCTTCAGGCCGGGAAGCATCGACTACACGCCCCACGAAAAGGTTATAAGGACACTGCTGCGCGCCATGGAGACGGGCACGGTCTGCGAGGTCGTCTACCGCTCGCTGCCCTCCTCGAGGGCGAAGAGGTTCCTCGTCATGCCCCTGAAGATATTCTCGCACAACGACACCATCTACCTGAGTGCCAGGTATGCAGGCAAGCCCGGCGGACCACCTGCGGCACGCGAGTATGACCCGCTGCTCGCCGTTCACCGGGTCAGGGAGGTGACCATGACGGACCGGTCCTTCGTGTATCCGAGGGACTACAACTTCGAGGAGATCTACAACCGCAACTTCGGGATCATCAAGGGAGAGTCCTTCAGGGTGGAGGTCGAGTTCACCGGGCTCTCGGCACGCTACGCGGCAGAGCGCGTGTGGAGCCCCGATCAGCGGGTCGTCAGGGTGGACGGGGGGACCACCAGGCTGTCGTTCACCACCTCGTCGGAAAAGGAGTTCCTGTCCTGGGTCCTGTCCTTCGGGCCCGAGGCAAGGATTGTCGGGCCTCAGCGCATGGTCGTGCGGATGAAGGACGCACTGGAGGTCATGCAGGGTCTCTATGCCGATCCCGAAGGCTCCTAGCGGGGACAGGGCGGGATGTGCCCATGTTACCGGGGACCGAGGAAGCCCCTCAGGAGATCGACGACCGCGCCGGGCCGTTCCTCGTGGGGGGAGTGGCCGCACCCCTGGATGATCTCCACCCTCAGCCCCGGGATCCTTTCCGAGAACCGTCGGGTGAGCGATGCGTCGAGATACCTGTCCTGCGCCCCCCAGATGAGCAGTGTCCGGTGTGTCAATGCCGGGAGGGACCGGTCTACGCCCTTCCAGGAGAGGTTCCGGGAGACAAGGGCCTGGGCCTTCCGGTTGGAGGGGATGCACAGGGGCAGGTAGACCTCCAGGGCCATGGCGCGGTCCACCTGGGAGGTGTCATGAAACGATTTCATGAGCCTTCTGCGCACCATGCCCGGTGTCAGGATCCTCAGGAATGCCGCCCCGATGAAGGGTATCTTCAGGAGCTCCCACTCGAGGGCATCCGGCACGTCCAGCCCGCTCGAGTCGATGAGCACGATCCGGTCCACCATGTGCGGAAAGGCCAGGGCAAAGGCCAGGACCCAGCCACCTCCCCAGGAGTGACCGACGAACGACGCCCTGCCGATGCCCCTCGCGTCGAGGTATGCCCTCAGGGTGCCGGTCATTGAACCGAGGTCCATGGCTGCGTGATGGTCCCGGATGACGGTGTACCCGTATCCCGGCAGATCGAGGGCGTGTACCTCCCGGGTCCGCGAAAGGGGGTCGATGAGGTACCGGTACGAGTAGAGCCACATGCCACCGCCATGGACGAGGACCACGGGCATGCCGGTGCCCGCCCGTACGTGGTGGACGAGAAGGCCTCCGGCATCCACGTACTGAGCGCCGCGTGTCCTGAGGTACGCCGACTTTTCCCTGGCCCTCGCGTACGAAGCTTCCATGCGGGACATGATAGGTGCATTAGGCCTTGACAGGAAGGGGGAGCACAGTAATACTAAGTAATACTTACGAGAGACAGGAGGCATGCAGCCATGAAAAAACAGGGCATCGTCACCTTCAAGGTGGACGAGGGGCTCTTCGAGGTCATCAGGGACATACCGAACCGCTCAGAATTCATCAGGAACGCGATACTTTCCGCCCTGGGGAACATCTGCCCGCTGTGCAACGGCACCGGGATCCTCACCCCGAACCAGAAGGGCCACTGGGACGAGTTCTGCAGGGACCACGAGGTCCAGACATGCCTGGACTGCAGCGAACGTCACCTCGTGTGCATGTCCGGCAGGTGAGGACGCTCCATTCGGGGGGGAGGGCTCCATGATCGTCCCACGGTGCAAAGGCATACCGGGAAACGCGATCAGGTTCTGTGCCGCGGTCGTGACGGCATCGCTCGTCACGGTGGTCCTGTCCGCCGTGGCATGGGCTGACCATGGTCCCAGGCTCAGGGTGTTCACGACCGTCATACCCCAGAAATACTTCGTCGAGAGGATAGGGGGCGACCTTGTGCAGGTGGACGTCCTGGTCGGCCCGGGACAGTCGCCCCACACCTACGAGCCGACGCCGAAACAGATGGCACTGCTCGGGGAGGCCTCACTTTTCTTCAGGGCCGGTATCCCGCTCGAAAACACCCTTATCTCGAAGATAACCCGTGCGTACCCGGGGCTCAGGGTCGTGGACACGAGGAAGGGGGTCGAACTGCTCACTCTCGACGATCACCCTGGCCAGCACGGACATGGGAAAGGGGCACCGGATCCCCACATATGGCTGGATCCCTCGAGGGTGAAGATTCAGGCGCGTACCATCTGCGAGGCCCTGGTGCTGGCAGACCCCCCCGGGGCACGGGTGTACCGCGGCAACCTGGCAGCCTTCCAGGCAGACCTGGACAGGCTCGACGAAGAGCTCAGGACCATCTTCGCCCCGGTGGGGGGCTCGAAGATCTACGTCTTCCATCCCGCCTTCGGATATCTGGCCGATGCCTACGGTTTCTCCCAGGTATCGGTGGAGGCCGGGGGGAAAGAGCCGAGTGCACGCCAGCTCGCACACCTGGTGAGCCGGGCGCGGGCTGAGGGTGTACGGGTCGTCTTCGTCCAGCCGCAGTTCTCGAGGAAGAACGCCCAGGCCGTGGCCAGGGCGATCGGTGGGGTTGTCGTCCCCATCGATCCCCTGCCCGAGGATTACATCGGGGAGATGAAAAAGATGGCCCGAACCATCAGGGACTCGCGCTCGGGCGATCACCGAGGCGGCTGGTGATCAGGGGGGGGATCCATGGATAATGGAGGGACCATGGTCGTGGAGTTTGAGATGGTGTCCTTTGCCTATGACGGCATCACGGTCATCGAGGACGTCTCATTCGGAATCGAGCGGGGCGATTTCCTCTCCATCGTGGGCCCCAACGGGGGGGGCAAGACCACCATACTCAAACTCATGCTCGGGCTCTTCAGGCCGCGCACGGGCGAGGTGCGGGTGTTCGGCGACCAGCCGGAGAAGGCCCGCTCGCGCATCGGGTACATGCCGCAGAACACGTCGCTGGACCCCCTCTTCCCGGTCAGCGTGAAGGAGGTGGTCCTCATGGGCCGGCTCGGTGCTTCCTCGATGCTCGGGTTCTATTCACGGGCCGACCGCGTCAGGGCCGAGGAGGCCCTGGACATGGTCGAGATGAAGCGCTTCATGACCCGGCCGTTCTCCTCGCTGTCCGGGGGACAGTCGCAGAGGGTGCTCCTCGCCAGGGCGCTCGTCACCCAGCCTGAACTGCTCATACTGGACGAACCCACCTCCAGTGTCGACATGGCCGTGGAGAGCGAGCTCTACGAACTCCTCAGGAAGCTCAATGAAGCGATGACCATCGTGCTCGTGACCCACGATCTCGGGTTCGTGTCCAAATACGTGAAGAATGTGGCCTGCGTGAACAGGAGGCTCGTCTCCCACCCGACCTGTGACATATCCGGGGAGACGATCAGCGCCATCTACGGCCACGACATGCACATGATCAGGCACGACGCCATATCCGGCCGGGGACACCGCCATGACTGAATTCCTGTCCGACCTGACCAGACACGCCTTTCTCCAGTATGCCCTCCTTACCGGGGTCCTTGCAGGCATCGCCTGCGGCATCGTGGGGACCTACGTGGTGACCCGGCGCATCGCCTCGGTGGCCGGGGCCATCGCCCACAGCATCCTCGGGGGCATGGGGGCCGCCCGCTACTGCCAGGTGGTCCTGGACTGGCAGTGGTTCCACCCCCTCATCGGGGCGGTCCTGGCCGCCATCATCTCCGCCGTCATCATCTCCTGGGTGAGGATCGCGGCGCAGGAGCGTGAGGACACCGTCATAGGGGCGGTGTGGGCCATCGGCATGGCCGTGGGTCTTCTCTTCATCTTCAGGACGCCGGGGTACAACGAGGACCTCATGAGCTATCTCTTCGGCAGCATCCTCATGGTGACGCCCGAGGACCTCTGGCTCATCGGCGGCCTGGACGCCCTCGTGGTGGTGCTGGGCCTCGCGTTCTACAACAAGTTCCTGGCCGTGTGCTTCGACGAGGAGTTCACGAGGATCAGGGGGATACGGGTAGAGGTCTACCACACCCTGCTGCTCTGCCTGACCGCGCTCACCGTGGTGCTGCTGGTGACGGTGGTGGGCATCGTCATGGTGATCGCGCTGCTCACCCTGCCCGCAGCCACGGCAGCACATTTTTCCAGGAAGCTCTGGCACATGATGATCCTCTCGTCAGTGTTCACGGTCTTCCTGACCACCGCGGGCATGGCCATCAGCTACGGGCCCGACCTCCCTGCCGGGGCCACCATCATCATCCTGGCGGGGATCTTCTACATCTCGGTGGTCGTGTTCACACGGATGAGAAGGAGAGCGGGCGCCTGAGAACGACGGGCGTCATTCGCCGGAGCCGACCAGCGGCAGCACCTTGTCTATCCTGAAGGTCACCAGATACTTGTTTTCCTTGTAGTATTCTTCGTGGGGTATGTAGTGGCGCCGCCTCCTGAGCGTGTCGATGAGCTCGCTGTTCTTCTCCTCCCGGATCTTGGTGAGGTAGAGCCTCCTGCCCACATAGCTCTCCCCGGACTCCATGAAGACGTAGGTCGCGTGGGGGTTTGACTTGAGGTTGTCATGGGTCAGGCGCTCGGCCATGATGAACGCCACGGTATCGTCGTCCATGAAATGGGGCCTGGCATAGACCGCTGCGTTGACAAACCCGGACGCGTCCGATGTGGCCAGAATACCCTTTCCCGTGGCGTTTTCGAAATATTCGGAAAGTTTCATCAGCATACCTCCATTCACACCATTTCCCCTTCAATAGGGTCGTGCGGTCAAAAGTCAAACGGGAACGGGCCGGTCCACCGGGACCGTGGACAAAAAAATAGGATGGCGGTTAGGGCATAGGACGCGCCATCCCTTAAGAGGAGGTTAAAACTCTTGGTATGTATAATTTTTGATGCAATTTCCACGAGAAGGATGCATTTTCCAGGAAATTACCCACGAGTCATGGCAGTGGGTCGCCCTGAGGTCCTTGAGTTTTATTGCTTTCGCCCAAAGGTTTTCTTATGATGCATCACATGGACAAGCCCTTCACCGTCACACTCACCGGCACGCTGCGGCAAGTGATGACGGTTTTCCTGCTCGGGACGGTATTTTCCGTCATGTGCTGCCCCGAGCCTGTCCAGGCCCAGGGCAAAGGGTCCAGACCCAGGGTCGGAGTGGTGCTCAGCGGAGGGGGGGCGCGTGGGGCGGCCCATGTCGGCGTGCTCAGGGTTCTCGAAGAGCTGCGCATTCCCGTCGATTGCATTGCAGGGACCAGCATGGGCGCCATCGTGGGCGGGCTGTACGCCATGGGCATGCCCGTGGACGAACTCGAGCGCATGACCACCCAGGTGGACTGGAACGAGATCTTCACGGATGACATCCCCCGCAGCAGCGAGGTGTACCGGAGAAAATCCGACCGGAATTACTACCTCTCCAGCATCGATTTCGATCTCGAGCACGGCGTCAGGCTGCCCATGGGCATCATAACCGGCAAGCGGATCGACCTCTTTCTGCGCTCGCTCGCCCTGAATGCGCCGGACGACTTCGACACGTTCCCCATACCCTTCCGTGCCGTTGCCTCCGACATCGTCACGGGACAGCAGGTCGTGCTCTCGAAAGGGGACCTCGCCCGCTCGCTCATGGCCAGCATGGCCATCCCCGGAGCCATCGCACCGGTGGAGATCGACGGACGGCTCCTGGTCGACGGCGGGGTGACCCAGAACCTGCCCATCGATGTCGTGAGGGAGATGGGTGCGGATGTGGTGATCGCCGTGAACATCGGCACCCCGCTCAGCAGGGAGGAGAATCTGACGAGTTTCCTGTCGGTGCTCGACCAGACGACGAACATCCTCACGAACAGGAACGTCTTCGCGCAGGTTTACGGGAGCACGGCAGAGGGCGTCGTCATCGAGCCGGTACTCGGTGACATCACCACGGCGAGCTTCGAGAGGATGCACGATGCCGTGCGTGCAGGCGAGCGGGCAGCCATGGACAGGGCGGACGAACTGGAGCGGTACGCCGTTGAGGGGGCTGTGTACGACCGGCACCGGCAGGACCGGATGTCCCGTGCCAGGCCTGTCCCGAGGATTGAATTCGTGAAGATGGAACAGCGGTCCTTCTTCGGTTCCGACGCACTCCTGAGGCTCATCGGCATTCGGGCCCAGGGCGTCATGCAGAAACAGATCCTCGCCAGGGACATCTTTCAAATATACAAACGGGACGATCTGGAGGACATCGATTTCGAGGTCATAGAACAGGACGGGAAGAACGGGCTCCTCATAAAGGCACGGGAGCGTGGCCGGACCAGGCACACCGTCGATCTCGGGATCGAGCTGTCGTCGGACCTCGACAACGACAACAGCTATCGTCTCCTCCTCAAGTACACCATGTCCGGACTGAACGCCCTCGGCGGGGAATGGAAGAACGAAATCCACCTCGGCCAGAACGAGCGGTACTTCACGGAGTTCTACCAGCCCCTGAGCCCCTATGCCTGGCGCCTGTTCGTTGCCCCCTATGCGGAATACCGGGACAACGTCATCGATCTCTATGAGCGCTACGACGCCGGCAATCCCTTTGCCACGTACGACATACAACGGACGACCCTGGGAATGGACATCGGAATACAGATGGCCGAGTATGGGGAATTCCGCTTCGGCTACGCGTGGGGGAGGTCGAAATCGGCTCTCGACACGGGGTTCCAGGCCCTTCCCGAGGAAGAAAACGATGAAGGCGCCTACCGCCTGATGTTCGTGTTCGACCAGCTCGACAGCCCGTTCTTTCCAAGGGACGGCATGAGATTTTCGAGCGCGTACCACTACAGTCGAAAGAACCTCGGGGCCGACGACGACTTCGAGACGCTCGAATGCGCGTTCACGGGTGCGGTGTCGCATGAACGACACGCGCTGACCCTGCGGGCCAGAGGAGACACGAACTTCGACACCGCCAGGGGAATCTCGCGGGGGTTCTATCTCGGCGGGCTGTTCAATCTCTCGGGCCTGAACACCGACCAGCTCTACGGGAACCATGTGGCTTACGGGGGCATCATCTACTCCTACAGGATCCTCGACCTCTTCCCGCTCCTCGGGAAGGGCCTGTATGCAGGTGTTTCACTGGAATCAGGGAATGCCTGGTCCGTCAGGGACGACGTGGATGCCGCCGACATCGTCACCGCGGGCAGCTTCTTCATTGCCCTGGATTCCCGGCTCGGCCCCGCCTACATCGGGTACGGCCTTGCCGAGCGCGGGGTGAGCGCCGCATATTTCTCGCTTGGAGCCATACGTTTCTAGCGGTGCTGCAGGACTTTCGATGTGCGCCTGAATGGGCTGGACATGAGCCGCCCGGTTGGTACAATGGGGCATGCGCCGGTCGATGACGTGCATGCGCGGGGAGTGATGAAAAAGGCCTCGATCCTGGCAATAGCTGCAGTATCGGTGATCATGGCGGTGTTCACCGTGGAGGATGCCACCCGTGAAGTATTCGCTCAGGGGGCCTCGGTCAAAGGTACGGGCGGCGAGTCGTTCACCGGGTGCAGGCAATGCCATGAACCGTTCTATACCGAATGGTCGATGTCGCCGCACGGGACATCCATGACGCCCTACACGGACGAATTCGCGGCAAGGGCCCTGGTGCCACCCACAGGCGAGATAACCATGGGCGGGCACGCCTACCGACTCGAGACAGGCACAGGCCAGGGGTTCATGCTGGAAAAGGGATCGTGGGCCTGGCCTGCGAAACAGTACCGGATCACCCATGTCCTGGGCGGCCGGGATGTCTACTACTTCTTTACCACCGCCGAAAAGGGACGTCTTACGGCACTGCCCCTGGCATACGACATACGCAGGAAGTCGTGGATCGAGAGGGCTGCAGGCGGGATCAGCCATGCCGAGAGAGAGGTCCGAGGCGGCGAGACCGCCCTGGTTTTCAGCACGGCATGTTACGGCTGCCACAGAGACCCGACCTCGACGAACTACGACCTCAAGACCGACTCCTACCACACCGGTCAGCCCGAGCCGGGCATACGGTGCGAGGCGTGCCATGGGCCGACGGCGGAGCATGCCGGCATCATGAGGGCCGCGACCGGCGGGTCTGCGCCGAAGGATCTCGGGATCATCCGCACCGGGGGGTTTACACCGGTCCGTCTCAACGAGGTGTGCGCACCGTGCCATGCCTCCATGTCGCCTGTCACGGCCTCTTACGTTCCCTCAGAGCCGTTCTTCGACCACTTCGACCTTGTCACCCTCGAGGACGAGGGCTTCTTCCCTGACGGCAGGGATCACGGTGCGAACCATACCTATACCTCCTGGCTCATGAGTCCCTGCGCCCGCTCCGGCAGGCTCGACTGCCTCCACTGCCATACCCTGGGCGGTGGATACAGGTTCAAGGAAAGGGCAAAGGCGAACGATGCGTGCCTGCCGTGCCACGAGAAGACGGTACGCGCCGTTGCCAGCCATTCCCACCATGGGTCGCTGTCTTCGGGAAGCCTGTGCGTGTCCTGCCACATGCCCACCACCTCCTCCGGCACGATGCGGCGTACGGACCACTCCATGCTGCCCCCGACACCGGCGTCCTCGGCGATTTACACGTCGCCGAACGCATGCATCACCTGTCACGGTGACAGGGGAAACGACTGGGCCGACGCGTGGGTGAGGACACGGTACCGGCCGGACTATCAGGACCCGTACCTCAGGAGGGCCGAACTCCTCGCGAGGGCCCGCAGGAAAGACTGGTCGAGGCTCGAGGAGACGCTCGCCTACCTGCGCTTCCCTGACCGGGACGAGGTGTTCAGTGCCTCCCTCGTCCGTCTCCTCGGTGAGTGCGCCGACGCATCCAAGGTGAAGGTGCTGCTCACGGCGCTCCACGACGGATCGCCACTGGTGCGTTCATCGGCGGCCACGGCCCTCGGGGCAGTCGTGACGCCCGAGGTTACCGGTGAGCTGGTCAAGGCCGCTGCGGACCCTGTCCGCATCGTGCGCATCAGGGCGGCGTCGGCCCTGCTCCATCACCCAAGGGGTGAACTCCCGGGCGAGAAGGCAAGGATAGTGGACAGGGCAACCGGGGAATACCTCGGATCCCTCATGGTGCAGCAGGACAACTGGGTTTCCCACGTCGGCATGGGCTCCTATTTCCTCGATCAGGGCGATGCACGCAATGCGCTCATGGCATTCGAGACGGCGTCCAGGCTCAACCCCGGTGCCGCCGTACCCCACGTGCAAGCATCCATCGCCCATGCAAGGCTCGGTGACCTGAACAAAGCGGAGGCGGAACTGAACGCGGCGCTGCAGATAGATCCCGAGGACGCCCCGGCGCTCCTGACCATGGGTCTGCTGAAGAACAGAAAGGGCAATCAACGCGAGGCTGTCGCCTACCTGAAAAGGGCGACCAAGAGCGACCCCACCATGGCCGCCGCGGCCTACAACCTCGCCGTGATAACAGCGGCTGACCGCCTGAATGAGGCCATAGCCTGGGCCAGGAAGGCATATGAACTGCAACCCGATGCCTCGTATGGATACACCCTGGCGCAACTCCTCAAGCAGGACGGCCAATGGGACGAGAGCATCGAGGTGCTCGGACGGCTGATCGGTGCGCACCCCCTTCACGCCGATGCCTACCTGCTCATGGGAGAGCTCCTCGAGAAGAAGGGGAGGACGGCGGATGCACAGGCCGCCTACAGGCAGGGTCTTTCCGTCAAGGGGATGCCGGAGCCCGATCGCGACAGGATCGAGAAGAGGCTCAAGAGGATCCGCTGAGGTCTGCTCCGTCATCCCGGAGAGGCATCAATCTGTTCGAGGGGAGAGTGGACATGCTCACATGGCCGAAGAATCCACGCATCTACGAGATCAACACACTGGTATGGCTCCGGGAGATGAGTGCCGCCCGTGGTTCCGACATCAGCCTGGCGACGGTCCCGAAAGAGGCGTGGAACGCCCTCGCCGAACTCGGCATGGACGCGGTCTGGCTGATGGGGGTGTGGGAGCGGAGCCCCCTGGGAAAGAAAATCGCCCTTGAACACCCGGGGCTCGGTGACGATTACAGGACGGTCCTCGAGGACCTTCACGAAGAGGATGTTCTCGGATCCCCCTACTGCGTGCACCGATACGAGGTCGACGGGCGGCTCGGCGGAAGACAGGGGCTCGCGCATGCCAGAAAGGAGCTTGCCAAGAGGGGGATCCTTCTGGTGCTCGATTACGTGCCGAACCACGTGGCGATCGACCACCCCTGGGTCAGCGCCCACCCAGAGTACCTGATCGCCGGGGACGACCAGGACCTGGATGAAGACCCCGCCGCATTCGTGAGGCTCCATGACGGGGTGTTCGCCCTCGGCAGGGACCCGTATTTCCCTGCATGGACGGACGTGCTCCAGCTCAACGCCTTTCATCGGGGGGTGCGCGGCGCATCCATCGACACCGTCAGGGAGATAGCCACCCAGTGCGACGGCATGCGCTGTGACATGGCCATGCTCGTCATGAACGACGTGTTCGAGAGGACCTGGGGTGAACATGCCGGGCCGCCCCCCGAGGAGGAATACTGGCAGGAGGTCATCCCTGCCGTCAGGGAGGATTTCCCGGACGTGCTCTTCCTGGCCGAGGCCTACTGGGACCTCGAGTGGTCGCTCCTCCAGCAGGGGTTCGACTACTGCTACGACAAACGGCTCTATGACCGGCTCGTCCGTGGAAATGCCGAAGGGGTGCGCCTTCACCTGACCGCGGACACAGGATACCAGGAACGGCTTGTCCGGTTCATGGAAAACCACGACGAGCCGAGGGCCGCATCCGTTTTCGAGGAGGGCAGGGCAATGGCAGCGGCGGTGGCGGTCGCGACCCTGCCCGGGGCACGTCTCTTCCACGAGGGGCAGTTCGAGGGCAGGATCGTGAGGGTCCCTGTCCAGCTGGGCCGGAGACCGCATGAAGAGGAAAACGGGAGGCTCAGGGCATTCTATGAAAGGCTGCTCGGGGCCACCCGGACAGACCTGATGAGCCGGGGCGCGTGGAGCCTCTGCGAGGTTGCAGGCTGGCCGGACAACCTCACGTGCAGGAATCTCCTCGCGTGGTGCTGGCTCAAAGACGAACAGAGGTGCCTGGTCGTGATAAACCTCTCGGGCAGGAAAGCCCAGGGAAGGGTGCACCTGCCCTCCCTCAGGGTCTCGGAGGGCTTGTGGAGACTGACCGATTGCATGGGCCCGGGGGTCTTCGATCGGCAGGGCACGGACATTGCCTCGTCGGGGCTCTACGTGGACCTGGGTCCATGGGAATACCACGTGCTGCGGTTCGAAAGGCGTTGAGCGTCCTGCCTACCGGGCGAGGAAGAGGCGCATGCCCGCCAAGAGCGGCCCGGGGAGCAGGGCATAGGCGCCCGACGCCTCGGCCACGGGGGTGAACCCGCACTGGGAGCAGGCCACCTCGCCCCTGTCTCTCACGTAGCACCCCGCCTGCATGCCGCCGTCCGGATTGATGTTGGCCAGCAGGCGTTCCCTGCACGTCCAGGTGTTGTCGATCATGGCCTCGAGACCCCAGGCCGAGTTCAGCACGGGGTAGCCGTTCCTCTTGAGACGGAGGGCCTTGGTGAGGGCGCTCAGCCGCTCCTCGGGTGAAAGGGCGAGGGGTTCTTCGCCCTGTTTGTAGGGGTAGAAGAGCTGGATCGTGACCCCCCTGACGGACGGCATGGCCGAGACTTTCTGCACGATGCCCTCGAGTTCCCGCCAGTTGCGCCTGTTAAGCGTCATGTGGACATAGAGTCTCGGGTGGACCGATGAACGGATGTTCTCCATCACCAGGTCGTAGGAGCCGCTCCGCAGGGCGTTGTGGGTTTCCCTCATGCCGTCCACGCTGACCCAGAGGATGTCCGTGGGAACGTCGAGGGCAACGGTGCCGTTCGTGGTGGCGGCGACGCAGGAGAATCTCCGGCGGGCGTGCCGCGCGAGGTCGCTGAAGGTGCGGCTGCCGTCGGTCCACAGGAGGGGTTCGCCGCCTTCGAAGACGACGATGGGGCAGCCGCCCCGTGAAAGGGAGTCGAGGCGGCTGCAGGCGACATCCCAGGTCATGTGGGTTCCCGGTCCGCCCGCGAGCACATGGAACGGGCACGCCCCGCATGCGAGGTTGCAGCGGTAGGTGAGCTTGAAGCTGGCGATGAGCGGGATATCCCGGCCCAACAGGCGCGACTTCAGGAAGAAGCCGGCAATGCCGGCGAACCTTCTCATGTGGCGCGTGCGGCTTCGCTGCAATGGAGTGGCATGGCCGACTCCCTGACCCAGCGATGGTAGGATGCGGCCCTGGAGAGCGCGAACACGGCCCGGTCCGGTGCGGGGTAGGACATGATGCCATGGCCGTCGAGGATGTCCACCGGGTTGTTTTCGAAACGGTAGTCGAAGGACATGATGTCGATGACCGGCACGATGGGTCGCTGGTATTTCCCGATGAGCTCGACCACCAGTTCGAAGAGTCTGGTTTCCTCGCGGATCATCATCTCTGCCGCGTCTCTCACCACCTCCTGGGGAAGGGTGTCCGATTTTCTCCACCCCATGGCACGCAACGACATGTAGCCGAGGCCCATGAGCAGGACTGCATCGACGCCGGCGTGCTCCATGAGTTCGGTGATGGTGTCCGTGATGACGCCGACCCGGGAGGGCGCGACGAGGTCGATGGGGTTGCCCCTGCTCCAGTAGGCGGGAAGGATCCTGTCCAGCGTCTGAACCAGTGACGGGTCAAGGGGTTCGACCAAGAGACCTGCCGACTCGCATGCGTCGGTGGCGAGCACCCCCCAGCCGCCGCCCGAGGTGATGATGACCACGCGGTTGCCCGGGATCGCGGGCTGCATGAGCATGCCTGTCACGTCAACCATCTCGTCCATGGTCTGCACCTGGATGATACCGGACTGCCTGCACATGGAGCAGAAGATCTCGTCGTTGCCGGCCATGGCGCCGGTGTGAGACATGGCGGCGAGGGCGCCTACGCCTGTCCTGCCGCCCTTGATGAGCACGACGGGCTTGACGGGCGATATCCTCCGGGCTGACTCGAAGAAACGGCGGGGGTCGCGCAGGCCCTCCACGTAGAGGCAGATGATCCGGGTCTTCTCGTCGTGCTCGAGGTACTCGAGGAAATCCTCCAGCTTCAGGTCGGCCTCGTTGCCCGAGCTGATGAGCCTGCTGATGCCCACCTTACGGCGCAGGAAGCGGTACGATATGGACGAGCCGAGGTTCCCGCTCTGTACCACCAGTGCCACGCCGCCGGGTTGGAGGGGCATGGAGCCCATGAGCGCGTGCATGATGGTCGGGTAGCCGCTGTAGACACCCATGGTGTTGGGGCCGACAAGGCGCATGCCACCCGTACGTGCCGCCGCGACGATCTCACGCTCGAGGGAGGCCCCTGCCTGGCCCGTCTCCGAGAAGCCCGCCGTGATGACGATCCCGGCGGGGATCCGTTTCGCCGTACACCGCTTTACGGTGTCGAGCACGAGGCTGTCCGCCACCACGATGACGGCGAGATCGATGGGCTCGTCGATCTCGTCGAGGCTTGCATAGACCTTTCTGCCGAACCATTGCCCGCCCCGGGGGTTGATGGGAAAGATGCCGCCGGAGTAACCGCGCTTCACGATGTGATGGAGGATGTTGAACCCCCACTTGAACACGTCGGAGGAAGCGCCGATGAAGGCGATGTTTCTCGGCTCGAAGATGCTGCGCAGATCGGTGCCGCCTTCCATGGACGGTCCTAGTACCTGCCCGGGAAATCGGGCCTTCTCTTTTCCTTCTGGGCGCGCACCCCTTCCCGGGCGTCCTCGCTGGAGAAGATGGGCATGCCGATTTCAACCTCGCGGATGAAGAGGTCCTTGAGCTCCCGCATGCGCATCTCGCGGTTGAAGCGGATGATGCCCTGGGTGGCCAGCGGTCCGTTGGCGGCGATCTTCTCCGCCAGCTCCATGGCGGTTTTCATGAGCTTGTCCTTCGGTACCACGCGGTTGAGGAAGCCCCACTCGTACATGGTCTTCGCGTCGAAGTTGCCTGCCGTGAGCAGGATCTCGAGGGCACGGCAGGTCCCCACGTGGCGGGGCAGGAAGACGTTGCCTCCACCCGTGGGCATGATCCCGAGGCTCGCCTCGCGCATCTGGAAGACCGCATCGTCGGAGGCCACCCTGAGGTCCGCGCCCATGACCATCTCGAAGCCTCCCGTGAGGCAGTACCCGTGGATGGCGGCGATGACCGGCTTGTTCACGAAACTCATCTTGAGCATGGCCTCGCCCACGCCGCAGCCGTCCCACCCGCAGGCGATCCACTTCTCAGCCTCGTTTTCCGGGGCCCTTGCCCCGGTCAGGATGGGGATGGCGGTCTTGAGGTCCATGCCCGCACAGAAGATGCCGGGCAGGGCGGAGTAGAGCACGGCCACCCTTATGTTCGCGTCCTCGTTGATGTCGATCCATGTCTTGTGGAGCTCGAGCAGGATCCCGGGGTCGAGCGCATTGAGCTGTTTGGGCCTGTTGAGACCTATCTTGGCGACGTGTCCGACTTTCTCATAGACGAGATTCATGACTCCTCCCTTTTTAAGGCACGATGTGACTGACATTCCAGGTGTAACGGGACGGGTGGGGTTTGTCAACAGCGACCCCTGTTCATCGAAAGCCCGAGCCAACAGGCCTCAAGGGGCCAAAAAATCGACGGGCCATATTGCATCGGGCGAAATATACTTTATTATTTATTCAAAGGATGAACTTTCATAGCTCGTCATTTGACATGGAATGAGACACCCGAACGGAATTTTCACCGCACGTTGGGAGACGGTGCCCGGGTCACCATGCATGGTACGCGTTCTCTCCGATGGAACTGGAATGAAAGGAGCATGACATGGCGGAGCGTGAATACCGTGTGATCGATCTCGTGGGAACCAGCAGCGAATCCTGGGAAAAGGCGGCCCAGGAAGCCATCAGGACTGCGGACGGGATCATACGTGATACCCGCATCGCAAAGATCGTGAAGATGGACATGCATCCCGACGAGGGCGGGCATCTCGTCTATCGGGTGAAGATGCAGATCTCGTTCAGGTACCACATGATCTTCACCCTCACACCCAAGTTTCACAAGCATTCGTCGCACTGGTGATTCCTCTGACGAGTCAGGGGATGCGGCAGACCATAGTGTCGTGAAAGGAGAGCGTCATGGCGAACAGTGTCTACAAGGTCATCGAACTCATCGGAACGAGCACGGAGTCGTGGGAGAAGGCGGCGGATAACGCGGTCAAGACGGCATCGAAGTCGCTCAAGGACCTCCGCATAGCCGAGGTCGTGGAACTCGATCTCCAGATCGAGAACGGCAAGGTGACGAGCTATCGCACCAAGCTGAGCGTCTCGTTCAAGTACCAGGGCAAGGATTGAGGCCTGCCGGGGGTGCTTCCCGACCTCAGGGGCAGTTGTACCCGACAAGAACCGCCGTGCCGTCGGGTCCCACGATGACGCCCCGCCCGCTGAAATACACGAGGTGACCCGGTTCCCACGCCAGGTCCATGGGGTAATCCGGATCGTCGCAGGTAGCCTTGTACCCCCTTCCGATGTCACTGGGCGGAACCCCTATGTATGACCTGTCGAGATACCAGCTGGTCCGGTGGAGGGGATCCGATGGGTCCCCTTTCTTCAGCCACGATGGCAGGTCCTTCTTCAGGAGCTTCGGGTCCGAACAGCGGAGTGTCTTCAGTTTGGCCCGGGCCTCCTTCTCGTAGACGCCGTTGTCGTATCGTGCGAGGTAGACGGAAAAGCCCCTGACGGTTCCCTCCTCGAGGGCCTTCTGGAACCTCATGGGCTCGACTTTTGCCAGGGCCTGCTCGGTGAACTCGCTGTCCGGATGCTTCATGAGGAACTCGTCGTAGGCCTCGATGGTGTTGATGCCGGTGGCCATGTCCCAGTCGATGTGAACGGTGGAGCATCCGGACAATCCCAGCGAAAGGACGAACAGCATCGATAAGCAGATGGTTTTCATGACAACGCCTTCCCGTATCAAAATAATCCCACCCCGTCTGACCTCGTGCGGTCTCGCACGTGATGGTGAAATTCATACAATATCGGCCGAATGCCCGCAGGCATGACCGAGTGTATTTCTCATACCACATTCTCGGGCAAACACCAAGAGAACCATGGGGCATGCGAGGGCACAGGGTGCACAACAGTCAGACTCTAATGATAAACGAAGAAGAAAAGAGGGGCTCATTGCCGCTGTCTGTACTGGACGAGCCTGACCACGAGGTCCGAGGTGATCCTCGTGGCGAGTCCGCCGGTGAGGCGGTGAACCAGGTACATGATATTGGTCAGTATCCCGGGTATCACGAGGAACCTGTTCCTCGAAAGGCCCTTCACGATGGCCCTGGCCACGCGTTCCGGCCCGATGAGCCCGCAGAAGCTCTTCACGGCCCGGGCCTCGGGGGGGAGTTTCTGTGCCTCCCTCGGGACGAAGGGGGTGTCTACCTCGGCGGGGCACACCAGGGTCACCGGGATGCCCAGCGGTTTCAGCTCGGACCTGAGGCTTTCGGCGAACCCGACGAGGGCGAACTTGGATGTCCCGTATGCGGAATACCCGTACATGCCCATGAGCCCTGCCGCCGACGAGACGATGACCACATGCCCGCCCCGGCCTCTGACGGAAGGCAGCAGGGCGGCGATGGTGTTGCGCACGCCGTAGACATTGGTCTTCATAAGCGCATCGAACTCCTCGTAGGGGATGTTCTCGAACCGGTCCGCGTACCCGACACCGGCGTTGGCGACGACGATGTCGGGGGTGCCGAAGTCCTTTACCGCCGAGCGCATATTTTCCTCGACATCCATATGGTCAGCCACATCCACGGTCATGGCGGAGATCTTCTGGCCAGACGACCTGCGGTGCCCCTCGATATCCTGCCTGGCCTGCTCGAGCCGCTCGGCATTCCTGGCAAAGACGGCAACGTGTGCGCCAAGGGACGAGAACAGCCTGGCTGTCTCCAGCCCGATGCCGCTCGAGCCTCCGGTTATGAAGACGAGCCTGTCCTGGAAATCCTGCATGGCATGCAACCCCCTCGCATGGTCATTTCATGCACCCTTCCTGTTCAGGAATTCCCTGCGGGCAAAGACCGCCGCACCCAGGGCCCCGATTATCTGGGGGTCCACGGGAAGGGATGTTACTTCCATGGTGATGATCCTGGCAAGGGCTTTGATGAGGCCCCTGTTCTTGGCGCAGCCGCCGGTGACCGTCACGAGCGGCTGCATGCCGATCCGCTTGAGCAGGGTGAAACAGCGTTTCGAGACCGCGGCCTGGATGCCAGCGGCAACATCCTCCGGCGGGTTGCGACGGGCGAGCAGGCTTATCACCTCGCTCTCTGCGAAGACGCTGCACTGGGAGGTGATCGGGATCACCTTCTTCGCCCTGAGCGAGAGCTCGGAGAACTTGTCGAGGTCCATGCGGAACGTCCTGCTCATGGCCTCGAAGAACCGGCCCGTGCCGGCGGCGCACTTGTCGTTCATGGCGAACTCGAGAACCGATCCGTCTTTGTCGACGGCGATGGCTTTCACGTCCTGGCCGCCGATGTCAACGATGGTCTTGATGCGGGGGTCGCAGGAAAAGGTGCCCATGGCATGGCAGCTAATCTCGGAGACGTTCCTGTCGGCGAAGGCGACCTCGTTGCGTCCGTAGCCCGTACCGACCAGGCATGCCAAGTCACGGAAGCTGCTCAGCCCTGGGACAGAGGCGCAGGCCTTGTCCATGGCGATGGTGGACGTCAGCTCCGGGTCTATCTCTGTGGGTACGATGGAGCTGGCAACGATGGATCCGCCTTCGTCAAGGATAACGGCCTTGCCGGTCGTCGATCCGACGTCACATCCGCCGAAATATCTGTTCCTCTTGTCCATGTTCACCTCATCCATCGAGCCGGGGTGCCTTCATGACGTTGTCCATGAAGTGCTCCACCTGTCTCATCATATTGTCGTGGGATACGATACGCGGATCGCTCAGGTCGTAGTCGAGGATGAGCAGGGGTATCCCTTTCTCGCGGCACTTCTCCCGGAGGATGCCGTTCATGGCCTGGCCGCTTTTGCAGCCCACGTGGTTGGCCACCCAGACCATGTCGAGGTCGAACTGTCTCACCATGCGGAAGATGTCGTCAAGGTAGTTCTCCGCAGGCCCCCGGGTGTGACGGACCATGGGACCATGCATGACGATCCTGCTCCAGCCGCGCAGCATGGACTCGGGCGTGGCGGTGTCGATGGGTTCGAGGTGGTTGTAGCTCATGCTGTCGTTCAGGATGGTCAGGCCATAGGTGCGCTCCGCCCAGTTGAATATGTCGGGGAAGTGGAGAAAGGGCGGGTTCCAGCACACCGCCCGGTACCGCTCGTTCACCGTGGCAGGGAGGTTTTCTTCGAGATTCTTCCGGGCAAGCGTCACCAGACGCTCGAAGTGCTCCGTCGAGCCCCTGAACTCAGGGGTCACGTTGAAATGCCAGAGGTGGCTCATCCACACGGCCTCGCTGGCAAGGGGGCTCGGCCTCACCCGGAGCATGTCCCACAGTTCCCGCTCCAGCTCCAGCATGCGGTTGCGGTTCTCGCACATCTGCCTGAAGCGGTCCCAATCCATGCGGCCCGGCGTGTGTTCCTCGAGGAATGCGATCATGCCTTTGACGTCCTCGACGAACAGGTCCACGGCGCGCTCGGTATGAAAGTGATACGGAACATCGAGGCGGTAGATGGGTACGCCGAAGGCCCGCTGGAAGTAGGTGTACGAAGCCGCTCCTGCGTCACAGGGCAGGTTGGAGCTCACGACGGCCTTGCCCCCGGGCAGGTGACCCTTAAGCACCATGCCGATGGTCGCCTTGGGCAGGCTGCAGGAATCGGGATTGATCCCCTCGTTCTCCGCCTCGTCGATGTACTCCAGGCATATCTCTGGGTCCAGCATGGGAAGGACTATGCCCATGGCCTCGAGGAGATAGCACCTCAACCCCATGGCATGGGCGATGTCGGGGGGCACGAGGTCTTCGTTCACGACAAGACGCTCGGGGTCGAAGAACATCTCGCACAGCAGCCACACCGTCCCGGCGACGATGGTGTGCATGGTCATGCAGATCGCCTCGTTATAACGGCCTGTCCTTCCCTTCAGGAACCTCCTCGACAGGGCGTTCACCTTCAGCAGTGTCAGGATCCAGGGGCTCCGTATGAGGGTCCGTACGAATCTGGCCGGGCCGAGGGTGATGGCACACTCGACGAGAAATCCGACGATGGTCGTATAATTGAGCACCCAGTACTTCATGTACACGGCCAGGTCCTTCGATGTGTGCGCGTGGAGGAGGTATTCCGCGAGGGAGTTGTGCCAGAGTCTCCGGCCTGTTTCTCTGAGATTGGCGAGTAGATATGTCACGTTCCCGACCATGTTCTTCACGGCGTCCCTCATTTTCAGGCCGCTATCTGCCGAGGCTCTCGATGAATGCCTGGACGCGGGTGCGCAGCTGGCCTTCTCCCCCGGCGGCGTACTCCCGCTCCAGTTTCAGGACAGGTACGCCATTCTTCCTGAGCGCGGCGACGAGGGGCATGGCGTCCACTCCCCAGAGGTCGCAGAACTTGATGATCTCGATGACGACACCGTCCACGCGGAATTCCTCAACCGTGTCGAGGATGGTCTTCAGCCTGCGGTCGAAGTCCTCCATCATTCGCGGGCACAGGGTCTTCCTGAAGGTGTGCGCGGCCAGGCGCCTGATGGGGTCTCCGTCCGGTTCCACCGGGAGGAGCCCTGGGATGGAGCCCGTGCAAAACCGGTCGGCCACCACGAGCGCGCCCTGGGATTCGATGGCGGCGAGGAACGCAGGATCGTGGAGGTGCGCGCCCACCAGCATGAGGCGCGCACGACAGTCGGCAGTGCCTTCCTCGTGTTCGATCCGGCGGTAGAGCGACAGGACGGCCGGGAGGATAAGGTCCGTGGGGGAGGCGAGACACGCCATGACGACCCGGTGGAAGTCGGCCCCTGTCAAGGGGGGGCGCGGTCTTTTCCTCAGTGCGCCCAGGGAGAGCACGACACCGGAGAAGGTGTTCCAGCAGTCGATGGCCTCCTCGAGGGAGGCAGTGCCCATGTCGACTTCGAAGTGGTCGGAGAGCCTCTGTGCCAGTATCTCCAGCTCATCGGCGAGCCACGCGGTGGTGACGTCGTTCACCTTGCGGGGCACGTCGATGACATGGCTGAAGGCGGGTTTCGTGAGATATTCCAGGTTGTCCACGAGGCGCTGCGTGTGTGCGCACGAGGGGACGAAGACCCACCCCCGGATGAGGTCGTAGCGGTTGTCAACGGCGAACTCGAGGAGGCTGCGCGTGTAGGAGCAGGTCAGCGCCGACATGTAGTTGTCAGCGATCTCTGTGCCCGCGACGCCGGGTGCCCTCAGGCGGACCGGGAAGAGCCGGTCCGCCATGAGCAGCGCCTCGGGCACGAAGGAGCAGGAATAGCCGATGGGTATGCGGCCGTCCCGGGAGGCCTGCTCCACGAGGGCGTTCTGGGGGCTTTCCAGGAGTTCCTCGAACAGGCGCATGGTCCCTGCTGGCACGGTCATGGCATCACTCCCCGGCCTTGCCCAGGAGACCCATGCCTCCGAGAATGTCGGCGACGACACCCAGTGCAAAAGAGGTCTCCGGAAGTTCCGTCAGAGACCTCCCCCTGAAGTCGAATTCCCTTATGAGGTCGTCTTCGGCGATCCATCCGTAGATGGGCAGCCCTGTCCTTGTCCTGATGTCGTCGACCTCAGAGAGATCTTTGACCCTGTTGAGCACGAGGCCCATGCTCGTGAAGTCCACCGCCCTGTTGTCGGCGGCCACGTGGGCGATGGACCCGGCGACGCCGATACCCTTGGCCGAGGTGTCCGAGACGAGGACCAGGTGGTCCACGGTCTTCATGACCCGGCGGTTGATCTGTTCCACCCCCGCCTCACCGTCGATGACGACCACGTCGAACGACCCCGCCAGCTCCACGATGATGTCCTTGAGGAGCGAATTGACCTTGCAGAAACACCCCTCGTCCTCGGGTCGCCCGATGGCGAGCATGGCGAACCCGTCCTGTTCGTGCAGCGCGCCGAACACCTCGTAATCGAGCTGTCTGAGGGTCTGGGGGGCTGCCTGAGGCATGCCCTGCCTAAGCCTGTCGATGAGGTCCTTCCTGATGTCGTCCACTGTCCTTAAGACCGTCACGCCCAGGGCCACGGCTAGGCCGCAGGCAGGGTCCGCATCGATGGCCAGGACCTTTCTGCGACCGTTCCCACTCAGGAGCTTCACCATGATGGCAGCGACGGAGGTCTTGCCCACGCCCCCCTTGCCGCACAGCGCTATTCTCGTCGTATCAGGCACGTCCAACCTCCCTGTTTCTCCTCTGCATGGAGCGTCTTACGGCCTTGAGCTGTTCTGCATCCGCGCACACGTCCTGGTACTCGCAGTCCTCGCAGTCGGCGGTCATCTCGGCGGCCATCTTGTCCATGGCTGCGACGATCCTGCCGGCCGGGGCGACCACATCGCGCAGCGCCCTCACGTCTTCCGGCGACGAGGTGACCACGATGACCTCGATGGATCTCACGTAGCCCTTGGTGCGGAACAGGTTCATGACGGACGAGGCAAGGATGGGCGCTGAAAAACCGGATCGGATGGCCTCGGCACTGATCCTGCACCACTCCTTCTGGTACTGGGACACGGCCCTGATCATGAACCCCTTCAGGTCGAGGTCGTACCTGAGAAGGTCAAGGTCCCGGTAGCGATCGTGGGTGTTGTCCTCGGTGAAGCCCTCCACCCCGGCCAGGACCACCTTGCCGAAGGGAAGGGACCGTTCCCCGGTCTCGGAGAAGTCCGGGCCGACAAGGGTGATGGTCCCGTCCTCGACCAGGGACAGGTCTCCGGTCCACAGGAGGCTGCTGACGGACTCCTTATCCGGACTTCCCAGTTCGAGACCCAGGTCTTCCTTCATGACGATGCCCCTGCGACCACCCGACGGCCAGCGAACCTGTACATCCCCGGCCCGGCAGAGCCTCTGCGGCCTGGCATCGACGAATTGGCGGACCTGGCGGATGATGTCCTCAAAGAGCTCCATGGTTTCCCTGGCCGGCCCCTGCAGAAAGATCGCGGGCCATTACCGCCGCCCCGAGGGCGCCTATGATCTGGGGGTCGACCTCCAGTGCGGTCAGCCTCACGCCGAGGGCCTCCTGCAGCGCGGCGAACATGCCGGTGTTCTTGGCGACTCCGCCGGTCATGGTTATCTCGCGGTCGAGTTCGATGCCGCGTGCCAGCGACGCGACCCGGTGAGCCATGGCCCGGTGAAGGCCGGCGACGATATCCGGCAGGGCCCTGCCATCGTTGATGAGCGAGATGATCTCGGTCTCTGCAAAGACCACGCACTGGTTGGAGATGGTCACCGGGTTTCCTGATGACAGCGAGATGCCGCCCATGTCCTCAAGGGGGACGCCCAGGGCCCCTGCCATGATCTCGAGGAACCTCCCGGTTCCGGACGCGCACTTGTCGTTGTAGGCATAGCGGATGACATTGCCCTGAGCGTCGAGCCTGATGGCCTTGGCATCCTGGCCCCCTATGTCGATGACCATGCGCACTCGTGGGAGGAGCCATTGGGCCCCCCTGCCGTGACAGGCGATCTCCGACTCGACGGCCCTGGCAAAGGGTATGGAGTTCCTGCCGTACCCCGTGCCCATGCAGCATGAGATATCGCCCATGGTGAGGCCGGCAGAGGCAAGGGCCCCCCCCATGGCGTCCCTGGCGGAATCCTCCGGTTCGGGGCGCGCGAAGATGACGTTCGAGGCGAGGATCTGGCCGTTCTCCAGGATAACCGCCTTGGCGCTCAGGGAACCTACATCGCAGCCCGCAGTAATCATCTCGATGCTCCTTCCATTCTTTCCCTGGCGAAGACGGCGGCACCCAGGGCGCCGATGATCTGGGGGTCCTGGCGGAGCCTGCGGATATTGACACCGAGGAGTTTTTCGAGGGAGGAAATGACGCCCATGTTCTTGGCGACCCCGCCTGTCATGCACACATCCTTCTCGGTGCCGACGCTCCGGGCGAGGATGGCGACCCTGCCGGCCATGGCCCGGTTGACCGAAGCGGCTATGTCGGCCTTGGATTTCTTCGCGTTGAGGTGGTGTACCACCTCGGCCTGAGCCCAGACCGTGCAGGTGGAGGCCAGCTGGAGGGCTTCTCCTGCCTGGTTCGAGAGCCTTCCGAGTTCGTCGAGACTCAGGCCCATGAGCTTTGCCATGACCTCCAGGAACCTGCCCGTGCCGGCGGCGCACTTGTCGTTCGTGAAGAACTTCACCACATTGCCCCTGGCATCGACCTTTATGGCCTTGCAGTCCTGGCCGCCGATGTCGATGACGGTCCTCACCGAAGGCAGGAGCCAGTGGGCGCCCTTGGCATGGCAGGCTATCTCGGACACCACCTTGCCCACGAAGGGAACGCGGTCCCTTCCATAGCCGGTCCCCACGCAGAACTTGATATCACCGATGGACAGCCCCGATGCGGCGAGCGCCTTTTCCATGACCTCACGGGCCGATTCCTCGGGCCTGAAAGTGGAGTTGACGATTGCATGGCCGAGGATGCTCTTCTGGTTGAGTATGACTGCCTTGGTCGTCAACGAGCCGACGTCGCATCCGGCAACTATCATGACGTGGTCCTCCTCTGATTCGTGAATCCCCGCTCATTCATGAGACGATCCCCCTCAGGTGAAGGAACTCGCCCATCTTCTCGATGGCCACGTCCCAGGACTGCACCCGGTCATCGAAGGAATCCGAGTACATGATCAGGGTCGGGACACCGCGCCGCTCAAGGTCCCGGGCATAGGATTTCACCATGCCCCACGTATTCCTGCACCCGATGGTACCGAAATAGGCGACAAAGTCGGCGTTCAGGAGCCGGGTCATGACGAGGGTATCGTCCAGCCACATGTTGGGGGCGTCGTAGGGCCCGCGTATGGACTTCACCATGGGCATGCGGGAGTTCTGTACGGCAAGGGTTTCGATGAGGTCCTCGATGCCCCCGTTGCGTATGCGGTAGACGGCATCCTGCCGCTCGAGAGCGTATGCGGCTCCCTCTTCCCAGAATGTGCTCAGGATGCAGCCGAGGTGGGAGATCTCCTGCCGGTCGAGGAACGACCAGAACCCGAGATCCGTCGTGTAGTGATCTATGTAGGAAAAGAAGCCTCTGGCCCGCTCCTTTCCCGAGCTGGTACCGGCCTTCCCGGCGGCAGCGTTCTCCCTGACCTGCCTGAGCATGACCCTGAGCAGGTCGGTATAGTCATTCGTCCCGCCCATGAGGAAGTTGCCCGAGTATAGGAACAGGGTGAAGATGCTCGGCACCGGCGAGGGTACGATACGCTGGAGCTCGGTGAACTCGTTTATGAGTTCGGCCTGCACGGCGAGTTCGGCCACCACCTCCCTGAGGCGGTCGATGTCGAGGGTCCTGCCCGTCTGCTCCTCGAGGAACCGGACAAGACTCCAGAAATCCTGCCGGTGGAACTCGAGGGCCCTCCCGTCGGTGAGCGTGGGGGGGAAGCAGAGCTGGAAGAAGGGGATGTCCATGTAAGCGGCGGCGAACGAGTACGAGTTTGCGTTGGTGTCGCAGATGCCCGGCGAGTCGCACACGATCATGTCCGGCCTGACCCCGAGACCCGCCAGGTACGCGCCCAGGGCCCCGCGCTGGGATGAGCACGAGGTCTCGGTGAAGCCGACCTCGCAGCAGTAGTCGAGGTATTCCCCGGTCCCGCGCTGGAGAATGAAGGTGCCGAAGACGGTCATGGGTTCCAGCAGGAGCGGTACCACGTCGAAGGCATACAGGACGGGCGGCGCGAAGCAGAAGGTGGTCATGGCCACCTTCTTCCCCTCGTCATGGGCCTTCAGAACGTTGTTCAGGTATTTAGCGAGCAGCTTCATGAGCAGGATGCCTGCCTCGCCCTGGCTGATGATCGCGTCCAGGGCATCCCTGAAATGGGGTATGAGGGCGAGCAGCGAGTCGTATTCCTTCCTCGTGCCCTCATAGGTGCTGGAGGCATTGTGGATGATTGTCCAGACATTCCAGTCGTATTGGTATTCCCTCGTCTCCTTCTTCATGCGATCCTCTCCATGAACGCATCGATGCGCATCCTGATCCTGCCGGTCTCGACCAGGGGTCCGTACTCACGCTCCATGCGCATGCAGGGGATGCCCCGGGCTTCCAGGTCACGCTCGTAGATGCCGTTCTCCGAGCCGTGCAGGTCGCAGAACCTGATGTTCTGGAGGATGATGCCGTCCACCCGGGCACGGCGGGCACGCTCCTCGATGAAGGCGAGCCGTTCCCTGTAGTAACCGAACATGCGCGGGCAGAACTTGTGGCTCAGGTACCTCTCGGCAAGGGCCCTGACAGGGTCGGTCTTTTCGTCCACGAGGTCGTGGTAGGACCGGGAACCGAAGCACATGGTGTCGCTCACCACCACGCCGCCCGAGGACTCGATGAGCCTCATGAAATCGAGGTCGTCGCTGGAGCTTCCCACCACCATGAGGCGCTTCCTGCCGCTGGTCACGGAGGGTTCCTTTTTCAAGCCCGCAACGATCTTCTTGAGCTCACCGGTGTAGTCTTTCCGGGGCATGGCGAACCCGGCCAGCACGACGGCCGCGGCATCTTCGCCGGTCAGCGGGGTGTCGGCGGAGGACCTCATGTCGTCGAGCTCGATGAGCAGCCTGCGGCCACGGTTGTAGAGCCTGATGGACTTGCCCAGAGAGGCGGGGGATATGCTCACCCCGAAGTGCCCCTCGAGGTGCTTCATGAAGGCGCGCAACTCGTCCGCGTACCAGGCGACGCTGTAATCCGCCACCTTGTGGGGAACCCCCATATAGTGGAAGAATTTCGGGACGGTGCCGGCATAGTCTTCACCGGCCTTTCTCCAGCACTCGTCGAGCCTCCTCATGGAATCGCAGCCGTTGACGATGACCACCCCGTCAAGAAAGGAATAGTCGCCCTGTCCGGCGAGCTGGAGGATGCACTTGGGGAAGCTGCAGATCACGGGGCCGAAATAGGTGTCACCGATGGAGAGCGTGGTGGTATTGATTCCACGGAGCCTGAACGGCAGCATGCCAGCGGCATGGATGATCTCGTCGGGCACGAAGGTGCAGGGATAGCCGATGACCTTCTTCCCCTCATCCTTCCATTCCTGTACGGAGGTGTTGCCGATGCCCTGTGCGACAGTTCTCATCGCATCGATCATGACTCACCCCCCGTGGGGAGCAACGACGATTTCAGGGACGGCACGGATGCGTCCAGAACAGGTCTTGCCGCCTCTGCGATCTCGGGGACCATCCAGGCGACGGCAGCCCTGATCTCCTCGGTGTCGAGGGAGTCGGCCACGCTCGTGAGGAAGGCCGAAAATACCTCGGGTCTGGTGTCGTGAAGACCATTCAGGACACGGACAAGGGTGTTGACTGCACGGGCGATCTCGTAGGTGTCGAGGTCTGAAAGGCCCTGCGAGACAGCATGAGCGAGGGCCTCCCGGTCCAGCTCGTCGAAAAGGCGGGCCCTGCGCGAGAAGGCCCTGAGGAGGGGGGTTGTCAGGGAACCATAGGAGGAGATCGTTTCGAGCACGAGTTCGGGGTGTTCTCTGAGCACATCGGCCAGGGCACCGGCCAGGGCCTCCCGGTCCTCGGCCAGGGCAATGCGGGCCTTTGTCAGCAGCGTCGGATCGACTGTCGGCAGCCCCTCTTTGAGCAGCGCGGTGAGGTAGACCTGGAGCAGGGGCTTACCTGCCCTTGCCAGGAGGAGGTTCCCGGTATGCAGGCGCCTGATGAACTCTGCAGAGGAGTTCACGAGCCCTGCGACCTCCCGGGCATCGACACCCCTGAGGAGAGAGAGCAGGAGGTCGGCCAGGAGGTCGGGGCCCACGTTCTTCTCGATGGGCGTCAGGAAGGTCCGCACGGAAGCGATGCCCGTATTGACCAGGGCGAGCAGGGTGCCCATGATGCTCCCCACCTTGGCCGGGTATTTCCAGAGCTGCCCGTTGAAGGCCTCCAGGGTCGCGACGAAACACCTCCGGGAGTTTTCCACCATCTCGCGGAACTCCCCGAAGTCGGTGTTCTTCATGAACCCATGAAACGCTTCTCTGCGGGATGCGGCATGGCAGACAGGGTCGGCTGCATGCTCGGCGTTGACCTGCCTGGCCCATGCGGTGAGGAGTCTCCCGGCATGGGCCGATATGCCGACGCCGTTCCCCCCGGGCCTGAAGACCTTAGAAACCACCCACCTGGCAGGGGACGCGACCCTCCTCCTGAGGCCACCCTTGTCGGCCCAGGTCTCTATGAGATCCCTGGCGATTTCGGCGATCAGTGTCTTCGCACCCGGTGAGCGGATGGTTTCCCCCACGATACCGGCCAGGACCTCAACCGGCCGCGTCCGGTTTTCAGCGGCATTCATAATCCATTCTCCGTTCCTTCTATTTCAGTTCGTCCAGGGCTTCTCTGCCGGCCTCTGTCATGTGCGATTCGAACATGAGGTGGCTCATGGTCGTCAGCGTCGCGATCGCCTCTTCCCGGGTGAATTTCTTCTCCATGAGATAGCTGTGGCCGAGGTGCATGGCCATTCCCACGACTGCGTAGGCCATGGTGAGCGGGTTCACCCCCTCTATGATGCCGATGTCCAGCCAGCTCTGGATGTCGTCGGCCAGGTCCTGGGCGATGTCGCTATAGTGCTTCCAGATGGTGATGTCCATCTCTTCGTCCACGCCGAAGCTTCCCCGCAGGATCATGAGAAACTGCTGGCGGTGGGAGGAAATGTAATCGAAATAGGCGCCGTAACTCGCGTTGAGCTTTTCCACCCTGTCGCCGTGGTCCCAGATGTTCACCGGCTCCCGGAGCTTCTTTATGCGGCGGCGCAGTTCGTAGAGATTCTGATGGGCGATCTGGGCGAACAGGTCGCGCTTGTCCTTGAAATAGTTGTAGAATGTCCCTGCCGACATGCCCACGGCCTTGACGATGTCCATGACCTGGGTGTTGTGGTACCCGTGGCGGCTGAACAGGTCCTCGGCCGCCCCGACGATCATGTCCCGCGTATACTGCCGTTTTCTCTCGATGAGGCTGGGCATCCCGACGGTTCCTTCAGGGGGTCGCACCTGGGCCGCGCCCCAGTCTTTTCATCAGCCTGCTCCTCGCAAACGACCATGCCCACGAGGCGAGGTGCCACTTCTGATCGAGCATGGCGCCTGCAAGGGTTGCTGTCGCCCTGCGTGTCTCTTCGGCGTCGATCCCGGAGAGAACCCTTGCCAGGAAGGCCCTCAGAGTCAGGGGATCGACCGCATTGACGCCCCGGGTTATCCTGTTCAGACAGCCCGAGACGACGGCAGGGCCCTTTCTCAGCAAAGCCCTGCCGGCCTCGGTCCTGATGTCGGCCGATGCCTCCCAGAGCGACGACGCCAGGTTAGCCCAGGCAACACCGCACTTCCTGAGGCCGTCCCGGTCGATCTCCCCGACAAGGCCCATGAGGAACGATCTGAGCATCTCGGGCGGATACTTCTCCTTGAGCTGAACGGCAAGCTCCGTCGACGCCGCCACCATGCCGTTGACAACGACCGGCAGCGAGCTGACGAGGGCAAAGAAGACCTCGGGGTCCTCGCGCAGCATGGTCCTCACCATGGCGCTGCCCGTGGACGGGCTCATCTCGTTGATGTTCGTGCGGAGGATGTCCTTGAGCAGCGTGGACCTGAGCATGACGCCGAGGATGCCTGACTTGTCTCCCGCATGGGGGCCGGTACGCATGACGTCACCTCCTCAGGATTGTCCTGCCTTGTCCTGCACCGTTTTCCACGCCGCATGGACGATCGGGCCGAGGTCCCTCGCGAGGTCGTTGAATCCGGTGACGAGACGGGCCAGGTCATCCTTGTCGATGTCGGCAAGGAGGGATTCGACGAAGCCAGCGAGCAGCGGCGCCGGGAATTTCTCCCGCACCTGAACGATGAGCTCGCAGGCCGCCTTTATGAGGGAGTTGGCGATGGCGGGAAGCGCGCCCGTCACGGCAAGCGGGACCTCGATGTCCTTTTCCAGCAGGGTACGCACGAACAGCGGGCCGTGCTCGGGATCGATGTCCTTCAGGAAGAGCCTCAGGCTCTCCTTGAAGGCGGTCTTGCCGAGGACCTCACCCAGGACGTCGGCCTTGGTCTCTATGAAACCTCTGCGTGCATGGTCTTCCACGGCATCACCTCAGATGGTCTCGCAGTTGAAGAAGTAGCGGGCCGCCTCCATCTGGCAGAGCTGTTTGCCGCCCATCCAGAGCTGGATGATCTTGATGTCCCGCCAGTGCTTCTCGATGTCCCATTCGCGGTCCGCGCCGTAATGGCCAAGAACGTCCATGGCCCGCCCGAAAATGTCCACGGCCCGGTCCGACATGAAGTCCTTGATGTTGCGGATCCTGCCCACCACGTCTTCGGAGATCAGGGGTTTCCCGTAGGGCTTGTTGCGACGGTCGCCGATCATGGCGGCCTCGTAGCCGAGGATGCGGCAGATGTCGATGTCGCCGGCTATCCGGCCTATGAAGGCGGCGACGGCGTCGTTCTCCTTGAGGGGGCGGTTGCCATACGTGCGGGTGGACACGAACTCACCGAGACGTTCGTACAGGTTCATCATGGCGCCGGTCAGGAAGGCGCAGCTCATGACCTGGCCGAAGGAGATGATCTGATAGAAGGCCTCGGCGTCTCTGCCCGGTCCGTGGGCCCGGTACCACGAGGGCACGCGCACGTCCTCGAACCAGATGTCGCTGTTCTTGTCCGCGGCCATGCCCGCCTTCTCGTACGCGCCTCCCTGGGTGACGCCGGGCAGAGCCGCAGGGACATAGATGAAGGCGAAGTCCCGGGGATCGGAGGAGCCCGGGTTCGTGGTGCACGGAACGCCGAAGAGGCTGGCAACACCGCCCGAGTTGGTCGGCCAGAGCTTGTGGCCGTTGATGACCCACTGGTCTCCTTCGAGGCGGGCCGTGGTGCGGATGGTCTTGCCTCCGAGCAGTCCCAGGTTCTCGATGTCGGCCCCGCCCTGGGGCTCTGTCATGGCGTTGGCGGCGAACACGGCCTTCCTGGCGTTGCAGAACATGGGCGCGAACTCGGCGATGAGCCGGTCGTTCACGTAGGGTTCCACCGTGATCACGATGAGAGGCCAGAACGTGACGGCCAGCGCCACGGCCATGCCCGTGTCGGCCCTGCCGAGTTCCTCGCAGAGCATGTAGCCCACCCGGAATACGGAGTCGGACTTGGCCAGGCCCCAGCCGCCGTGCTCCTGGGGGAAGAGGGCCTTCTGGAGGCCGAGGTCGACCATGAGGCGGTCAAAGGCAGGCCCTATGAGGCGATGATCCTTCCAGTCCTCGTCGTACCTGCGGCGCTCGGGCATGACCCACGTTTCGAGGTGATTCCTCATGACGCGGCGGAAGTGTCGGTCAAAGGGGGATATGTATTCCTCAGGCCTGGAAAAATCGTCGATACCCTTCATAACACGCCCCTCCCGTCACAACTCGGTGCAGTCGTAGAAGAACCTGGCTGTGTCCATCTTCACCGGAACCTCGGCAGCGACGCCGCAGAGCACGGACTGGATGGTCTTGACGTCGCGCCAGTGCTTCTCAACGTGCCACTCCTTGGCGTAGCCCGCCGATCCCATGAGTTCGAGCCCCCGGTTCATGGCCCGCATGACGCCCTGCTGGATGCGGGAGCCGATCATGCCTGCATAGGTGAAGGTGCGCCTGAGAGATGGACCGCCAAGCGCTCCCGGCCGTGCGATCAACGAGGCAAGGTCATGGGCCAGGATCTTTGCAAGGGCGATCTCCTCTGCCACGTCTGCGAGGACCGATGCACAGAGGGGGTTTTCCTTGAGTCTTGTGCCGCCCTTGATGACCCGGTTGTCGCTCCAGTCCGCGAGCAGCTCGAAGAAGTTTGTGGCCGCGCCGACGCTCACACCGCCGAGCAGCAGATTCAGCCAGGAGTAGAGTTCTTCGACCGCGCCGGGATAATCGATCACGTGGTCCTTGGGGATCTCGACGCCGTCAAGGCTCACCTCTGCGTTTGTGCATGCGTTGAGGCCGGTGGTGAGCAGGGCGCCGCCCCTCCTGATCCCCCGGGCATCCCCCGGGATCAGGGCGATGCAGGGCATGCCCTTCGCGTCGGCACACACCGTGCAGAAGAGGTCGGCCCGGGAGCCTGCGAAGAGCGGCCGCAGACCGGCCCCGGTTATGGTGCACGATCCCCCCTCCAGGGTCGCCCTGGCAGCTATGGACCGTCCCAGGAAGAGGGCGGATTCTTTCCCGCTGAACCCTGCGCCGGGCAGGATGACGGCAGGTGTTCTCGGCTGGTCCCCGCTACCTGATGACGGGAAGGAGCGGCAGAGGACCTCGCTGGAGTTGTGTTCCATGCAGAAGAGGGTGCAGATGGAACAAGACGCTGCCAACAGGGCGCCTGCCGAGGCGTCGGCCCTGCCGATTTCGCAGGCGAGGGTCAGCAGGCCCGGTGCACGGCCGGGGCTGTTCCACCCGAACCCGCCCTGTTCTGCAGGAATGCAGAGCTTTTCGAGGCCGATGTCCATGCAGAGCATCCGGCGCTTGGTCTCGAAGAGATGGTCGTACCCCTGACGGTACTCCATGCGCTTCGAGACGATCTCCCTGTCCGCCCACTGGCGCACGAGCCTGACCACACCGACACACTCCTCGTCCATCCATTCCCTGGGGCAGACGAAAAGATCATCCACGATCCTGTTCATGGCGCCTCCGGACATCTCGGGATCGAGACAGGGTAGAGACAACTGTGATAAAGGGGCCTGACCGTGCGTTCCCGTGGAGCATGAGGCCCATCATCCCGGGTTGAAATACCCGGGTGACAGCAGCCATCCCCGCACGGAATCCTCATGGAGAAACCTCTCGATCAATATGCCAGTGCAATCATACGCCTGTCCGGTTCACAGGGGGGCAGGCATCATGCATGGATAATGAAGATTCATTACACTGAAAGATAATTACTATTCACCTGTGTGTCAAGACTCAAGACAACATGATCCTGCACGCCGCAAGAAATTTCTTTGATTTCAGGTAGTAAGGGGTTTCCCGTCAGGCGTTTTGCCTTGCAAGTTCGAGGGCTTTCTTTCCCTGTTCGGTGAGATACGCCTCGAACATGGCCAGAATCATCGTGATGAGGTTCTCGATGATCTCCTGGCGGGAGTGTTTCTTTTCCACGAGGTAGGAGTGGATGAGCTGCAGGGTCATGCCGCACACCGCCGTGCCGAAAAGCATGGGATCGATGCCCTCGATGACGCCGTCGAGGGTCCATCGCTGGAGGTCTTCACCTGCGTCCTGGGCAAAGCCCACGAAGTAGTCCCACACGCTGCCGTCGAGTTTCTCGTCCACGCCGAAGCTGACGCGCAGGAGCATGAGGATCTGCTGCGGGTTGGCGTCCACGAAATCGAAGATGGCATTGAACGTGTCCTGCAGGATCTTGGCGCGTTCAAGGGGATTCCAGATGTCTACGGGTTCCCGCAGGCTCCTGACCGTCACCCGCAGGGTCTCCAGGCTCTCGATGGTGATCTGCTCGAAGAGGTCGCGCTTGTCCTTGAAATGATTGTAGAAAGTTCCCGCTGACATGCCCACGGCCTTGACGATGTCCATGACCTGGGTGTTGTGGTATCCGTACTTGCTGAAGAGCTCGCAGGCGGCAATGATGATGCGGTCTCTTGTCTCTTCGCGTCTTTTCTCTGAGGTCTTTGCCATGGTCCTGCCCTGGTACCGGCTCGTGGCCGGCCAAACAGTACTGAACCATATGTCCTTGGCCCACGGATGTCAAGATAAATGCTCGGGAATCAGCCTGATGAAACGCCCTGTGCGCCATAGTCCCCCCGGGGTACCCACGAGGTCGCGCCGGCCGGCCAGGCTTTCTCCAGCAGGAGCAAGGGTATGGACTGCCCCCTGAAATTGTGTTACTCATCCTGAATGCCTTATCGAAACAGCTACAGACGGATCAAAATCACGTATGAGGGGGAAAACCTATGAGGCGTTACAGTCTTTTCACGGCAGTCTGTTTCATGTTCATTTTCATAACGGCAACCATTGCTCCATCATATCTCTATGCAGCGGAGAAGAAGGTCGTGGTCGCAACGGACGCCACCTGGCCTCCCATGGAGATGCTGGATGCCAGCAAGAACATCATCGGCTTCGACATTGACTTCATGAATGCGGTGGCCAAGGAGGCGGGGTTCAAGGTCGAGTTCAAGAACACCGCGTGGGACGGCATCTTCGCCGGGCTCGACACGAACAACTACGATGCGGTCATCTCCTCGGTCACCATCACGGAAGAGCGCCAGAAGAAATACGACTTTTCGCTTCCCTACATCAATGCCGGCCAGGTCCTCGTGGTCCCCAAGACCACCAAGGGCGTGAAGGCGCTGGCCGACATGAAGGGAAAGAAGATCGGCGCCCAGATCGGGACCACCGGTGCCATGGAGATCCAGAAGGTCAAGGGCGTTGAGCTCAAAAACTACGACGAGATCGGACTCGCCTTCGAGGACATGGCCTCGGGCAGGATCCACGGCGTGGTGTGCGATACGCCGGTGGCTGCAGACTATGCGCTCCAGAGGGCTGAATACAAGGCCAAGTTCATGATCGTGGGAGAGCCTTTCACCCAGGAACAGTACGGCGTCGTGGTGAAGAAGGGCAACAAGCAGCTCGTGGACCTTCTGAACAAGGGGATCAAGGCCGTTCAGAGCAAGGGCATCAACAAAGAGCTTGAAAAGAAGTGGCTGAGATAACCCCGAAGAGATTCGGAAAGAAGAAGATCGAGGAACCGAAGAAGGTTCTCATCGATGTCGGCGACGGGGCCGCCATCCCCACCAAGGAGGATGTCGGCCTCTTCACCGCGTGGCGGGTGGCCTTCTTCGGTGCCATTGCACTGACCGTTTTTCTCTGCGTCTACAAGCCTGATCCCTACCTCGAAATCATGAGGTTCGTCCCGGACGGGATCCTGGTGACCTTCGAGGTCACGGTGCTGTCCATCCTGCTTGCCCTGGTCATAGGCCTGTTCACGGGCCTAGGAAGGATATCCAGGAATCCCGTCATCAACGGCATCGCATCGCTTTACGTCGAGGTCATCCGGGGTATTCCCCTGCTCGTACAGCTTTTCTACATCTATTTCGGGCTGGGGCGCTTCGTCCAGCTGCCGCCGCTGCCGAGCGCGGTCATCGCCATGGCCGTATGCTACGGCGCCTACATGGGAGAGATATTCAGGGCCGGCATACAGTCGATCCCCAAGGGCCAGACCGAGGCCGCACGATCTCTCGGCATGACACCGGCCCAGTCCATGTACCACGTCATCCTGCCCCAGGCGGTCAAGACCATTCTGCCGCCGGTGGGGAACGAGTTCGTGGCCCTGCTCAAGGATTCCTCCCTCGTGTCGATCCTGGCCGTGGCCGATCTGCTCAGGCGAGGCAGGGAGTTCGCGTCCCAGAGCTTCACGTATTTCGAGACCTATACCATGGTTGCGCTCGTGTACCTCATGATCACCCTGTTTTTCTCGAAGCTCATCAGCCACATGGAGGAAAAGATCAGTGCAGAATAACGGCCGGAAGAAGATGGTGGAGATGAAGGGTGTCACCAAGTACTTCGGGGCGCTCAAGGCCCTCGATAACGTGTCGCTCGACGTGTTCGAAGGCGAGAAGGTCGTCATCATAGGCCCGTCGGGATCAGGCAAGAGCACCCTGCTGCGTTCCATCAACCGGCTGGAGGAAGTCAATGCCGGTTCCATCGTAGTCGACGGCTTCGACATCTACGACCAGAACGTGAACATCAACAAGGTGCGCGAAGAGGTCGGCATGGTCTTCCAGCAGTTCAACGTGTTCCCGCACAAGACGGTGCTGCAGAATTTGACCCTCGCCCAGACCGTGGTCCGGAAGCGTTCGAAGGACGAGGCGGAAAAGGTCGCCTATGCCCTGCTCGACAAGGTGGGCATCCGCGAAAAGGCCAACGTGTACCCGACCAAGCTCTCCGGGGGACAGCAGCAGCGCGTGGCCATCGCGCGCGCCCTGGCCATGCAGCCGAGGCTCATGCTCTTCGACGAACCGACCTCGGCCCTTGACCCCGAGATGATCGGCGAGGTGCTCGATGTCATGGTGAACCTGGCAAAGGAGGGCATGACCATGATCGTGGTGACCCACGAGATGGGCTTCGCCCGGGAGGTCGCTGACCGTGTCATCTTCATGGACTACGGCGTGATCCTCGAAGAGGGGTCCCCGGAGCACTTCTTCGCCAATCCCAACCACGAGCGCGCCCAGCAGTTCATGAGGCAGATCCTGTAGGGGGGGCGGTCGCAACCCGGTCACCGGGGCGCTTATAACCCGTTGACAACCCGCCGATTACTGTGCAAAAGAAATCACCTGTGCCAGCGTAGCTCAGTGGTAGAGCAGCTGATTCGTAATCAGCAGGTCCAGGGTTCAAGTCCCTGCGCTGGCTTTGGATTCACTGACTGCCAGAAAGCAACCCGAATCAAAATGCATAATCCGTGTCTTGAGGAACTATAGGCCAGGAGAACCACATGAGCATTTCAGAATGGCTGGATAAGAAAGATTCGGAAGGCGTAGACGTGTCTCACATAGAAGTGCCTGACGATCTCGCTTATGACGAGGTCCCGGATGAGACGATCTATTTCAAGCAAATCAGGCCTTGCGGAATCCTCTGTCCCGGCAATCATCCTTTTTCCACTGTCGAGCGATTCGGACACTGGTACCATAGCCGGGGGCAAGACAAGAAGGCAGGCATTCATTCCTCAGACATGAGGTGGCACTTGTTCACCAAGGATCGGGAGCTTGCCCTCGAGACAGCCGTATCGCACATAGAGTAGGTTGATCCGGCCACATGCGATGACCTGCAGGAGCAGCCATTGGCAATTCAGAACAATGTCATCCCTGGTTCTGATACGACACGGTCATCGCCCTCATGTTCACGAACACGAAGGGCATGAAAAACCCGCCAAGGCCGCCCATGGCACCGACGACGCCCTTCACCGCGGCGTTTCCGGGTCCGAGGAACAGGGAAAGGATCCCCCTCAATAATACTCAATGGTATCTTCTCGATCAGCCAGGATAGTAAAACTGACAACAGCCTCTCCACCTCTTCCGGTCGTTGTACTCCCTATCTCGGAATCGACATAAATAGTGGCATAGTACATTTCAGACAGATCACTCAAGGGTTTGACGAACAGGTACAGGTCAGTCCCGGTTTGTGCTGTAAATGAATATCTCCAGGGTTCATTCTTGATGTGTATTTCCTGAAACTCACTTGTGTTGCCGTCCTCGTCGATAAAGTTGATCATGAATTGATTGTCTAAATGCGAACTCGTAACCTCATATGTTACATTATGCATGTCAGCGGGCAGGGGACTATTACCGGAACCACCTCCTGAGCTGCAGGCAGCAGAGCCGACAACAATGATCAATGCGAGGAACGTCCTGGGAATCTTCATTACCAATACCCTATATGAGATGGAGATACATGCATACCGAATAATTGCGAAGAGAGATGAATTGAGTATCAATGGTTTCTCCGCCAGCCTGCATGCAACAGACCGATAATCATACACCATGCCACTCGCTCTGTTGCATCGATGCACTCTGAAGATATGACTCGTGATATCAAGGATCTCCATTTTCGCCTTGCTTTCCGATCAGGTCGAGGGCATTATGCATCAATCAAGAAAAGCACCATCTGCATTTCATGAAAGCCGGCACCAGCAGCGAGCATCTCGGTCGAACAGGCAAAGCAGGAATCTTCATGCACTTCGGACAGGATCAAGAGGATATGGTCATGAAAGAGAACACAGTAACCAAGGAACTTGGCTACCGCGGTTATCTTATTCAGCCGTCTTCTTACCAGAGGTTCGAGGATAAATACTGGCGTGCGAGATGCAGTATCATGCACCCCGATGCATACGGCAACCTGCTCACCCAGGAGTTCGTCATAACGGACAGGCTTCTGCAGTCTGAACATGAGGCCGATCTGCACGCCATACGGTGGGCCAAGAAGCGCATCGATGTTGTAACGGGGTGAGTTGCCACCTGTTACCGCTCGAATCCTACCGAGAACATGCCCTCGAGATCGTGCCGCGAGTACGCGCGGAAGGCGAGCATGGTCTCCGACCCGGTGATGCCGGGAACCTTGAGCATCTTGTTGGTAACCAGGTCTGCGAGGTCATCGGTGCTTCCTACCCGGGCAATGGCGATGAGGTCGAATCTGCCGCTCACCGAAAAGATTTCCGACATGCCCGGCATGTCGGCCAGTTTCTCTGCGATCTCGTTGACGCGTTCGCGGGCCACGTTCAACAGGATGATGGCGGTTACCATATGGATTCCTCCCTTGGGCACTGTAATGGAAAATCCACCGGCATGCAACGAGAGGAGGGGGCTTCCTGATGAACTCGCAGGGAGTGGTCCCCGATCACGGTGCATCACGGAAGGCTGATGCGCCTCACTGAGCGCCGCAGATCGATCGCAGCGCCGCGATGTCCTCCGGGGTCAGCTCGAGCGCATCGGATACGTTCATGCGGTGCATGACAGAGCGGGGATTGTCGTTGTGTTTCAACCCAAGCGCGTGTCCAAGTTCGTGGGCTAGCACCCGCACGAGCTTGTTGCGGTCATTGAAATGGAATATGGATATGCTCTTCCTGCCGTCTCGCACCTCGTAACATCCCACGCTGAACTCGTCGCCCAGCTCTTTTCCCGTGGTGTTGAAGCTGTCTACCTCGAGATTCAGGTTCGCGGCCATCTCGTTGATCACCACGAGCATGCTGTTCAAGGTCTCGCGGGTGTCTTCGAGGCTTTCCCTGCGCTGCTTAAGGTCCTCGTGGGCGAGATCCAGCGCCGCCCTCTCTTCATCGAGATGCCGGGAGGTGTCACAGAAGGGCGTTCCCCTGGAGGAAGCGGCTCTTTGTGCTGCGTTGAGATTCCTGACCCGTGCGTTGTATGCCTCGACATCACTGGTGAAGGAGGCCCGCTGCTCCTGGTGCTCCGATTTCAGCAGCTCGTAGTGTGCCTTGAGCGCATCGTAGGAGGCCCTGGTGTTCTCGATGCGCACATTGATTCCCCTGAGCCTGTCCGCGGCGGCCTGTCGATGGTCGTACACGAGGTCTATCGCAATGTCACCGTTGATGTCTTCCTGGAACAGGTCGCGACCGGCAGCGGCTTCCCAGAGTGATGCAGCTTCCTCGACGGCCTCGGAGACCTCCTGCATGCTCAGCCCGAACCGTGCATCCACCGAGGCGATGCGATAGGTCGCGGGGTACGTGCAGGTGGCGCTGGGTTTGTGCGAATAGAAGCCTGCCAGGGAGAACATGATCAAGAACGGCAGCAAGAACACGGCAGAGCGTGCAGAACCCGGCACAGGTGGTATCGTCATCCCTGACTTCATAAAGACAGGTTTCGGGAAATTGTCGAAAGTCCTTGAGCCTCTTCTCCCCAGGACAGTCAATCGAGGGGCAAGGGGATCAATTCGTTCAGGAAATACGGGTTATTACAGGTGAGCACAGGCAAGAAAAAGAAAGGGGGGCAGACGATGCTGCCCCCCGACGATTCGTGGATGGGGTGGTCATTCCTCTTTCTGTATCGATTTCAGCTTGAGGAGGTCGATGTCGGTCTGAGGCTGGTATTTCTTGATGAGGCCGCCGATGGCCTCGTTCACGAGAAGGGAGAGTTCCTTGCCGGTAAGGGCGGAAAGAACCGTGAGCGCCTTGGCGTAACGCTCCTCGATGTAGTAGTTTCTCTTGATGAGCGTGGCGTTCCTGTCGCTGTTCCTCAGGTCGAGCGGTTTTCTGCCTCTTGTCCCCATGTGTGCTCACCTCCCTGTTTATAATACTGAATAATTCTTATATACCAGAATCTTTCCAACCGGTAAAGCCAGTAAAGCCTTCGATAGGGTCAGAAAACGATATCTATATGAAATGCTGGAAATCTTCAGAACCGGAAGGGTGCATCACATGCAATGCGAGTTCCGCAGTCTCTTCTCTCCATCCCCTCGGGCCCTCGTCTTACGAGACGCCGCTTGACGCGTTCCGCAAATAGGGGTATCTGGGCACCCCAGAATCCATGCGATCCGAACGCGGCAGGGACCGCGTCTTGTGTCAGGAGAAATCTATGAAAGAAACAGGCGATCCTCGTAACCGGCATCTTGGAACCATCCTCCGGCTCGTCATTGTGATGTCCGCCGTGGCGCTGATGCTCTGCGGCTGTCCATCGAAACCGACACCTCCTCCCCCGGAAACGAAGGCGCCCCCGAAGCCCGCAAAGGTTGCGGTCGTACTGGGAGCGGGCGCATCGAAGGGCTTTGCCCATATAGGCGTTCTGAAGGTTCTCGAGGGCCAGAGGGTGCCTATCCACATGGTGGTCGGGACCAGTGCCGGAAGCCTTGTCGGGAGCCTCTACGCCTTCGGGCTCGACGCGTTCCAGATCCAGGACATGGCCTTGAAGATAGAGAAGAAAGATGTGATAGACTACACGGTTCCTGACAACGGGTTCATCAAGGGCGAAAAGCTCGAGGACTTCATAAACAGGACCGTTCGCAATACCCCCATCGAAAAGCTCGGCATACGGTTCTATGCGGTGGCGACGGATATCGTGAAGGGGGAGGAGGCGGTGTTCGTCTCCGGCAATACGGGCAAGGCCGTCAGGGCGAGCTGCTCGGTGCCCGGCGTATTCCAGCCGGTCAAGATGTCCGGCAGGACGTACGTGGACGGCGGGGTCGTGAGCCCGGTGGCCGTGGATGTGGCGAGACGCAACGGCGCCGATGTGATCATCGCTGTGGACATATCGGGCGGCATCGACGGCGAGGACCCCAAGGGCACCATGGACACCATCCTGCAGTCCGTGGACATCATGTATGCCCGGATCAGCGAGAACCAGCTCAAGAAGGCCGACGTGGTAATCAGGCCCAATGTCAGGAACATCGGCTCGACCGAGATGGAAAAACGGCACCAGGCCATCCTGGAGGGGGAGAAGGCCGCCTTCGCGGCACTGCCCGGCATACAGAAGATCATGGACAGCCTTCGGCAGGAGAAGAGGCTGTAAGGCAGCGATCTCGATACACAGGCAGGGATCTGGACCGCCTGGATCGGTTGCAGAGGGAGGCAGGGGTCTCCTCGCCATTGACCTCAGGCCGTATTCGTCTATGATGTGGGGAAACCACGTGCACGGTACATTCAGGAGGAAGTCATGAGTCTCCACGAAGAAGAGAAGATTTTCAAGGAAGTGGTGTATTACTTCAAATGCGAGAAATGCAAGAGCGACATCTTCTGGTCTGAGGTGAAACCCTCCGTGCAGCGCGCGGCGCGTGTCTTCAAGTGGGTCAGGGCAGGATGTCCTGCGCCGGACTGCGAGCACTCCCTGACGCTGAGTAACCCTGACAAGATATATGAGCGTGAAGAGGCCAAACGCCTGTACGATGAAATGAAGGCAAAGGGCTCCAGGGTGTACTGGGTGTAGGGTCTCCTGAACCGTGACTCGTCAGAACCGACCATCGTCGAGTCCATGTCCGGATGCAACCCAGAGCCCCGGTTCCACTATCGACACGAACGGGTTTGAGGGGAGATCAGGGACCCGGTGAAGGGTTCCATCGCCGGAACAGAGATGAAGACGGCATCATGCCGATCAAGCGGCGTGTACCACGAAGGGGGGCTTCATGAACACCACGGGCGAGACATCTCTCGACAGCGACAGGCGAGTACCTGCGGCCGTACGACCCGCATATTCCTTCGTTCTGTTCTTCCTTGTCCTTGCAGCGGCGGCCTGCTTGAGCTGTACGAAAAAGGCAGAGGAGGAGAAAACTGAAAAGACAGTCAATGTCAGGACCGTCACGGTAGCCAGGGAAACGGTGAGACCATACATAGAAGCGGTCGGCAGCCTCGAGCCCGACAAGGAGGTCGTCGTCAGTTCCGAGGTGGATGGCGTCATCCGTGAAATCCTGGTGGATGAGGGGGACCGGGTGAGCAGGGGCATGGTCCTGGCGAGGGTGAGCGATACCGACTATCTCCTCGGTGTGCGGGCAGCCGAGGCGGTTTGGAAACAGGCACGTGCAAACCTCGAGAACGCCCGGACCGTGTTCAGTCGCATGGAGGCCCTCTATCAAGAGAAGGTCGTTTCGAAACAGGAATACGACAATGCAGTAACCCGGCTCGATGTGGCAGGCCAGGATGCGGACCGGGCGTCGGCAGCCCTGTCTCTGTCCAGGGAAAGGTTCGCAAAGACCGTGATACGCTCACCCATGGACGGGGCCGTGAATACGAAAACGGCCACGGCAGGCGACTTCATAGGTGCGGGCCGTCCGCTCATGAGGGTCATCAGCATCGACCCGGCCAAACTGGGCTTCTCCGTGGCCGAGAAGGACATCGGGGCCCTGAAGTCCGGCCAGGAGGTCGTGTTCGTGGTCGACCCGTATCCGTCAAGGGAGTTCAGCGGCACCCTGACGACCATCTATCCGAGCCTGGACGAGCGAAGCCGCACGCTCAAGGCCGAAGCCTCGGTCCCGAACAGGACCGGCGAGCTGAAACCGGGCATTTTCGCCCGGGTAAGGGTCTACACCGGTGAACCGAGACAGGCGATAACCATCCCGATCACGTCGATCCTGTACGAAGGGACGAAGACGAGGATCTTCGTGGCCGAGAACGATACTGCCCGCGAGAGGGTCGTCAGCATCGGCGGGAAATACGGCGAGATGATGGAGGTTCTTGATGGGCTGCAGGAAAAGGAGCGGCTCGTGGTCGTGGGGCAGAACACCCTCACCGACGGGGTGAAGATCAGGGTGGTCGAGTAGCGAGGGCCCTGGTTTTGAAGAAAATGACGAGGAATCATGTGGATCTCTGACATCTCCATCAAAAGGCCTGTCTTTGCGACCATGGTCATCATGGCGCTGGTGGTCCTGGGCATCGTCAGCTACCCCGAGATCGGCGTGGACCTCTTCCCCAAGGTAGACTTTCCGATCGTGAGCATACGCACCGTTCTGGAGGGCGCCAGCCCCGAGGTCATCGATATCGACGTCACCGACAGGATCGAGGAGGCGGTCAACACCATAAACGGTGTGAAGAACATCACCTCCACGAGCGGCGAGGGCTACTCCAGCACCATCGTGGAGTTCGAGCTCGAGCGTGATATCGACCTCGCGGTCCAGGACGTGCGCGAGCAGATAGCAGCGGTGCGCAGGAGACTGCCGGACGATATCGACGAACCGGTCATCCAGAAGGTGAATCCGGACGCGACGCCGGTCCTCTGGCTGAACCTGGCCGGAGAGAAGAGCATACCCGAGCTCTCCACCTATGCCGACGAGATCCTCAAGGAACAGCTCCAGAGGATCGAGGGGGTGGGATCCCTGTGGCTCGGCGGCCTCCAGCGCAGGCAGATACGCATCTGGCTCGACCAGAAAAAGCTCAGGGCCTACGGGATAGGTCCGAGGGACGTCGCCGCGGTCATAGGCATGGAAAACGTGGAGCTTCCCGGAGGACGCATCGAGAGCCTCACCAAGGAGTACTCCGTCAAGGTGATGGGAAACATACGGGACGCCTCGGAGTTCAACGACCTGGTCATTGCATCCTACGAGGGCAACCCGGTGCGGGTCAGGGACATCGGCAGGGCCGAGGACGGCGTCGAGGAACTGCGCTCCTACACCCAGTTCAACGGCACGCCCTGTGTGGGCATAGGGGTCAGGAAACAGACCGGCACCAACACGGTGGAGGTCATCAACCGCGTCAAGAAGGAACTGGAGCGCATAGACAAGACCCTGCCGCCCGGCATGAAGATCAACATCGCCTTCGACCAGTCCATATTCATTCAGGATTCCATCAAGGAGGTCCAGCACCACCTCGTCATAGGCTCCATCCTGGCCGTGGCGGCGGTCTTCATCTTCCTCCGGAATGTCCGCACCACTCTCATCAGCGCCCTGGCGCTGCCCGTGTCCATCATCTCCACCTTCACCCTGATCCGGGCCTTCGACTTTACCTTCAACAACCTGTCCATGCTGGCGCTGACCCTTTCGGTGGGCATTCTCATCGACGACGCCATCATCGTCATAGAGAACATCTACCGCCACATCGAGGAAGGCATGGCACCACGGGAAGCGGCATCCTTCGCCACCTCTGAGATCGGCATGGCAGTCACCGCCACCACCCTGGCCATCGCGGTCATCTTCCTCCCGGTGGCCTTCATGAAGGGCATCATCGGCAGGTTCTTCATGCAGTTCGCCCTGACCGTCGTGTTCTCAGTCGGCGTGTCCCTGCTGGTTTCGCTGACCCTGACCCCCATGCTCTCCTCCATTTTCCTCAAGCCCGGACACGCGGGGGCGGCCAGGAAGGGAACAACGTTCACCCGCGTATCTGATGCCCTCGAACGATGGTACAAGAAGATAGAAAAAGGGTACCGGCCCATCCTGGCCTTTGCACTGGACCACCGCGGGGCGGTCCTCATCGGATCCCTGGTCGTCTTCGTCCTGAGCATGTACATGGTGAGGTTCATCGGCAAGGAGTTCGTGCCCCCCGAGGACCAGGCGCAATTCATCGTGAGGCTGGAGTCTCCCATCGACTATTCCTTCGGCCAGGCCGAACACATGTTCATGCAGGCCGAGAAGGTCGTCAGGGACAGACCCGAGGTCGTCGGGGCATTCTTTGCCCATGGACTCGGCCAGGGAGGATCCGGCCAGGTGAACAAGGCCACGATATTCACCAGGCTCGTGCCGAGGGACCGGAGGGACAAGAAGCAGCACGAGATCATGGCCGAACTCCGCAAGAGCCTCAACACGATTCCCGGCATCAAGGCCACCACCGAGATGGTCTCCATGCTGGGAGGGGGCATCAGGGAGGTGCCCATCCAGTACATCATCAGCAGCCCCGACATGGGAGGTCTCCAGAAGAACACCCGCGAGGTCATGAAGGAGCTCGCCAAGGTGCCGGGAGTGGTGGACGTCGATACCTCGCTGGAGACCGGAATGCCTGATCTCAAGGTCTACATTGACCGCGAGAAGGCCGCCGACCTCGGGGTGAGCGCCGCCTCCATTGCAGAGGCAGTCAACCTCCTGGTCAGCGGCGAGGTCGAGATCACCAAGTTCAAGGACGAGACGAGGTCGAGGCGCTACGACGTGCGCATGAGGCTCAACCCCGAAGACCGCAGGAATCCTGAAGACCTCTCAAGGATCCATGTGCGGGCCCGGGACGGCACGCTGGTGGAGCTGTCGAACCTCATCACCGTCGTCGAGGGGGGAGGGCCGAGCAGTATCAGCCGGTACAACCGGCAGCGGTCCCTGTGGGTCTTCGCCAACCTCGAGGACAAACCCCTGGCCGAGGCCATGAAAAGCCTGGACGGCATATCGTCGAGGACTCTCCCGGCAGGGTACAACACCGCGTATGTGGGACAGGCCGACACCATGGCGGAATCCTTCAGGTACCTCATGCTCGCGCTCATGCTCGGCATCATCCTGGCCTACATGGTCCTGGCGGCACAGTTCGAGAGCTTCCTGCACCCCGTCACGGTCCTCCTCGCCATGCCGCTGTCCTTCATCGGCGCCTTCGGGGCGCTCCTCATCACGGGCAAGACCATCAGCATCGTGAGCTTCATCGGGCTCATCCTTCTCATGGGTCTCGTGAAGAAGAACTCGATCCTGCTGGTGGACTACACCAACACCCTCAGGGCAAGGGGCATGTCCCGCCGCGAGGCCATCCTCCAGGCCGGTCCGGTGCGGCTGAGACCCATCCTCATGACCACCTTCGCCATGGTCTTCGGCATGCTGCCCGTGGCCCTGGGCATCGGGGAGGGATCGGACATACGTTCGCCCATGGGCATCATCGTCATAGGCGGCCTGCTGACATCCCTGTTTCTCACCCTGGCCGTGGTGCCCGCGGCATACGATGTCTTCGACGACTGGAAGGAATGGGTCAGACGCAAGATGAAGGGTGCATGAAGGCCTCCTCGATGGTATGATCGAACGGGGGTGGCCGCCATGAAGATGATGTTTATCGTGTATTCCCGGGCTGCGGACTACGATGTCATCTCCGCCATCAAGGAGTCCGGCATCAGGGGGTATACCAAGATGGAAAAGGCCTGCGGCGAAGGCGTTGAGACCGAGCCCAAGCTGCACACCCATACCTGGCCGGGCGAAAACTGCGTGCTCTTTCTCGCCCTGGAAGACCACGAGGTCCCCGAAGTCACGGAGATCGTCCGCCGTCTCAAGGGGGAACATCCCCGGGCGGGCCTGAAGGCCTTCGTCATGCCCATGGAGGAGATCATATGACGATGAAGGACCTCCTCTACGAGAAGATCGAACAGCGGCTCGTCGCAAAGGAGCTCGACTTGGAGAAATCCACCAGGCTCGCCGAGTGGAGGGCCTCCGAGCACACCGGGAGTTTCAGGGGCGACAGCGAGACGCTCTATGTGCATGTAAGCGGCGAGTACTTCCTGGTGTACGAGGGCGGCATGAATGCGGCCTTCCACGATCTGCCCGGCGTGGAGTCATGGTTCGGGGGAAGCCACACCAGGCCGCTGCAGATCGAGGAGGCCCTTGCATGGTGCGAGGAGACCGGCAACTACGACGCGGTCAGGGACCACCTCCCGTTCTTCATGCTCTCCATGAAGAGACCGGAGAAGGCCTGAAGCTCCTCACAGGTTGAATCCCACACGCACCATGAGCGTGACGAGATCGCTGTCGATGGTGTCGTCGCTGTCGAACATGGCGTGGTATTTGAGATCGAGCCCGAGATTCACGTTGCTCTGGATGGGGAACTCCACCCCTGCACCGATGTAAAGCCCGGTCTCTGTTTCGGAATCATCATCCCAATCCAGAAAATACATCCCGAGCCCGGCACCGCCGTAGAGGTTGACCCCCCTTGCCATCTGGGCGTTCAGCCTCGGGCCGAAGAGCAGGGCCGTGTTGTCGATATCGTTGAAATCGTTGTGTTCCGGGTCGTGGTTCGACCTGGTCAGGGATGCCTCGAGGCTCAGGAGCTGGTCAAGATTATATCCGCCGTAAATTCCATATGCAATCGCGTCGTCATAGCCGTCGTCGTCGGTAATGAATTCCGGGCCGAGCTGCAGCCCCAGGTACAGGCCGCTCGCCGCAAAGGCCTGCCCTGCCGTGAGGATACAACATGCGAGTGCCAGAAGGGTGATCTTTTTCATGGTAGTGCTCCTTTCGCTGAGTTTCGCGGGTTGTTCTTATCCGGTCGGTATACCTTGTGTTACGTATCAGGCTAAGGCGTGCAGGTCAAGAGGCTTCGCTCGCGGGTCCCGCACCGGCACGTGGCACGGGAGGGGGGCGGGGCAGGGCCCGAGGCCCTGCCCCGTAAGCCGGTTCAGCTGCCCGCCATGATTGCCGCGACGTCTGCATCCGGCGTAGTTATGGGCTTGATGTCGAACTTCTCCACGAGCACCTTTGCGACGTTGGGTGACAGGAAGGCGGGCAGGGTCGGACCGAGCCTGATCCCCTTGACGCCGAGATAGAGCAGGGCCAGGAGTACGGCCACTGCCTTCTGCTCGTACCAGGCTATGTCGAAGGAGAGGGGCAGCTTGTTGATGTCGTCCAGCCCGAAGACCTCCTTGAGCTTGAGCGCTATGACGGCCAGCGAGTAGGAGTCGTTGCACTGGCCGGCATCGAGCACCCGGGGGATGCCGCCTATATCGCCGAGTTCCAGCTTGTTGTAGCGGTACTTGGCGCAGCCCGCGGTGAGGATGACCGCATCCTTGGGCAGCTGCTCGGCCACCCTGGTGAAGTAATCCCGCTCCCTGTGCCTTCCGTCGCACCCGGCCATGACCACGAACCGCTTGATGGCGCCCTTCTTGACGGCATCCACCACCTTGTCCGCCAGGGCGAGGACCTGGTTGTGGGCGAAGCCGGCCGGAATCTCCCCGGTCTCGATCTGTTTCGGTGCCGGGCACGACCTGGCGAGGCGGATTATCTCGCTGAAGTCCTTGGGCCTGCCGTTGCCGCGGTCGGGTATGTGCCGTGTCCCGGGATAGCCCGTGGTGCCGGTCGTGAAGATGCGGTCCGCGTAGCTCTCCTTGACCGGGACGATGCAGTTGGTGGTCATGAGAATGGGACCCCCGAAGGACTCGAACTCCTCGCGCTGGTGCCACCACGAGCCGCCGTAGTTGCCCACGAGGTTGTCGTACTTCTTGAAGAAGGGGTAGGCATTGGCTGGCAGCATCTCGCCATGGGTGTACACGTCGATGCCCGAGCCTTTCGTCTGCTCCAGGAGCTCTTCGAGGTCCTTGAGGTCGTGGCCAGAGACGAGGATGCCCGGGTTGGCCCGAACGCCGATATTGACGCTGGTGATCTCGGGGTTGCCGTAGGTGGCGGTGTTGGCCTTGTCCAGCAGGGCCATGGTGTCGACCGCTGTCTTGCCCGCCTTCATGACAAGTCCCACGAGCTCGTCGACGGATTTCTCCTTGGCGGTCGCGGCGAGCGCTTCGATCAGGAAGCGATAGATCTCCTCGTCCTCGAAGCCCAGGATCATGGCATGGTGGGCATAGGCCGCGATGCCCTTCAGGCCGTAGATGACGAGCTCGCGCAGGGAGCGTACGTCCTCATGGGCGGTGGCGAGCACACCGACCTCCTTGGCCTTGGCACCGAACTCGTTTTCAGTGCCCTTCCAGAGGGCCGCGTCGTGGGTGATGCCCCTGGCGGCATCGCCTGCCTTCGTCCTGAGGGCATCACGGACGCTGAATGCCTTTTCGATGTAGGCGATGATGCGCGCCGTGTCGAAGTTCGTGTTCGTGAGCGTGGCAAAGAGAGCATCGGCGAGGAACCTGCCGTGGGCAAGGTCGAGAGATCCCTTTTCGAGAGATTTTTCGCCGTAGAGGGCCGCCCCCTTGAGCACATGGACGAGCAGGTCCATGAGGTTGGCTGTTTCTTCCGTCTTTCCACAGACACCCCGTACCGTGCATCCCTGATTCTTGGCCGTTTCCTGGCACTGGTAACAGAACATATCGTTCCTCCTCGATAGGTTTTTTTCAAAGATGATCAACGGATACCTGATAATTGATACGACGTACTTGACCTGAGTCAAGCCGGTACAGATTTTTTCCGGGCCAGGTGGTATCCTTGCAGAAAAGGTTTCACAGGAGGCAACGGTATGCATTTTCTGATCATCGCCCGCGACGGCACCGACGAGAAGGCACCCGAGCGACGGCTCGCGCACAGACAGAGGCACTTCGCATCCATCACCAGGCTTCGGGACGAGGGCAGGGCGCTCTATGGGGCAGCCCTGGTCGACGAAAAAGGGACCATGGAGGGTTCTGCCCTGATCATGGATTTCGGGACCAAGGAGGAACTCGACCAATACTTGGAGAATGAACCCTACGTGACCGGCGGGGTATGGCAGGACATAGAGGTCAGACCCTGCCGTGTGCCCGAGTTGTTCTTGTCCGTCAACCCCGGTTGCTGCATGCGACAAAATTGAACCATATCGGACCGGCAGCACAACATTGTGTATTCAAACCGGATGCTGCACCGTCGTCATGATCCGGGGACGTGCTCTTTGACCTGTTTGCAGAATGCGTCAACCATGGCGCCGGATTTGCAGGCGAGCATGGACATGGACGATCAACGAGACGACCACTGGCACGAGGAATGCGGCATAGTCGGCATATACGGAGACGAACGGGCGGCCGAGAAGGTATACCTGGGTCTCTACGCACTCCAGCACCGGGGCCAGGAGAGCGCGGGCATAGCGGCTGCAGACGGTTCCTGCCTTGCGTTCCACATGGGACTGGGTCTCGTGTGGTCCGTGTTCGCAGACCCCACGGTCATGCCGAGGCTCAGGGGGCGTGCCGCCATAGGCCATAACCGCTATTCCACCAGGGGCACATCCACCATCACCAATGCGCAGCCCATTGTCATCGAGTGCAGGACAGGCACGATCGCTGTGGCCCACAACGGCACGATAACCAACGCCTCCCGGCTCCGAAGGGACATGCAGGACACCGGCTCCATCTTCCAGACCACGTCGGACAGCGAGATCGTCCTGCATCTCATAGCAAGGTCACAGGAGACGGACCTCGTCTCGTCGGTCATGGACGCGCTCAAGAGGCTTGTGGGCGCATACTGCTTCGTTTTTCTGACGCCGGAGATGCTCATCGCGGCACGGGACCCCTTGGGATTCAGGCCCCTGAGCATAGGCAGGCACAAAGATGCGTACCTGCTCGCGTCAGAGACCTGCGCATTCGACATCATGGGTGCGGAATACACGAGATCGGTGGAACCGGGCGAGGTTGTCGTGATCGACAGGTCAGGCATGAGATCCCTCAGGCTCCCCGAATCCCCGCGGAAGAGCTTCTGCATCTTCGAGCACATCTATTTTTCCAGGCCGGACAGCCTTGTCTTCGGGGAGAAGGTGGACAAGATCCGCAGGAGGCTCGGCAAGAAACTCGCCGAAGACGCCCCTGCGGACGCCGACATCGTGATCGCGGTTCCTGATTCGGGAAACACCGCAGCCCTTGGCTTTGCACGGGTATCGGGGCTCCGTTACGAGATCGGTCTCATCAGGAACCACTACGTGGGCCGCACCTTCATAGCCCCCCATCAGGACAAACGCAAGCTGGACGTGAAGGTGAAGCTCAACCCGGTCAGGGGGGTCATCGACGGGAAGAGGGTCGTGCTCGTTGACGACTCCATCGTGCGCGGGACCACCATGCGCCAGATCGTGAGGATCCTCAGGTCCGACGGCGCCCGCGAGGTCCACGTGAGGATCAGTTCACCCCCCATAAAGCACCCCTGCTTCTACGGCATCGACATATCCCGTCACTCGGAGCTCATCGCCAGCGAGAAGACCGTCGAAGAGATCAGGGGGTACCTGGAGGCTGACTCCCTGGGATACCTCACCATACCCGGCATGCTCGGCACGGTGGACAATCCCGGCGACTACTGTACCGCGTGCTTCAGCGGGGACTACTGCACGCCTGTCCCGGAGGAATTCGACAAGTACTGCATCTGAAAACGATGATCCGCGACACCCACGAAATATCCTGTTCCCAGATGGCACACAGGTTGCTTATAATGTGCCGGTTCACGAGAAGGCCCGCAGAGGCCAATACCAAGAGGAGGTAACAAGAGATGGGTTTCATCGGAGAAGATCTGTTCCATTTCCAGGCGACCATCGGACAGTCCGGATCGACATTTGAGGAGTTCGTGCGCGAGAATTACGTGGACAAGTGGGTCAACGACGACATCTACAACGCCATGAACGTGCGCACGACGCTCGTGACCGCCATAAACAACTATCTCGTGAATGAAGGCCTCCTGAATCTCGAGCGCGTACAGATGAGCCCGGTGACCGACCCCCTGGCCCACGACGTGGAGCACGTGCCGACCATCCACTACAAGGGCATGCCCTACGTGGCCACGCACTCCATGATCTACATGAAGTTCCTCGCCTGCTTCAACCCAAAGCTCAAGGGCGTCTTCATCGACTCGCCGAACATCAGGCTCGAGATCGAGAGCCCCCAGAGAAAACAGCGGGGAAAGTACCTCATCGACTTCTCGCAGATCGACGTCGAACTCCGCAGGAACAGGGGCATCGATTTCGAGCAGTACAAGGGTCAGCCGGAGAAGGTGAAGAAGTATCTCAAGGAAGACTACGAGAAGGCCATCGACTTCTTCGAGCGCATGATCATTGCCGCGACGGGGGCTATTGCCGAGAACAACGAGGACAACCTGAAGGGTCTCGGCGTGGCCATCGAGGTGCCGAAGCAGCCGTTCCCCCGGGTGAGACACGACGAGGCGGTGAAGAGGTACGGCAAGGCTGACCTCGACGCCAGAATCGGCGAGGACGTCAAGGGACCGTTCTTCTGGATCACGGGACTCATGAGGGAGAACTACGACCTCATATACCCCTACATCCTCCAGGACGGGACCAGGCTGCCCATTTCGTCCTTCACCTCCGACATGGTCTTCAACTACGACATCTGTGCCAAGTCCATCCTGAGGAAGACGGGCAAGTTCACCCCGGCCCTGGAGATTCTCTCGGGCGCCATCAGGGAGTGGCTCTACGAACCCATCATTTGCAGGCTCATCGACAACAGGATCATCCCCGAGACACCGGTCTTCGACAGCGGCATGCTGGAGAACATCGCCAACCTCGACGGGTACGGGCCGTTCCTGACCGCGGTGCAGATGAAGGACAAGAAGGGAAAGCCCTATTTCCCCGAGACCATGGGGGCCGGCATAGGCGTGGAAAGGTCCCTGTATGCGCTGCTCAAGGGGGCGAAGATAGAGAAGATCGACGACATCACGTGCTTCGGAAAGAACCCCGACACGTACCCGATATTCCTTTTCTGAGAAAGAATTCCATGCGAATGTTCCCTCCGTCTCCGTCCAAGGACGGAGGGACTGCACAGACACGGTTGACGTCGCCCGCCAGGAAATATATGGATAAGCCAGCGCATGAAGGCAAGACCCGGATCACATGAGAAGGTGGTGACGATAGGCGGCGGAACCGGCAGCCATGTCGTCCTGTCGGGACTGAAATCCTACCCCGTGGAAATTTCGGCCATAATCGGGATGTTCGATGACGGCGGTTCGACAGGTGTCCTGCGGAGGGAACTCAAGGTGATGCCGCCCGGCGACGTCAGGCAGTGCCTGGTCGCATTGTCTGCTCCCGATCACGCGATGAAGGAACTTTTCGAGTACCGGTTCTACGAGGGGTCCCTGTCGGGGCACAGCGTGGGGAACATCATCCTGTCCGCACTGGAGAAGAATGCCGGGAGCATCTCGAGGGCCATCGATATCACGAGGACCCTCATGAACATAACCCACCAGGTCATACCGGTCACCCTTCAGGAGACGACACTGTGTTCGCTCTTCGACGATGGGCAGCGCGTTCTCGGGCAGAATGCCATCAACAGATCCTCCCTTGTCGGCCGGCCGTTCCGGTTGAGGCTGGTTCCAGCCGTTGAGCTCAACGCAGATGCCCGTGCTGCCATCATGGGCGCAGACAAGATAGTGATCAACCCGGGCGATCTGTATACCAGCATCATTCCCAACTTCCTCGTGGACGGCATAAGGGAGGCACTGTCGCAGGCTCACGCGACAGTGATATACGTTGCGAACCTCATGACCATCAATGGACACACCGATGGGCTGTCCGTGGTGGATCACCAGAAAATACTCGCTGAATACATGCACCCGAAGGGCATTGACTGCGTCATATACAATACCGCGATTCCCGATGAGACGTTGTTCCATGCGTACACCTCGCAGAATCAGCACCCGGTCATCCTGGGAGATCAGGATGCGGCCCCGGGCATAAGGTTCATCGGGGAAGACCTGATCGACAGCAAGGTCTATGAAAAGAGAAGGGGCGACACGTTGCAGAGGTCGTTCATCCGTCACAATGCGGACAAGCTTGCACGCATTCTCTATGAGCTGTGATGGTTCCCGGTCCTGCGGTCCCGTCTGCGCCCGTCATGCACCCGATGCCACCTCTGCCGTTCTCAACAAATATGGTGAAAGAAGGTGTCTTGAAACAATATTGTACAGCCGATTGCGGGGCAATGATCAGATATCGACATGATATCAAATGGTTGGCAGCATCTCGAATTGGCATCTTCCTTGATAGAAGGTGTGCGGACCACACAGAACCACACAGCCCACGGAGGGAAGCATGAAAGCGAGCAACACAGGTGCAGCCTATGAAAGAACCTATGCCATCACCAAGGAGAAGGAGGTCCAGATTTCGAGGTACTTCGGAGAGGACACCTTCAATCTCAAGGCGATGCACGAAAAGCTGCCAAAGGACATCTACAGGCGCGTCATCGAGATCATAAACGAAGGCCGGATGATGGACCTCGATACGGCCAACTCCGTGGCCCACGCCATAAAGGAGTGGGCCATAGAGAAAGGTGCCACGCACTACTGCCACTGGTTCCAGCCCATGACCGGCGCCACGGCGGAGAAGCACGATTCATTCATCGAGTTCACGGACTCCGGGGGTGTCATCGAGCGGTTTTCGGGCAAGCAGCTCATCCAGGGTGAACCGGATGCATCGAGTTTCCCCAGCGGGGGTCTGAGGTCGACCTTCGAGGCGAGGGGATACACGGCGTGGGACCCCACGAGCCCCGCCTTCATCATCAAGAACGGTCTGGGCACCACCCTGTGCATCCCGACCATCTTCATCTCGTACACCGGCGAGGCCCTGGACAAGAAGACCCCGCTGCTGCGGTCCATGGAGGCCATCAACAAGAACGCGCTGAACATGCTGCACATACTCGGCAACAGGGAATCGAAGAAGGTGTTCGCCACCCTCGGACCGGAACAGGAATACTTCCTCGTCGATCAGGATTACTACTACAAGCGGCAGGACCTCGTCCTGAGCGGCCGGAGCCTCTTCGGGGCTGCGCCGCCCAAGGGCCAGCAGCTCGAAGACCAGTACTTCGGCAGCATCAAGGAGAGGATCCTGTCCTTCATGCACGACGTGGAGGAGGAGCTCTACAAGCTCGGCATACCGGCCAAGACGAGACACAACGAGGTTGCGCCCAGCCAGTTCGAGATCGCGCCCATCTTCGAGGAGGCCAACCTGGCGGCCGATCACAACCAGCTCGTCATGGAGACCATGAAGCGCATAGCGCCGCTGCACAAGCTCAGGCTGCTTCTCCATGAAAAGCCCTTCGCCGGCATCAACGGATCGGGCAAGCACCTGAACTGGTCGCTGTCCGACGACCTGGGCAACAACCTGCTCAACCCCGGCAACACGCCGCAGGACAACATCCAGTTCCTCGTGTTCCTCGTGGCGACCATCAGGGCCGTGTACACCCATGCGGACCTGCTCAGGGCCTCCGTCGCATCGGCGGGCAACGACCACCGGCTCGGCGCCAACGAGGCACCGCCGGCCATCATCTCGGTGTTCCTGGGCGAGCAGCTCACGCGGATACTGGAGGACATCGAGAAGGGGAAGATCACCAAGGCCACCGACGCCGCCATCATCAATCTCGGTATCTCCAAGCTCCCGGTACTCAGCAAGGACAGCACCGACCGAAACAGGACATCACCCTTCGCATTCACCGGGAACAAGTTCGAGTTCAGGGCCGTGGGTTCCTCGCAGTCGATATCCTTCCCGGCAACGGTGCTCAACACCATAGTGGCAGAGAGCCTCGACACAATCGCCGGGAAGATCAAGGCGAAGGGCGGCAATGTCAATCAGGCGACCCTGGACGTGGTCAGGGAAGAGATAGCGGCCGGCAAGGGCGTCCTCTTCATGGGAGACAACTACACAAGAGAGTGGGAGGACGAGGCTGCCAGGAGAAAGCTCCCGAACAAGAAGACGGGAGCCGAGGCACTGAAGGACCTCGGCACCGACAAGGCCGTCAGGCTTTTCGAGAAGTACGGCGTGCTCACGGCGGGCGAGCTCAAGTCGCGGTACCACATACGCCTCGAGAGGTACATCAAGGAGATCGACATCGAGGCGGTCACGCTCTCCAACATGGTGCAGAACCAGATCATACCGGCTGCCGTGCAGTATCAGAAGGTCCTGGCCGATTCCTTCAGGTCCACGAAGGACGTGATAGGAGACGACAGGTCTCTCAAGCTGCAAAAAGAGCTCGTCAGGACTGTCAGTACCCTGATCGCGGAGACACAGAAGCTCCTCGACGACCTCGGCTCCAAGATCAGGAAGGCGAACGCCATCGGCTCGGGAGAAAAGAAGGCCGCGTTCTTCTGCAGCGAGGTCAAGAAGACCATGCTCGAGCTCAGAGACAGGGTCGACAGCCTCGAACACTACGTCGACAACGAACTCTGGCCCGTCCCCAAGTACTGGGAGATGCTCTTCATCTGTTAGGAACACGGTATGAGAAGGTCGCCAACGGGCGGCGAGTGAAGATCGCCGACCGTTCTTTCACGTGAGGGCGTGAACAATACCCTGCTCGATCTTCGCGATCATGCCCTTGTCGGTTATCTTTTCGCCCAGTTCATCGACCACATAGAACACATCCGTGCAGGGGTCTCCCGTGTGCGAGAGGAATGCCCGGTGTATGTCGAGCCCCAGGGAGGAGATCTCCCGGGCCATGCGGTAGAGAAGCCCGAACCTTCCCGGCGAACGCACCTCGATGAGGGTGTAGAAATCGGAGAAAGCGTTGTCCACGGCCACACGCGGCTGCCATGAAGAGGTCATGGCGGATTCTTTCCTGAGCGGCTTCGTTTCTGCAACGCCTCGGGCTATGTCGAGCTTCCCCGCACACGCGGCCTTGAAGTGATCCTTGACGCGGTCCCAGTGCGCATAGTCGTCCCAGGGCGGGATGACATGGAAGGTGTCCACTGCGATGCCGTCGAGCCACGTAAAAACCTGGGCCGACACGATCGTGAGGTGATTCATGGCGAATATGCCTGCCAGCGATGCAAAAAGGCCGGGGCGGTCCCTGGTTATGACGGCGATCCTCGTATGGCCTCCCCGGTCGAGTGTGTCGAGTGAGATGTCGTCGAGAGACGTTATCCCGGAGCTGAGCCTGAGGTGGCGTTTGATGAGCCCGGTTTCCGTGTGGATCACATAGGCCTGGGGAAGGACCCAGAGGCGCCCTCCCTGGACTTCCCTGATGAGACCGCTCCAGCGTTCCTCCAGGACGATCATGGTGTTCGGGTCCCGAAGCACTCCACGCTGGAGGCTGTTCAGGGACTTGGTGAAGAGCTCCCGGAGGAGCATGGCCTTCCAGTCGTCCCAGGCCCGTGGGCCCGTTGCGCGGGAGTCGGCGAGGCTGAGCAGATAGAGCATCGCCAGCGTCTGTTCGTCCCGGGCGATTCGAGCGCACTCGAGGGCCACCTTTTCCTCGGAGAGGTCCCGCCGGTACGCGATGTCAGGCAGGAGCAGGTGGTGGTGAACCAGAAAGGCCACAAGATCGGCGTTCTTCTCGGTGAAACCCAGCCTGACGGCCATGTCCCGTGCCATGGACGCCCCGATGACCGCGTGAGGCCTGCCGTACCCCTTCCCGATATCGTGGAGAAATGCGGCGAGATGCAGGGCATCCCGATCCCTTACCAGCCCGAAGATCTCCGGCACCTCCTGGCCCAGCAGTGACAGCTCATGGACGGTGCGGACGCTGTGCAGGTCCACGGTCCACGTGTGGTAGACGTCGACCTGGGTACGTCCCCTGATGGTCGTGAATTCCGGTATGAACCTCTCCAGCATTCCGGTTTCCAGCATGGCAGTCAAGGCCTCGAGACAGTGCCTGCCCATGAGTGTCCGGATGAAGCCCTTCTTCAGGCTGTCTGTGTGCCTCGAGGCGTCGACGAGATCCAGGGAACCCCTCACCACGTTTCTGGCGTGAGACGAAAGGACGCCCCCGAGCCCGGACTGGAGCACGAATATGTCCATGAGAAGTTCAGGTCTGACTGCAATGGACCCGGGGTCGACAAAAGAGATGAGCCCGTTGACATGCCGGAAATCCGGACCGGTCGGACATGAACCCCGTTTTCCCAGTCCGAAGTCGACAGCGAGCTGAGACCGGAGGGACCCGGATATGGACTTGACGGTCAGCGCTGCGCAGTGGAAACCCCGCATGAGGAGCTCCGCAGCGGTCTCGTTCCCGTTGCCCCGGTACCCCAGTCGCTCTGCAAGGGGCCTCTGATATTCGAAAGAGAGACGGTCAGTCTTCCTGCCGGCGACCTCATGGAGGAGAAATCGTATCCCGAGGAGATTCCCCGCCGCCTCATCGATCTCCGCGCGATCCTCGTCGCTGAGGCACGATGCGACAGGACCGGCCTTGGGGTTCAACGAGGCAGCCTTGAAAATCCACTGGACGCAGTGGTAGTCCCTCAGACTGCCGTTTCCTTCCTTGATGTCCGGTTCCAGGATGTACGAGGCATCGCCGTATCGCGCATGGCGCTTGGCGATGTGCGCTTCGAGGAACTCGAGGAATTTCCTCATGTCCCGGAAATGGCTCTCTTTGGCACGTCCATGCACGAGGCCGTCGAAGAGTTCCATGGAACCGCACAGGTACCGTGCATCGAGGAGTGCCGTCCTGAAGAAAAAGTCATCCCGTGAATCACGAAGGGCCTGTTTGACAGTGCGGACACTGTAGCCCACGGTGAAGCCCTTGTCCCACAGGGGATAGAGCAGTGCCTGAAGTGCCTTCTCGGTCTCCTGAAGGGAGGCCCTGCGGTCGACGAGCAGCAGGAGGTCTATGTCAGAGTGCGGGCAGAGCTCTCTCCTGCCGTATCCTCCGACCGCCGCCATGCACCACTTCAATCTAACCCGGCCGTCGAGACCCTGAGCGATCGCGATGACGGTGCCGTCGGTTCTGTCAGTGAGTGCTCGTGCAAGCGCTCTCCCGTCGGCAGTGCATGCAGATTCCCCGGCAGCCGGGACATTCACCGTCATATGGCCTCATCGCCGGATTCGCCGGTGCGTATCCGGATGACATCGTCGATGGGCATGACGAAGATCTTGCCGTCGCCGATCTTTCCGGTGCGCGCACTCTTCATGATGGCCTGAACCACCCTCTCGACCAGAGACACCGGGACGACGAGTTCCAGCTTGATCTTGGGTATGAGGTCCACGGTGTATTCGGCACCCCGGTATATCTCCTTGTGGCCTTTCTGCCTGCCGTGTCCCTTCACCTCGGTGATGGTCATGCCGCTGATGCCGATGGCCTGGAGTTCATTCTTCACCTCGTCCAGCTTGAATGGTTTGATGATCGCCTCTATCCGTTTCATGCTCTCCCCTCCTTATGCGTCGAGTTCCTGCTACCTCAGGTAATACCCGGTCTCGCCGTGGATGCTCTGGTCAAGGCCCTGTTCCTCATCTTCCTCGTCCACCCTCAGGCCGTTGAACTTTCTTATCGCAAGGAGGACGAGCGACGTCGCGACGAAGGAGAACACGATGACGGCCATCGCCCCGGCCAGCTGCACCAGGAACTGGTGAGGATCGCCGTAGAAGAGACCCGTGCCGCCCACCGATGCGAAAAGGCCTGTGGCAAGTGCACCCCAGAGCCCACCGACGCCATGGACCCCGACCACGTCGAGGGAGTCATCGTAACCCAGTTTTTCCTTGGCCAGGATGGCAAAATAACAGAGCATGCCGGCGACAAACCCTATGGCCAGGGCAGGCACCGGGGTGACGAAACCCGCACCAGGGGTTATGGCCACCAGGCCCGCCACCGCACCCGAGGCGAATCCGAGACTCGTCGGCTTCTTCCTGACGACCTGCTCGAAGACGATCCATGACAGCGCCGCAGCCGCGGTCGCGACGTGGGTGTTGAAAAAGGCGAGGCCGGCTACACCGTTTGCCGCCACGGCACTCCCGGCATTGAACCCGAACCATCCGAACCAGAGCAGACCGGCGCCAAGCATGGTGAGGGTGATGTTGTTGGGGTAGAAGGGTTCCTGGCCGAAACCCCTTCTTCTGCCGATGATGAGCGCCGCCGCAAGGGCCGCCACACCGGAGTTGATATGGATGACCGTTCCGCCCGCGAAGTCGAGGGCCCCCATCGTTCCCAGCCATCCTCCGCCCCATACCCAGTGGCATACCGGAACATAGACGAGGATCGACCAGAACACGGTGAAGAGTATGAAGGCCGAGAATTTCATGCGTTCGGCAAAGGCCCCCGTGATGAGCGCCGGCGTGATGATGGCGAACATGAGCTGGAAGGCCGAGAACACGATGTGAGGTACATGTTCGGAATAGGGCCCTGGTTCCATGCCAACCTCAGAAAGCCCCACCCAGTCCAGTGAGCCGATAACGCCCCGGATGTCGGGACCGAAGGCGAGGCTGTATCCGCACACGACCCAAAGCACGGACACTATGCCGATGCACATGAAGCTGTGCATCATGGTGCCGAGCACGTTCTTGGAGCGTACCATGCCGCCGTAGAAGAGCCCGAGGCCGGGTGTCATGAGCATGACGAGTGCCGTTGAAACAAGCATCCACGATGTATCTCCCGAGTCGATCATAGCGCATCCTCCTGTCAGGTTCTTGGTCGGGCTCGGAGCAACGGTCGTGCCAGAGGTGGCAAAGGCTCATAACACGATGAAATAATGATTGAAATGGAAGCATCAAAATGCAGCAATGTAAACAATATTGTATAAATCAAACGATAAAGGCACTTTATTGAATAAAAAAGCTTCAAAGGTTTCGAAAATGTGTTATGAGGTGCATGCAGACATGCCGAAACCATGCACAGAGAGGGAAGACATCCATGAAGCCATTCAGCTATGACGACCTGCAGGTTCTTCACGAGATAGCAAGGACGATCGCCTCGCCCATGGATCTGCGGGTGCAGCTCGAGACGGTACTCAAGAACCTCAGTTCAAGCACGGGGATGAACCGGGGCATGATTTCCATCCTCGACCGGGACTCCGGTGTGGCGATCCTCGATGTTGCGCACGGGGTCGATATCGACGGTCTTGAGATCACCTACATGCCTGGAGAGGGCATTACCGGCCAGGTGGCACAGACGGGCAAGCCCATCGTGGTCACCAACATGGGAAAGGATAAGCAGTTCCTCGACCGCACCGGTGCGAGACGAAACCTTAACCAGTGCGAACTCGCCTTTCTCTGTGTCCCCATCATCTACGACGAGAAGGTTGTCGGGGTCCTCTCGGCGGACAAGGTGGCCCGTGAGGTCGACAGCCAGGAATACGAGCTGCAGCTGCTGGGCGAAGTCGCCGAGCTCATTGCAAAGGCGGTGCATATCCGCGCTGTAGAGGAGGAAAACAGGAGGCTCAGGAACATCATCGGAAAGAGTCTCCGCCCTTCCGAAGAGCTTATCGGCAACTCCAAGACCATGAAGGAGGTCTTCGGACTCGTGTCGCAGGTGGCGGACTCAAGCACCACCGTGCTCGTCCATGGTGAAACGGGCACCGGCAAGGAACTCGTGGCTCGTGCCATCCACAAGAGCAGCCCCAGGTCGAACGGTCCCTTTGTGGAGGTGAACTGCGCCGCCATGCCGGACACCCTCATAGAGAGCGAGCTTTTTGGGCACGAGAGGGGCGCCTTCACGGGTGCGAACCAGAAGCGACGGGGCAGGTTCGAGGAGGCCAACGGGGGAACCATATTCCTCGACGAGGTGGGAGAACTCTCCCCCCTGGCCCAGGCCAAGCTGCTGCGCGTCATCCAGGAGAGACAGTTTCAGCCGCTCGGGTCGAACTCGATCGTCAAGGTGAACGTGCGGATCATCACCGCCACCAATCGAGACCTCGACCAGGACGTGGCCTCCGGCAAGTTCAGGACTGACCTGTATTACCGCCTCAACGTGTTCCCCATTTACATGCCGCCGCTGCGCGAACGCGGGGGAGACATCCTCCTCCTGGCAGACTACTTCGTCGAGAAATACTCCAGGCAGGTGAAAAAGGCGGTCAAGCGCATCTCCACCCCGGCCATCGATTTTCTCCTCGCCTACCACTGGCCGGGAAACGTCAGGGAACTCGAGAACTGCATCGAGCGGGCCGTGCTGCTTGCCGGCGGCGATACCATCGACAGCATACATCTGCCCCCGACCCTCCAGATGAAGATGGCACAGCCCGCGAAGAAACACCGCGGAAAACTCGAGAGCCTGGTCAACTCGTACGAGCGCTCCCTTATCGTGGATGCCATGAAGGACGCCAAGGGAAACCAGAGTCATGCCGCGAGGCTTCTGGGGACCACCAAGAGGATCATCCAGTACAAGGTGGAAAAGTACGGCATAGATACGAGGAGATTCAAGGCGAAGAAGGCCTAGCAGGGCTTCCCATGGCCCATCAGGTCCCCTGAGTCGGCATGGATTCGAGCAGGGCCGGACTGTAGGACATCAACCTATAAGGGGTAGGACAACACCCCTCCATTAATTGAGACTCCCCCCGACATTCAAGCAGCTGTTTCTCGACTATAGTCCATGGTGTTCAGAAAAGCGACGACACGAGCTTGCCCATGAAACATCGGCCGTGAATTGAGCGCCACGGCGAATCATGCTGTGCGGCTTGATTAATACAACAAGGAAAAGGAGAATGAAAATGGCTGCTACGAATGAACAAGATTTCTATGACAAGGTATTCCCCGTTCCGGACAGAGTGAGGGAAAAATCCCACATCAAAAGCAGGGCCGAGTATGAAAGACTCTACAAGGAATCCATCGAGAACCCCGATGCGTTCTGGTCGAAGCAGGCGCTCCTGAGGCTGAGCTGGTTCAAGGAGTTCGACAAGAACAAGGTCTCCGACTGGTCCTTCGGTGAGGACCTCCACGTGAAATGGTTCGAGGGCGGGAAGCTCAACGTCAGCTACAACTGCCTGGACAGGCACCTGGAGACGAAGAAGACGAAGGCCGCCATCATCTTCGAGGGCAACGACCCCAATGACTGGAAGGTCTACACCTACGGGGACATGTACCGTGAGGTCAACAAGTTCGCCAATGTGCTCAAGGATCTCGGTGTCAAGAAGGGCGACGTCGTCACCATCTACCTCCCCATGATACCCGAGCTGGCCATCACGATGCTCGCCTGCACGAGGATAGGTGCCATGCACGCCATCGTGTTCGGCGGGTTCTCGTCCGAAGCGCTCAGGGACCGGATCAACGACTGCAAGTCCCAGCTCATCATAACCTGTGACGGGACGTATCGAGGTGCAAAGGCTGTTCCCCAGAAGGACAACGCGGACAAAGCCATCGAGCAGTGCCCTTCGATCAAGACCCAGATCGTCGTCAACCGAACCGGTACCAAGGTCACCATGAAAGAAGGCCGTGACATATGGTACGAGGGGCTGATGGAAAAGGCGGCAGGGTACTGTGCACCGGAGAAGATGGACGCAGAGGATCCGTTGTTCATCCTTTACACCTCGGGATCCACCGGAAAGCCCAAGGGGGTCCTCCACACGACTGCCGGCTACCTCCTCTACGCCTCCATGACCCAGGAGCTCGCCTTCGATGTGACGGACGAGGACGTCTACTGGTGCACCGCTGACATCGGGTGGGTCACCGGACACAGCTACGTGGTGTACGGCCCTCTCTGCAACGGGTACACGAGCATCCTGTTCGAGGGTGTTCCCAGCTATCCCGGGTTCGACAGGTTCTGGTCCGTCGTGGAGAAATACCAAGTCAACAATTTCTACACCGCTCCCACAGCCATCAGAGCGGTCGCCAAAGAGGGCGACGAATGGGTCGAGAAACACGACCTCTCCTCCCTGCGTGTCCTGGGCTCAGTGGGTGAACCGCTCAATCCCGAGGCATGGTGGTGGTACTACAACAAGGTGGGCGGCGGCAGGTGCACCATAGCCGATACGTGGTGGCAGACCGAGACAGGCGGTCACATGATCCTGCCATTGCCCGGCGCCATCGACATCAAGCCCGCCAAGGCCATGGTGCCCTTCTTCGGCATCGTGCCCGCACTGCTCAGCGAGGACGGCAAGGAAATAGAAGGTCCCGGCAAGGGCGCGCTGTGCATCAAGAAGGCGTGGCCGGGCATGCTCAGGGGCATCTACGGAGACCAGGCACTGCTCAGGGAGAACTACTTCTCCCAGTTCCCGGGGTACTACTTCTCGGGCGACGGTGCCGAGCGCGACAAGGACGGCGACTACAAGATCACCGGAAGGGTCGACGACGTCATCAACGTCTCGGGGCACCGCATGGGGACTGCCGAGGTTGAGAGTGCACTGACGCTCCACCCTGACGTCGCCGAGTCGGCCGTGGTGGGCTTCCCCCACGAGATCAAGGGGCAGGGCATCTACGCCTTCGTGACGCTCAACACGGGCGTGCAGAAGTCGGATACACTCAAGAAGGACCTCATAGCACTGGTGCGCAAGGAGATCGGCCCCATTGCCACACCCGACCAGATTCAGTGGGCCGACGGACTTCCCAAGACACGCTCCGGCAAGATCATGCGCAGGGTTCTCAGGAAGCTTGCCGCCAACGACTTCACCGACCTCGGGGACACGTCCACCATGGCGGACTCCGGTGTCGTCGACGACCTCGTGGCGGGCAGGAGGCAAATCGGTTAGACCAAAAATGATGGGGTGCGGCCCCGTGCCGCACCCCAGAGAAGGATCCTAGTTGATGTGTAACATTCTCCTTTTGCTTTGCACGCAGTAGGGTTACAAAACAACTTTTCTGGGCAGCACAACTAGGATGAGAGGGGCCGGGGTCGTCCCGGCCCCTTCGTTTTGTGCCCGGACACCCTCTGCTGGAAAAGGATTTTCAGTGAAATGCCATGAAGGTTAAAAAGTGCCGCGAGGGGGTCCGGCTACTACCTCCCCCGGGCAAGCTCGCATTGATCATTGCAATCAGGCTGCTACTGAACTCTCAGGGACAAGGAAACCATGTTCCCGCATTTCCCATTCACCTTGAAGCGGCACCGCTTGAGGACCTTGATGATGGGGTAGTTCTCGCGGATGGTCTCGGCGGTGACCGAGGTGACGCCCCACTGCCGCGCGAGTTCGATGCTCATCTCCGAAAGCATGAAGCCCAGCGTCTTTCTCTGCCATATGTCAGAGATAATTACTGCATACTCTGCTTCTTCCCGGGACATGAGCCGTACAAGACGGGCGATCCCGATGACCTTCCTGCTCCGAGAGTCCGATGTTTCAGCGATGATGGCGCACTCGGTATCGGGATCGATGTCGCAGAACCGCTGCGCCCTCTCGGGGCTCGGGCTGAATGGGGAAAGAAAACGCAGCCACAGGGATTCCTGGGAACACCCGTTCACGAATTCGGTCCAGAGCTCCTTGTCGCTCGGTTTCAAGAGCCTGAAATGCACGGGGATGTCGTCCACGTTCAGGGTGCGACCGGTCAGGAACGCTTCCAGTGTTTTCACGATGCCGCGTTGTCGACGCGTGGCGAAGCGGTGCATCTCACCGAGGACCTCGGCAGCCATTTCGGGGGTAGAGTACACGGGGATGCCGGCCTGCTCCATGCGGATGACGCTGTCCATCATGAATTCCTTGCATGCAACACAGCAGACCACGGGTTTGCCCCTGTAGTCGAGGTCTTTCATGACGTCCACGAAGTCGCAGAGCTTTTCGCCGGGGATGATGACCATGAAGCTCTGCACCGAACTGCTCCGTGTTCCCATCTCGAGGATTGTCCTGACCTGTTCGGGCGTCATGGAGAACGAACAATCGACAGGGTTCTGGTTGTTCAGGTAATCAGGCATGAGGGCGGCGAGTTGTTCTTTCAGCTCGGGATCGAACTCGGAGAGCTTGAGCCCGTTCGAGTAGAGCATGTCGGTTGCTGCCACGCCCAGTGAACCCGTGTAGGTCACGACCATGACGCCGGGTCCTTTGGGGAGGGGCTGCTTGGAGAAGCCTCGCATGAGGGAGAACAGGTGCTCGTTGTCCCTGGCCCTGATGACCCCGCACTGCCTGAACGCGGCGTTGTTGATCTCGTCGTTGCCCGCCAGCGATGCCGTATGAGAAGAAACGGCCTTCTTGCCGGCTTCGGTGCGACCCGTCTTGAGCACGATGACCGGCTTCCTGCACGACACCCTTCCTGCGACGTCTGCAAAACGTTTTCCGCTCGAGACATCCTCCATGTACATGGCGATGACATCGATAGTGCTGTCCTGCCCCATATATTCAAGGAAGTCCGTTTCGCTGATGTCCATCTTGTTCCCGATGGTCGCGACGATACCGAAGTCGAGGATGTTCCTGAGGCCTGCCAGGATTCCGGCCGCGTATACGCCTGCCTGCGAAATGAGGCCCACGTTGCCTTTCCTGAGGGTGTCCACGATGCCTATGGACTGGACCATGTCGTGGTGGGTGTTTATGATCCCCGAGCAGTTCGGGCCGAGTATCCTGCATCCATGTTCACGGACTGCGGCGCGGATTCGTTCCTGGGCATGTTTCCCCTCATCGCCGATCTCGGCGAAGCCCGCCGACTCGATGACGACGTACCGGATTCCCTTGGAGCAGCAGTCCTGGACCGCCTGGGGCACCATGTCTGCAGGCACGATGATGATGGCCACGTCCACCTGGTCTTCCAGCTCCAGTATGCTCGGATATGCCTTCACGCCGAGGATGCTCTCCTTCTTCGGATTGATCGGGAACAGTCTGCCCTGGAAGCCGTGGGAGAGGAGGTTGTGGAACACGTTGTATCCGAGTTTTCCCGGCACATCGGATGCGCCGACGACCGCGATGCTTGCCGGATAGAACATCCCGTGGAGATCATCGCCCGCCCGCCCGCACGTTCCAGGCTGGTCCTGGCTGCATTCGTCGACGAATATCCGTGCGTCCGCCACCGTGCATCCCGAAGGACAGAGGAAAACGGGGTTCAGGTCCAGTTCCCTGATCTCGGGGGATCCGGTGACAAGGTCCGATACCTTCACGAGCAGGGTCTTCAGGGCATCGATATCGACGCTCATGCCCCGGTAGCCCCTCAGGAGGGCGCTTCCCCTGATCTCCTCCATCATCTCCAGGGCGCCCTCCTCGGTAATGGGCAGGATCCTGAAGGTGATGTCCTTGAGGACCTCAACGAAAACACCCCCCAAACCGAACATGATGACAGGGCCGAAATTCGGGTCGCGGGTCACGCCGACAATGGCCTCGATGCCCTGCCTGAGCATCTTCTGGACCGACACGCCCATGACGTGGCGACCACTGAAGCTGCTCATGATATCACGGAAGGCCCGCCGTACTTCCCGCTCATTCCTGAGGTTCAGCTTGACCCCGCCACAATCGGTCTTGTGGGTCAGATCGGGGGAGACGATCTTCAGGACCAGCGGGTAACCAAGCATCCTTCCCTTCTCAACGGCATCGTCCTCGGATGTGGCAATGAGACCGCCGGACGTTTCTATGCCCATGGACTCGAGGATGGTTTTGCATTCGTGCTCCATGAGGCAGGTTCTCTTCTCGCGCAAGGCCCGAGTTATGATGGCCTTCTTGTCCGAATACTGTGGACCCCTGATATCGGCGAACCGTATGGTGCCCGGAGACGTCTGTTCCCATGAGATGAACTCGGGTATTTCCGCCAGGAGAACGCTTCTGTTCATGTGTTTCACCCCCGCATAAAGGTTTTCACAGCTGAGAAGAGTCGTATCTCACTTGTCCTTATCACAGTGATCAGACACGTGATATCGGCGCTCGCCCCGATTTCATGTCGGATCGCGGGTGCCGAGATGCAGGAGATCGTCTGACAATTATATGTATATTGACTTACAATAAAACCACAGTGACGACCTCCTCCCGGGAGCAGGGCCGGGAGGAAGAACCGCGTGTCAGGAATCGAGCAGGTGGTTGTTCACCGCATAGAGAGTGAGTTCAGCGTTTTTTGTCATGCCCATCTTCTCCATGATGCGGGTACGATAGGTGCTGACGGTCTTGACGCTCAGGCACAGCTCACCGGCTATCTCCCCGACTGATTTACCCGATGCCAGCATCAGCATGACCTGGTGCTCGCGATTCGAGAGCGTTTCATGCCGCAACTTCGTCGAGCTTGAATCGAGTTCGAAGGCCAGTTTTTCGGCAAGGGACGCAGTGACGTACTTGCCCCCCCGCGCCACCTTCCTGATGGCACCGATGAGCTCCTGGGGAGCACTGGCCTTGGTAAGGTATCCCGACGCACCGGAACGGAGCGCCCTGACGGCATACTGTTCTTCTGGGTGCATGCTCAGGATGAGGACGGGAAGCCTCGGCTTGTGTTTCAGGATGTCTTCGAGGGTCTCGAGGCCACCCCTGCCGGGCATGGAGATGTCGAGCAGGATAACATCGAAGTCGCCCCGGAGCGCCTTCTCCAGTGCCTCCTGTCCATCCCCCGCCTCATCTTCGACGACGATGTCCTCCAGGTTCGAGAGGATCTGCTTCACCCCTTCCCGAACGACGATATGGTCGTCGGCCACGAGGATGCGTATCATATCAGGTCTCTCCTTCCGGCAGGGGAATGGAGACCGCCACCGTCGTGCCCCGGCCGCTCTTTGAGGTGATCCTGACCGTACCCTTGAGCAGGTTCACCCGCTCGCGGATTCCAATGATGCCGAAGGACCCCGAGTTCTCGATCTGTGCGCGCGTTATACCCCTGCCGTTGTCGGCTACCTCGAGGAAGAGTTCATTCCTGTCCTGGATGAGGCGAATCCACGCCATGGTCGCACGTGCATGCCGGGCGACGTTGGTGAGCGCCTCCTGGGTGATGCGGAAAAGTGTGGTTGCGAGCTCCTTGTCGATGAGGGCGTCTCTGCAGTCGACGAAGGCCTCGCAGCGGACCCCCGACCTGCCTTCGAAATCCTCTGCGAGCCATTCGACAGCGGCGGTCAGCCCGAGATCGTCCAGCACGGTCGGCCTCAGCTCGGTCATGATCCGATGCACGCTCTCGATGGTCGCGTCGATGAGCGTGGACATGCGCCTCGTCTTCTCCTTCAACGAGGTCAAGCCCTCTGGAAGCTGGCTTCCAAGCCAGGAAATGTCCATCTGCAGGGCGGTCAGCGACTGACCGAGTTCATCGTGAATCTCTCGTGCGATGCGCGTGCTCTCCTTCTCGCGGATGGTCTGGAGGTGCATCGAGAGATTGCGGAGCTGTTCCCGCGACGTCTCGAGCTCTTCCTCTGCGCGCCTCTTCTCGGTGATGTCCTCGTAGGTGATGACGATCCGTTGTTCCACGAGCTTTTCGCCTATACGGGCCGCCCTCATCCTGCAGAGTATATCCCTCCCATCCTTTCTCCTGCAGTGAAACTCGTTCACAAAGGTCCGCTGCCGCGACAGGGTGGTGTAGAAGTACCGGGCGATCTCTTCCGATTCCTTCTCGTTGCGGTAGAAGAGGGAGACGCTCCTGCCGATGAGCTCTTCGCGGTGCCAGCCGAACGTCTGTTTCACTGCATTGTTGGCGAAGATGATCCTGCGGTTGTGGAGCCCCACGATGGCCTGTGGTACCGCATCAAGGATGGATGACTCCAGGGCGGCAAGCTCCCTGAGATTCATCCCGGGGTGGTCCTGCTCCAGGGTGTTAACGGGAGTGCCGAGGATGACGCTCTTCTGACTGATTCTGCCTGGGTCGTCGGTTCCCATAAGCTGCCTTAATCACACCTGATGTATTCGCGACATACAAGATCGCACAGTGAAGACTGCCCCCCACGGGGGAACCGGTCATGGACATGAAAACCCTATGACAAAGAAAGCAGGAGGTCAAGGGAGAACATCGGGGCAACGTCATTGCGCGGCCGTGGCGCGTTCGCTGAGGATCACCGAATTCATGGCTTTATGATGCTGCATCCGACACGGGCATATTGAACAATATTGTTTCATATCGGGCGCGGTGGACAAGAACGGATCGTTCGGACGGGATCGTCACGGCTGGGAAACACGCACTACGAGAGGCACCCGCTTCCTTTACTCGAATGAATTCACGATGGATGTTAAGACGAATGACGATGTTCGTCGCTCACCTGTCATCCCATGGCATACTTCTGGCTTTGTACACGATCAAAAATAACACACAGGAGGAACAAACGTGTGCCGCTTGTTCGCCATCACCAGTGAGGATGCACTCTCCCCCATGGTGGCCATACGGGCGCTGGACGTCATGAAGGAAGGTCACGACGGCTCGGGGGTGGGGCTGCTCATGACCGATCTCGGCGGCGACCTGGAGCAGTTCAGGGGGTCCCCCATCATGTCAGGGATTTTTTCCCAGGAAGGAATCAAGAAACTCGACCGGTACATGATGGAACTCGGTCTTCTCACCAAGTTCAAGTTGTCCATACGACCTTCGAGCGCGCCACCCGAGGGTACCCCGCGTCGGGACGTCTACCTCATCAGGGTTTATGAGTACCCGTATGAATGGGAGGGGTTGTCAGAGGTTGAAATCGCGTCGCGGCTCATGCACATACGGGTAGACCTGCGGAAGTTGGGCGAAGAGGACCAGTCCATGATGGTCTTTTCATTCTGGCCGGACACCATCATGATCAAGGAGGTCGGTGACCCCGTGGCGGTGGCGGAGTACCTCGGACTCGACCGGCAGGAGCTCAAGGCCAGGGTCCTGCTTGCCCAGGGTCGCCAGAACACGAATTACGCCATCACCCTGTATGCCTGCCACCCCTTCTTCATCCAGGGTTATGCCACCATGACCAACGGCGAGAACACGGCATTCATTCCGAACAAGGAGTATCTCATGTCCCGCGGATACTCCGGGTACATGGGCTACCAGTCGGACTCCGAGGTCTTCACGCACATTCTCCACTATACCAGGAACATCCTCGGCCTCGGCCTCGAGGAATACAAGCACGTGATCACCCCGCTCAAGGACGAGGAACTCATGCGCCACCCGGAGGCGTCTTTTCTGCGCAACCTGAAGCACTCCTGCAGGTTTCTCACGACCGACGGGCCCAACTGCGTCATCGGGTGCCTGCCCGACAGGACCCTGTTCATGGTCCAGGACAGCAAAAAACTCAGGCCCGGAGTCGTCGGGGGCAGGCCGGGCATGTTCGCCTTCTCGTCGGAGATGTGCGGACTGGATAAGGCCATACCGGACAGAGACAGGAAACTGGAGTACCAGCCCATGAAGTACGACGTGGCGTATGTCGACGCCGCGCGAGCGGAGATACGGAAATGGAACCAGTGGGAACCCTGCACCCTTCCTCACTGAGCACCCGGGACCTGCCCTGGCGAGTTCTTTGGAACAAGGACAGGTGCACCCTGTGTGGCAGGTGCACCTCCGCGTGCCCGGTACGTGCCATCGAACTGGGCGTGCACCGGAAGCGCACCCTCGATGTCCCCGTGGGGCTCGCAGTGAAACCCTCGAACCTTTATCAGGTCTATCACGGAATCGATCAGACGAGTGATCCCGCGCGGGCATGTATCGGATGCGGACTCTGCACGCAGGTTTGCCCCAACGACGCAATCTGCCCGGTCCACAGCGAAGAGATCGACAAGCTCAGATTCCATGTCAACAAAGGCGGAGAGCCGAGGAGGAGAGGCGGACGGAGAAATGATCCCGGGAGCATCCTGGACCGCATCAAGTTCATCAGGATCTCCATGCTCACGGACCCTGCCCTGGATGCAGGGAGGCACGAGTTCGAAATCAGGACGCTGCTGGGCCGAATACTCCCACCCGAGGAGCTTCTCAGCGCATCCCGGGAGAACGCCTGGATACCGCCGGTGCGCGAGATCTATCCCCTTGTGGTCGGGGGCATGTCCTTCGGCGCACTTTCTCCCACCATGTGGGAAGGGCTCCAGATGGGGGTCGCCTACCTGAACGAGGAACTCGGCATGCCGGTGAGGATGTGCACCGGTGAGGGCGGATGCCCCCCGCGGCTGCTCAAATCCAGGTTCCTCAGATACGTAATCCTCCAGATCGCCAGCGGATACTTCGGCTGGGACGAGATCATCCATGCGCTGCCGGAGATGAAGGAGGACCCCTGTGCCATAGAGATCAAGTACGGGCAGGGCGCCAAGCCAGGCGACGGCGGCCTGCTCATGTGGTACAAGGTCAACAGGCTCATCGCGGCCATACGCGGTGTCCCCGCGGGCGTGAACCTCCCGTCGCCCCCAACGCACCAGACCAAGTATTCCATCGAGGAGTCGGTGGCCAAGATGATCCAGTCCATGTACATGGCATGGGGATTCAGGGTGCCCGTGTACCCCAAGATATCGGCCACCACGACATCATTGGCCGTGCTGAACAACCTCGCGCGAAATCCTTATGCCGCGGCCCTGGCCATCGACGGAGAGGACGGCGGCACCGGAGCCGCCTACAATGTCTCCATGAACCACATGGGGCACCCCATCGCCAGCAGCGTCAGGGACGCCTATCTCACCCTGGTGAAGATCGGCAAGCAGAATGAAATTCCCCTGTTCGCAGGAGGGGGTGTCGGCAAGAACGGGAATCTCGCAGCCAACGCGGCAGCGCTCATCATGCTCGGCGCAAGCGGGGTCCAGGTGGGCAAGTACGTCATGCAGGCAGCCGGGGGATGCGTGGGGTCCGAGTCGGACAGGTGCAATATCTGCAATATCGGCCTGTGCCCCAAAGGCATAACCTCGCAGGATCCGCGGATCTATCGGCGGCTCGACCCAGAAGACGTGGCCCAGCGGCTCGTGGATGTCTTCCTGAGCTTCGACGTCGAACTCAAGAAGATACTCGCTCCGCTCGGCAGGTCCACCGCCCTGCCCATCGGGATGTCCGACGCCATCGGTATCGACGACCGCGATGCCGCAGAGCGTCTGAACATACGCTATGTGGTCTAGAGGGAGCCCCGAAACGAGATGACACATCACGACGCCATATTCATAGCTGGCATCGAGGATGAACGGAGGATCGAAACCCGCGTACTCGAGGAGCGCATCCAGAGTGCCGTGCAGAACGGATACCACAGGATAGAGGTGCATGCCCACGGTCAGCACGGCATCGGGGGAAGGCTCTGGAACTCGGACGGGAAGCCTGTCAAGGTCGATGTGTTCGGTTTTCCCGGACAGCGCATCGGTTCCATGGGTTCGCCGAACACGACCATCGAGGTGCACGGCCCTGCTTCGGACGACGTGGGCTGGCTCAATGCCGGGGCGAACATCGTCGTACACGGCGATGCCACCAACGGTGTCGCCAATGCCATGGCACAGGGAAGGATCTATGTCGCCGGAGACATCGGCGCCCGCGGCATGACCATGACAAAGAGCAATCCCCGCTTCGACCCGCCTGAACTCTGGGTGCTCGGAGGGGTCGGCGACTCCTTTGCGGAGTTCATGGCCGGGGGTATTGCGGTCGTGTGCGGAATCGGTTCCAACTATCGAAAGAACCACATCCTGGGTCACCGTCCCTGCGTCGGCATGGTGGGAGGCAGGATCTACTTCCATGGTGTGCAGAAAAGCTACAGCGAGGCGGACGCGAAACTGGTGCGCATCACCGACGACGAGTGGGAGTGGCTCAGGGCCGGCCTGAAGGATTTTCTGGAAACCATAGGCAGAGGGTATCTCTACGAGGAGCTCATCATCGACCGGTCGGCCTGGCAGCTCATAACCGCCAGGCATCCATCGGAGAAGGTCCGTACCAGAAGGTTCACCATGAGCCAGTTCCGCAGCGACGTATGGGAAAAGGAAATCGGCCGAGGCGGGCTCATCGGTGATCTCGTCGATGGAGACCGGGGAGTCCTGCCCGTGATCGCCTCCGGGGAGATGCGCAGATTCGTGCCCGTGTGGGAGAACTGCAAATACATGCCGCCGTGCCAGGCCGCCTGCCCCACCGGTATCCCGGTCCAGAAGCGCTGGGCCCATATCAGGAACGGCGACCTCGATGCGGCCGTAAATCTCGCCCTGCAGTACACCCCGTTTCCGGCCACGGTCTGCGGACATCTCTGTCCGAATCTCTGCATGGAGGGATGTACCCGTACCCGGGCCCGGATGACCCCCATCGACACCGCACTGCTGGGAAAGGCAAGCCTCACCGCGAGCGAACCCGTTGCGCGACCGCCGACAGGGAAAAAGGTCGCCATCATCGGAGGCGGCCCCGCCGGGCTCTCCGTGGCCTGGCAGCTCTGGATGAAAGGTCATGAGCCTGTCATCTTCGACAGGGCTGAGGATCTGGGGGGCAAGATACGCAGCGCCATCCCCTTCATCAGGATCCCCAGGGAGGTCTTCGAACACGAGCTCCGGCGCGTCGTGAACAGGGTGACCAGGGTCAGGGTCGAGGGAGACGGCGTCACCGAAGAGCTTTTCATGGACATCCGCCAACGGTATGAGTATACGGTCATTGCAGTGGGAGCAGACAATCCACGGGAGCTGAGGATCAAGGGATACGACAGGGCAGTTCCCGCCCTGGATTTCCTGCGGTGCGCGAAGGAAGACACGTATGACCTGGGAGACAAGGTGGTCGTCATAGGGGCGGGCAACGTGGGGTGCGACGTGGCGACCGAGGCCTACCGGCTCGGCGCGAAGGAGGTCACCCTCGTGGACGTCCAGAAGCCGGCCTCCTTCGGCAAGGAGCGGGAGGCGGCTCAGAAGGCAGGTGCACGTTTCATGTGGCCCGTCACGACCGAGGCCATTACCCGCAAGGGCGTCGTCCTTTCCACCGGCGAGGTGGTGCCGGCGGACACCGTCGTCGTGTCCATCGGCGACAAACCGGACCTTGGCTTCCTCCCCGACACCATCGACACCTCGGGCGGATTCATCAAGGTGAACGAGGAATATCGCACAACGGACATGAATGTTTTCGCCATCGGTGACAGTGTCAGGCCCGGCCTCATAACGGACGCCATCGGTGCCGGCAGGAAGGTCGCCGAAAGTATCGATGCGGCCTTCACAGGAGCCGAAGAGTCTCACGACCGGCTCCAGGTCATGGACCCTGCCCGCGTCAGGCTGGAGTATTATGATCCCACAGCCAGGGAATTCCCGGACATCCGGGCATGTTCGACGGCCTGTGCATCCTGCGGCGATTGCCGCGACTGCGGCCTGTGCGAATCGATCTGCCCGCAGCAGGCCATTTCACGGAGGTCGCTTCAGGAAGGCAGATACGAATACGTGGTGGACGGCGAACGCTGCATCGGGTGCGGTTTCTGCGCCGGGGCCTGCCCGTGCGGCATATGGAGCATGAAGGAGAACGATCCCATCGTATAGTATAGAAGGCGTCAGGCAGCGAGGAAGCGCCCATAATCAATCAATGGAGGATGGATGCATGTTTAACTGCAAGACCAAGAGTGATGTTCTGAAAGCGGTGAAGGAGTATGACATAAGCTTTATCCAGTTCTGGTTCACCGACGTGCTCGGCAGGCTGAAGAGCTTCCAGATCACCCCTTCGGAGCTCGATGAGGGCATCGACGAGGGCATGGGCTTCGACGGATCCTCCATCGAGGGATTCGCCCGTATCCATGAGAGCGACATGATCGCCAAGCCCGACCTGACCACCTTCCAGATGCTTCCCTGGCGGCCGGCGGAAAAGCCTGTCGCACGGATGTTCTGCGATATTCTCAACCCCGACGGAACCCCCTATGAGGGTGATACGCGCTATGCACTCAAACGCGTACTCAAGAAGGCCGTCAAGATGGGCTACACGGCCTATCTCGGTCCCGAGCTCGAGTATTTCTACTTCGCCAACAGCACCTGCCCGGAGATCATCGACCGGGGCGGCTATTTCGACGGTCTTCCCATCGACCTCGGCACCGATCTCAGGCGGGAGACCATTTTCGCACTCCAGAAGATGGGGATCAGGGTCGAGTACAGCCACCACGAGGTCGCGCCTTCTCAGCACGAGATCGATCTGAGGTATGCAGAGGCGCTCAAGATGGCCGATATCGTCATGACCTACCGCACGGCGGTCAAGGAGATAGCACGCCAGAAGGGCGTCTATGCCACCTTCATGCCCAAGCCCATCTTCGGCGAGAACGGCAGCGGCATGCACGTGCACCAGTCTCTCTTCAAAGGCGACGAGAACGCATTTTTCGACGTCAAGGACAAGTACCACCTCTCCAAGGTCGGGAAAGGGTACATCGCCGGCATCCTCAGGCACGCACGGGAGCTTGTGGCCGTCACCAACCAGTGGGTGAACTCATACAAGCGCCTCGTGCCCGGATACGAGGCACCGGTCTACGTGTCATGGGCCCGCAGGAACCGCTCGGCCATGGTCCGCGTCCCGATGTACAAACCGGGCAAGGCCCATGCCACCCGAATCGAGTTCAGGGCACCGGACCCTGCATGCAACCCGTACCTGGCCTTCGCGGTCCAGATTGCGGCCGGTCTCGAAGGCGTGATCAAGAAGTACCCCCTGGCCGATCCCGTCGAGCAGGACATCTATGAAATGGATGAGGAAGCCAGGCAGGAAGCCGGCATCACCTCGTTGCCCGGCAACCTCTTCGAGGCCATACAGGAGGTGTCCAGGAGTTCCATCGTGAGGGAAGCCCTCGGAGACCATATCTTCCTGAAATTCATCGAGAACAAGAAGAAGGAGTGGGACAACTTCCGCATCCATGTCAGCAAGTACGAGATTGACACGTATCTTGCGTTACTATAGATGACGTTGGCAGGCTGCCCTGGGAGGAGACCGACCGGGCAGCCTCACGAGTATATGCGGCCATCTTCGGGAGCTTGAATGTGATAGGCAAGGCAAGGAGACCAGCTGTCCTGGTGCTGGAAGACGGCACCGTATTCAGGGGCAGTGTCTTTGCCGGTCATTCAGCGCGATTCGGGGAGGTCGTGTTCAACACCGGCATGACCGGTTACCAGGAGATCCTCACCGACCCCTCCTACAAGGAGCAGATCCTCGTCATGACCTACCCCCTCATCGGCAACTACGGGGTCAACGACGAGGACGTCGAATCGGCCGGGATCCATCTGGAGGGGTTCATTGTCCGAGAATACCAGCCCTTTCCGAGCAACTTCAGATCGAAGAGGACCCTGGCGGACTATCTGGAGGAACACCACCGGATCGGCATGGAGGGTGTCGACACCAGGGCCTTGACGAGGCACATCCGCACCAGGGGAGCCATGAGGGGGGTGGTGGCCACCGACGTGGACCATATCGATAACCTGATGGACAGGCTGAAAGGGTACCCGGGACTGGTGGACCGCGATATCGTGCAGGACGTGACGGGCGATGCAGCGTATCTCTGGCACGAGAACCGCAAGATCCCCATGGACACACCTCCTGCCAAGTCAGATCGTCCCCGTGTCATGGTCGTCGACTGCGGGGTCAAGCTCAACATCCTGAGGATGCTCGACAGGCATGGGTGCGAGGTCGTCGTGGTGCCCGCCCGGACTTCATCCCGCCACATCATGGCCATGGATCCCGACGGAGTCCTTCTCTCCAACGGGCCCGGAGATCCCGCCCCGCTGAGGTATCTCGTCGATACGGTCAGGGATCTCCTGGGCAGGGTGCCCATTTTCGGGATCTGTCTGGGTCACCAGATCCTGGGACAGGCCCTGGGAGGTTCGACGGCAAAACTCAGGTTCGGTCACCACGGCGTAAACCAGCCCGTCAAGAACCTCCGCACAGGCAGGGTCGAGATCTCGTCCCAGAACCATGGATTCGTGGTCCTCACTGAAACCCTCCCGAGGGACACCCGCGTGACGCATGTGAACCTGAACGACAACACCCTCGAGGGGTTGAGTTTTCCAGGCCTGAAAGCCTTCAGTGTCCAGTACCATCCCGAGGCGGCCCCGGGCCCGCGTGACTCCGCGTACCTTTTCAGGGAGTACCTGCAACTTATGGGGCGGCATACCCCCCATGGAGCATAGGGGATTGCCTGTAATGCCTCTCGGATGTTATAGAGGGCATGCCGGGGTAACCCCGGGCAAGTCTCTGAATGGAGTGGATGTTATTTTCGACATGACACGGTGGATGAGGAACCTCATGCCGCGCAGCTGGAATGTGTTCATCGGTAAAGACCCGAGGACCGTCACCGGACCCGCCATCGTTTTCTTCCCCGTCCAGGACACCCTCTGTTGCTGCGGTCTCGCTGGTTTCGTCTGCATCAGGCGCGCCGAAGCGCACCTCGACATGCGCATCACCGACCGTATTGCCCGGGCGGTCGATACGGTATGCGCAGGCGGAGTCTCAGCCCTCATCGCCGGAAAGATCCCAAAGCAGTCATACCTGGGCCCGGAATCCCTGCACACGATAGGTGAGGAGGTCTCCCGCATCAAGCGTGACACCGACCTCCAGCATGCGCTCGGTTGCGGTCGCAGTCTCCTGCGTCTCACCGAGCTCTCGGAAAGGTTGAAGACCTTTGTTGACAGCGAGGACGCAGCCCTCGAGAAAGAGGCGAGGCGCTATGGTTCAGGGGACCTGGAGGCCATGACGTCGTCACTGGTGGCGCTCAAGGACATCACCTGGACGCTGAGAGAGGATATCATAAGGAACTACGAGAGGATCCTCGGTCTGGCCGGCGAGATGATGTACGAAGACTCCGGTTATTACGGCCGATTCCAGAAAATCAACGCGTGTCTCAATGCCCTCGACAGACTCGAGGTGCGCGGGAGGGACTCGGCAGGTCTGCAGGTGATGGTGCAGTTCGAGAAGGCAGGGTCGATGCAGTCGCTGCGGCATGCCCTGGCACAGCAGGGGCTTTTGGAATCGTTCATGGCACGGTGCAGGCCCTCGGACCTGATGAACGGGTCCATCCACCTTTCCGGAACGGTCCTGACCTTCACCTACAAGACCGCCCAGGTGACGGGTAAACTCGGCGAGAACACCGCAAAGCTGAGGAGATACATCAGCGAAGACGCCGTCCTCAAGGAGACCCTGGCGCACAGGTGTTCCACCGAGACCTTTCTCACCCATACCCGCTGGGCATCGGTGGGGGCCATCAACGAGATCAACTGCCACCCGGTGAACAGCCACACCGTGGACATCCCTCCCGGTGAGGAGAACGGCATTCCGGCCGTCATGAAGGAGTACCCGTTCTATGGAAAGGGTGCATGGACGATAAGCGCGGTGCTCAACGGTGATATAGACAACCACCACGTGTTGCGCGGCGCCATCGGGGAAGGGGGTGTCTCGGCGAGTCCCGATGTCACCACCGACACCAAGACCATCCCGCTGATGGTCGAACACTACCTCTACCAGGGCCATGACCTGAAGGAATCCTTCCGCAGGGCCGTGTGTGACTTCGAAGGATCCCATGCCGTTGCCATGGGGAGCAACATGGAGCCGGGCAAGGTCTTTCTGGCCCAGAAAGGCAGCGGACAGACCATCTACGTGGGTCTTCTCGACGACGGGTACATGTTCGCATCGGAGGTGTACGGCCTCGTCGAGGAGACACGGCGGTTCGTCAAGATGGACGGTGAAACGCCGCGCGTGCCGGGGGACCCGGCGACCCTGGGGCAGCTTTTCATCCTGCATGACGACCGGGGCCCGGGCCTCGGAGGCATCGAGGCCATGTCCTACGACGGGCACCCCCTGATCCTCGGCGACAGGGACGTCAGCTTTGCGCAGATAACGACCCGAGACATCGACCGGGGCGAGCACCCCCACTTCCTCATAAAGGAGATACTCGACGCGCCTTCCTCCATCCGCAAGACCCTTCGCGGCAAGTATTTCATCAGCGAGGGCAGGGGGGTGGTTTTCAACCTCGACGAAGGGGTCGTGGACGGACGGACGCGGGAAGACCTGCGTCAGGGAAGGATCAGGAACATCTTCGTGGTCGGACAGGGCACGGCAGCGGTTGCGGCTGCCGCCGTCGCAGAGGCCATGGCCGTCTACCTCAGAACCGCACCCGTTCGAGTCCATGCCCGGAAGTCCTCGGATCTGAGCGGGTTCCTGCTGGACGACGACATGTCTGATACCATCGTGATCGCCATTACCCAGTCGGGGACCACCACGGACACGAACCGTGCCGTGTCCATGGCACGCCTCCGTGGGGCCAGGCTCATCGCCATCGTCAACCGAAGGCAATCGGACATCACCACCAAGGTGGACGGTGTGTTCTACACGAGCGACGGGCGGGACATCGAGATGTCCGTGGCGTCCACCAAGGCATTCTATTCCCAGATCGTGGCAGGATACGTGCTTGCGCTCTTCTTTGCGCAGCTGCTGAAAACCATGCCGGACGAAGCCATAGCACGCGACATCGAGACCCTCGAGGATGCACCGGATCTCATGATGCGTGTCATACGGGGCAGGGATGCCATCCGCAAGTCCGCGTGGAACCTGGTCCGGAGAAAACAGTACTGGGCCGTGGTAGGCAGCGGCATCAACAAGGTGGCCTCGGACGAGGTCCGCATCAAGCTTTCCGAGCTCTGCTACAAGACCATTTCGTCGGACGTCATAGAGGACAAGAAACACATCGACCTGTCCTCCGAGCCGCTCATCCTCGTATGCGCCGCCGGGAGCCCCGAGATCGTGATCGACGACATCGTCAAGGATGTCGCCATCTTCAAGGCGCATGCAGCCACCGTGGTGGTCATCACCGACGAGGGAGAAGACCGCTTCGACGGCATCTCCGACGCCGTCGTCAGGGTGCCCCGTGCAGGATTCCCGCTCTCCGTTATCTTCAATACCCTGGCCGGCCACCTCTGGGGGTACTACGCAGCATGCAGCCTGGACGAGCTGGCATCTACCATGAAGGGTTTCAGAACGAGCCTGGCCGAAATAACACGGGGGCACCAGAGCAGGGAATACACGGTCTACGAGAGCATCGCTGACAGGGAGCTCCACAGGGCAATCGACACGTATGCCGCCGAGTTCAAGAGATGGCGTGCAAGGGGCGAACTCGCATCCATGAGCAACGAGGTGGCCTCGGACATCGCGCTGCTCTTCAAATACGCAAAGGGAAAGCTGCCCGTGGAAGATTTCTGGATGGAGTTCGAGGACAGGCGTGTCTCCTCCTCACCCATCGACATGCTCGACCTCACCCTGAAGCGTGCCGTGGACGAGCTCTCCCGTCCGGTCGACGCCATACGTCACCAGGCGAAGACCGTCACCGTCGGCACCAGCAGGAAGACGGAGACGCCACGGGGACCTGTCTTCGAGGTGTTCGGGGAGCTCGGGTTCACCCCGGAAAGCATCCGTGCCAAGGACGTCCTGACGCTCAAGAAACTGCAGTCCGCCATCGACAGGGTCAATGGTTACACCCTCTACGAAGTCGAGGGGCTCGACGAAGACGGCATGCCCACCGAAGATTCCACGCTCGCCATTGTCAAGCGGATGGGCTCCGCCACCGGGATGACGTCGCGCTACGACAGGCCGGCACCCCTGAAGGGAACCAAGAACACCATCGTCCGCACGCGCAAGGTGTACGCAGGGACCGGTCGCTCAGATGATGCCTCCATAGTCATCATCCCCATCCAGGGACCGAGACGTATCATAACCCACCTGCTCCTGCTGCAGGTGGATTTCGACGAACGGATAGGGACCGAGCAGAAGAAGGACGTCATGGGCGTGAAGACAAACGACCTCATGAACCTCATCAACGAATACAACATCCCCTGGAAGGACGCATACCTCGAAGGGCTTGCGGTCAAGTTCCTTCTCGGTGAGGACGTAGAGGTCATCAAGAACAGGATATTCGAGCAGATCGGGAACCCTGCGGAATGACGCGGGAGGACCGCAGCAGTGAAACGACCATACGGAGGGAAAGATGGACCTGAAGCCCCGATGTGGTGAAAGGATCGCAGAACTCATCGAGAAGGGGGTCGACATCCCCAACCCCCTCAGCCTGGATGTAGGGGAAGAAGTCGACCTCGACCGGATTTCGGCCTACAAGGTCAGGATATACCCCGGGTGCAGGATATACGGCAAGGACACCGTCATATCGTCCGGGTCACAGATAGGCCGCGAAGGTCCTGTCACCATCGAAGGCTGCCAGCTGGGCCGCGACGTCGAGCTCAAAGGCGGCTTTTTCAGCAAGTCCGTGTTCCTGGACAGGTCGAACATGGGGCTCGGTGCCCACGTCCGCGAGGGATGCATCCTCGAGGAGGAGGCGGGTGGAGCCCACTGCGTGGGCCTCAAGCAGACCATACTCTTCCCGTTCGTGACGCTGGGCAGCCTCATCAATTTCTGCGACTGCCTCATGGCCGGGGGCACGAGCCGGAAGGATCACAGCGAGGTGGGGAGCTCCTACATCCACTTCAATTTCACCCCTGACGGCGACAAGGCCACCGCCTCCCTCATCGGCGACGTCCCCCGGGGAGTCATGCTGAACCAGCCTGCCATATTCCTCGGAGGACAGGGCGGGATCGTCGGGCCGGTGCGCATGGGCTTCGGGAACGTGGTGGCTGCAGGCACGGTGCTCAGGGAGGACTGCCTTGCCGACAGCAGGCTGATCCCGGGCAGGAGCACGTCCGGAAAGGTCAAGGAGTATCGGTCCGCGCTGTACCCGAACCTGATTCGCGTCGCGGAGAACAACATCATCTATCTCGCAAACCTCGCGGCCTTGAGCGAGTGGTATGTCCACGTCCGCAAACAGTTTCTCGATGGCCAGGAGTTCGGCCCGCTCATCCATGCGGGGCTCCTCGACAGGCTCTCGTCTGCCCGAAAGGAACGTCTCAAGAGATACGAGGCCTTCGCCAGGCGTGCCTCGGCCGCGGATCCATCCGGGTCTGAGGAAACACGGCGCCTGAGAAAGGAACTTGGTGGGACCGTCGACAAGATACAGGCACTATGTGAAGACAAGGGTGTGCCGGATTCACCCGCGGCGGCATCGAGAGACACATTCCTCGCCGCAATGGAACGGGCGAGGCAGGGTGGTCCCGGCAGCTACATCGAGACAATACAGGCCCTGCCTGCAGAGGTTTCTTCAGCGGGCACCCGGTGGCTCCGGGGCGTTGTCGAACACTTCTGCGCGGAGGCATCCCGGGCCATGCCCGGCCTGAGGCTGTTCGGGAAGTGACATCGAGACCGATGACAATCGAGAGGGGGGACACATAATGGGCAAACTCTTTGGCACGGATGGAATACGGGGAGAGGCAAACCGCTATCCCATGACCGCGGATATCGCGTTCAAGGTCGGTCAGGCCGTGACGTACCTTCTGCGGAAGCAGAACCACCGCACACGGGTCATCATCGGCAAGGACACGCGCATATCGGGCTACATGCTCGAAAGCTCCCTTGAGGCAGGCATCACCTCCATGGGCGGCAATCCCTACCTGGTCGGCGTGCTGCCCACGCCCGGAATCGCCTTCATCGCGACCAGCATGCGCGCCGATGCGGGCATCGTCATATCGGCCTCCCACAATCCCTACGAGGACAACGGGATCAAGATCTTCGGCGGCAACGGGTTCAAGCTGTCCGACGAGCAGGAGAACACCATCGAGGACCTCATGCTGGGGGGGAAGCTCTCTGACTACCTGCCCCCGTCCAGGGACATGGGCCAGGCCTTCCGCATGTATGACGCGAACGGCCGGTACGTCGTCTTTCTGAAGAACACCTTCCCCCGCGACCTGTCCATGGAGGGGATGAAGATGGTCCTCGACACGGCCAACGGCGCCACCTACCGGGTTGCACCGGAAGCCTTCACCGAATTCGGCGCCGATGTGGAGGTCATCCACAACGTGCCCAACGGGGTGAACATAAACGACGGGTGCGGCTCCCAGCACACCGGCGACCTGAAGGAGAAGGTCCTTGAAACGGGTGCCGCCATTGGGCTGGCCTTTGACGGAGACGGCGACCGCCTCATTGCGGTGGATGAAAAGGGCAGGGAGATCACCGGAGACCAGATCCTCCTCATCTGCGCCAAGATCCTCAAGGAGGAGGGGAGGCTGAAGAACGACCTCCTGGTCAGCACGGTGATGAGCAATCTTGGGCTGCGGGTGGCGTGCAAGAAGTACGGCTTCACGCATCACGCCTCAAAGGTGGGGGACCGGTACGTGCTCGAGGACATGCTCGGCATGGGCGGCGTCATCGGCGGAGAGGAATCGGGCCACATGATCTTCCTCGACCACCACACCACGGGTGACGGCATCCTCACCGCCATGCAGCTCATCGCCGCCATGGTCAAATCAGGGAAACCGCTTTCCGAGCTCGCACGGCTCATGGACATCTTCCCGCAGAAGCTCATCAACGTGAACGTGAAGAGCAAGCCGGACATCTCCACCGTGCCGGAACTGAAGGACGCCGTCGCCCAGGTGGAACGCGAGCTCGGCGACGAGGGCCGCGTCCTCATACGCTACTCCGGTACCCAGAACATGTGCCGGGTCATGGTGGAGGGCCCCACGGACACAGTCACCGAAAAGTATTGCACGCATCTGGCTGATCTCGTAAGAAAGACGATCGGCTGAGCGGGGGCCCCTCATCGGGGCCCTGGCAGCACATTCCGGATAAAGGGGAGGTTTCGAGCGTGGGTATACAGATCATCGTTACCAGGGACTTTGCAGCCATGAGCGAAGCGGCTGCAGCTATAGCGAAGAAGAAGATCCTCGAGGCGTTGAGAAGGAAGGGGGAAGCAGTTCTGGGGCTCGCGACGGGCAATTCGCCGACCGGGCTGTACAAGCACCTGGCACGGGCGGCCAACAGGGGTGAATTCGATTCCGCACGGTGCCGGAGCTTCAATCTCGACGAGTACGTGGGCCTGCCGGGCGACAATGCCCAGCAGCGTGTCATGCACCCCGAGAGCTATGCCTTCTTCATGATCCAGGAACTGTTCAGCCTGTTGAAGAACAAGTTCACGGAGACCTGTGTCCCCTATGGCTCGCTCATCGAACAGATGAGGCTCACGGCGGAGCTGAAGGCAAACCCGAAAGACTGGGAGGCCCTCGGAACGGACAAGGGAAAATCCATAGTGATCAGAGATGACCCGAAGTCCGGATATCTGGGCTGGGTGAAAAAGGACATACTGCAGGGCTACGCCCGGAAGGTCAGGAAAGCCGGGGGCATCGACCTCCAGATCATCGGTGTCGGGGGCAGGGGCCACGTTGCCTTCCACGAGTCGGGCATCCCCTTCAAGGGCAGCAGCGTCATGCTCGTCAAGCTCGACGACAACACGGTCGCCAACGCGGTGGCCGACGGACACTTCACGACGAAGAAGGAGTCCCCCAACTATGCCGTCTCCATGGGAGCCGAGCTTGTCTACAAGGCAAAGAAGGTTATCCTCCTGGCAAACGGGGAGCGCAAGGTCGAGCCGGTCACCCAGTCGATACTCGGCGATCCATCGCCGGAGATACCGATATCCTATGGTCAGATCTATGCCAGACGCGGTGGAGAGCTGGTCTACGTCCTTGACAGGATTGCGGGGAAAGACCTGCTCGCCAACAAAAAGGCACTGGCCGCAAAGGGCGTGACGATCAGGGAGATCCGCTGATCTGCACATCGAGCTTCAGGTCATGGGGGAATCATCGGGGACACAGACAAGGTGAACTATGCCCAAACGGCCAGACCTCAGGAAGATCCTCATCATAGGCAGTGGACCAATAGTCATATCGCAGGCCTGCGAGTTCGACTACTCGGGGGTCCAGGCCTGCAAGGCGCTCAGGGAAGAGGGCTACGAGGTGGTGCTCATCAACTCCAACCCTGCCACCATCATGACCGACCCGGGCATGTCGGACCGCACCTACATCGAGCCCATCACCCCGGAGATCATCGAGAAGATCATCGCCAGGGAGCGGCCCGATGCCATCCTGCCGACCCTGGGGGGGCAGACCGGGCTGAACGTGTCCGTGGAGCTCGCCTCCCGCGGTATCCTGGAGAAGTACGGCGTGGAGATGATCGGTGCGAGGCCCGAGGTGATCCACAAGGCCGAGGACCGCGAGCTGTTCCGGGCGGCCATGGAAAACATCGGCCTGAGGGTTCCCAGGAGCGGATTCGCCCGCAGCATGGAGGACGTGCACCGGATAGCCGACGAGATCGGGTATCCCGTCATCATCAGGCCGTCCTTCACCCTGGGAGGCATCGGCGGGGGCATCGCCTATAATCCGGAGGACCTCCAGCGCATTGCACGAGGTGGACTCGATGCCAGCATGATCAGAGAGATCATGCTGGAGGAATCGGTCATCGGCTGGAAGGAATTCGAGCTTGAGGTCATGCGGGACAGGGCCGACAACGTGGTCATCGTCTGCTCCATCGAGAATGTCGACCCCATGGGCGTCCATACCGGGGACTCCATCACCGTCGCTCCTGCCCAGACCCTGACCGATGCGGAGTACCAGAGGCTCCGCGACGCGGCGATCGCCATCATGCGCGAGATCGGCGTGGAGACCGGCGGGTCCAACGTCCAGTTTGCCGTGAACCCGAAGGACGGGGAACTGGTGGTCATCGAGATGAACCCGAGGGTTTCCCGCTCGTCCGCACTGGCATCCAAGGCGACAGGATTCCCCATCGCCAAGATCGCGGCCAAGCTCGCGGTGGGCTACACCCTCGACGAAATACCCAACGACATCACGAGGGAGACATTCGCCTCCTTCGAACCGACCATCGACTACTGCGTGGTCAAGATACCCCGCTGGACCTTCGAGAAGTTCCCCGAGACCGAGGACATCCTCACCACGTCCATGAAATCCGTGGGCGAGACCATGGCCATCGGCAGGACCTTCAAGGAGGCACTCAACAAGGCGGTCCGTTCCCTGGAGATCGGACGGTTCGGGCTCGAAGGACCCAGGATGATACTGAGCCCCGAGGACAAGAAACAACTTGTGACCGGACTTACTTACCCCAACTCCCGTCGTCTCTTCCAGATCGCCGCGGCCCTCCGCTCGGGCTTCACCATCGACGATGTCTCCCGCCTCACCGGCATCGACCCCTGGTTCCTGTACCACATCAGGGAACTCGTGGAAGCCGAGGCGGCCATCGCCGAGGCCGGTCCCGACCGGGAAACCCTCCACGAGGCGAAGCGTCTCGGTTTTTCAGACCCCTGCCTTGCCTCCCTCTGGAACACCACGGAGCGCATCGTCAGGGACCTCAGGCACGAGAAGGGCGTACTGCCCGTGTACAAGCTCGTGGACACCTGCGCTGCCGAGTTCGAGGCCTCTACCCCCTACTACTATTCCACGTACGAGCAGGAGGACGAGGCTGACCCGTCATCCAAAGACAAGGTGGTCATCCTGGGAGGCGGCCCCAACCGCATCGGCCAGGGCATTGAATTCGACTACTGCTGCGTACACGCCTCGTTCGCGCTCAAGGACATGGGGTACGAGAGCATCATGATCAACTCCAACCCCGAGACCGTGAGTACGGACTATGACATATCCAGCAAGCTCTTCTTCGAACCGCTGACCCTGGAGGACGTGCTGCACGTCATCGAGCGCGAGAAGCCCAGAGGCGTCATCGTCCAGTTCGGCGGCCAGACACCTCTCAATCTGGCCCGGGGCCTGGCGGAGGCAGGGGTGCCCATCCTGGGTACCCAGCCCGAGGCCATCGATCGTGCCGAGGACCGGCGCCTCTTCCTCGACATCGTCAACCGGCTCCACCTGAAACAGCCTGCCAGCGCGACGGTCACCACGGTGGACGAGGCCGTCAAGGTCGCGGGACGCATCGGCTACCCGGTGCTCGTACGACCATCATACGTGCTCGGCGGGCGTTCCATGGAGATCATCTACGACCCCGACACCCTGCAGACCTTCATGGCCCAGGTTCTGGAGCTCTTTCCTGACAACCAGATCCTCATCGACAAGTTTCTCGAGGACGCCATAGAGGTCGATGTGGATTCGCTCTCTGACGGGTCTCAGTGCGTGATATGCGGAGTCATGGAGCACATCGAGGAGGCAGGTATCCATTCCGGCGACTCGGCCTGCGTGCTCCCCCCGCCGACCCTGAAGAGGGATGTCGTCCGACGCATAGAGAGACAGACGAAGAAGATAGCCCGGGAACTCCACGTGGTCGGCCTCATGAACATCCAGTACGCGGTCAAGGGACCGGATGTCTATGTGCTCGAGGTCAATCCCCGGGCGTCCCGCACCGTACCCTTCGTGAGCAAGGCCATCGGCGTGCCGGTAGCGCAGCTTGCCACCAGGGTCATGCTGGGGCACAGCCTCAGGGAGCTCGGCTTCACCAGGAAGCCCACCCCGAGACACGTGTCCGTGAAGGAATCGGTGTTTCCCTTCAAGCGGTTTCCCAACATCAACGTCGCCCTGGGGCCGGAGATGAAGTCCACCGGCGAGGTCATGGGCATAGACAGCACCTTCGAACTGGCCTTTGCCAAGTCGCAGCTGGCTGCGGGGTGTGACCTGCCCACCGCAGGGAACGTGTTCATCAGCGTACACGATTTCTACAAGAGCCGCATCGTACCGGTGGCACAGGCCTTTGCCGGCCTCGGATTCACCATAGTGTCCACCACCGGGACTGCCGCCTTCCTGAACGAGCGCGGCGTGGACGTGAAGACCGTTCTCAAGGTGAGCGAGGGCAGGCCCAACGTCGCCGATGCCATCATGAACGGACAGATACAGCTTATCATCAACGCGAGCATAGGCAGGAAGCCGACGGAGGATGCCTACCTGCTCCGGCAGCACGCCATCCGGTACAATATCCCGTACTCGACCACCATAGCCGCTGCCAGGGCCATGACCGAGGCGATCAGGGCACTGCAGGAGAACACGATCAAGGTCAAGGCGCTGCAGGAATACTTTAAACGGGATCGTGGACGTTGACCCCTTGAAGGGGATATCCACACCTGCTATGAAGGAGATGGCCTTATGGGGCCATCAGGGAATCCTTTATAGTGTAAATTAAATTAACCAGGCGGCATATATTCGCGAGAAAGGTGCTGATCATGGCCACAAACAAGACGACCAAGTACATCTTCATTACCGGCGGCGTGCTGTCTTCTCTCGGGAAAGGCCTGGCAGCGGCATCCATCGGTGCCATCATGGAAGCCCGCGGGCTCAAGGTGTGCAACATCAAGCTCGACCCCTACATCAACGTGGATCCCGGCACCATGAGCCCGTTCCAGCACGGCGAGGTCTTCGTCACCGACGACGGGGCCGAAACCGACCTGGATCTCGGGCACTACGAGCGCTTCACCTCGAGCGTCCTGCATGCAAAGAACAACTTCACCACGGGTCAGATCTATGATGCGGTGATCCAGAAGGAGCGCAACGGCGAGTACCTCGGCAAGACCGTGCAGGTCATACCGCACATCACTGACGAGATAAAGGAACGGATCAGGAGCGCGGCCTCCGGCTATGACATCGCCATCGTGGAGATCGGCGGCACGGTGGGTGACATCGAGTCGCTGCCCTTCCTCGAGGCGATCAGGCAGTTCGGGTTCGACATGGGAAGGGCCAACGTCCTCTATATCCACCTCACCCTCGTCCCCTACATCGCAGCAGCGGGAGAGCTCAAATCGAAACCCACCCAGCATTCGGTCCAGAAGCTCAGGGAGATAGGGATCCAGCCCCTGATCCTCCTGTGCAGGTCCGAGAAGAGGCTCACCACCGATCTCAAGGAGAAGATCGCCCTGTTCTGCAACGTCGAGAAGACCGCGGTCATCAATGCCGTGGATGTGGAAAGCATCTATCAGGTGCCCCTCGAGTTCCACCGCGAAGGACTGGATGACCGCATCGTCGAGTACCTCAACATGTGGACCAGGGAACCGAGGATGCAGGGATGGGAAGAACTCAACGAGCGCGTCAGGAGCAGGACCGAGAAGGTCAACATCGCGGTGGTGGGCAAGTACGTCAGGCTCACCGACTCCTACAAGAGTCTGAACGAGGCCCTGGAACACGGCGGGATCTTCAATGACGTCAATGTGAACCGGGTCTTCGTTGATGCGGATGAACTGGTGGGCAAGGACGACCTGGCGCCCTTTTTCGAGAACATCGACGGCATCCTCATACCAGGCGGGTTCGGCGAGCGGGGGACCGAGGGCAAGATCCTTGCTGCAGGGTATGCGAGAAGGAACAGGATACCCTTTTTCGGCATCTGTCTCGGCATGCAGCTGGCCGTGACGGAGTTCTCGCGGAGCCTATGTTCGCTCACTTCAGCCAACAGCAAGGAATTCGACCCGGACACTCCCGACCCGGTCATCGACTACCTCCCGGGCCAGAAGAACATCACCCGCAAGGGCGGCACCATGCGTCTCGGTGCATATGAGTGCACGATAGAGCCGGGCACCAATGCCATGAGGGCGTACGGAACGGACCGGATCAGCGAACGTCACCGCCATCGCTACGAATTCAACCCTGCATACGAAGAACGGCTCACGCAGGCCGGGCTCATCATCAGCGGCCGAAACCCGGAGTCGGGCCTGGTGGAGATCGTCGAACTGCCTGACCACCCCTGGTTCCTCGGCTGTCAGTTCCACCCCGAGTTCAAGTCGAAGCCCATGCAGGCTCATCCCCTGTTCAGGGACTTCATCATGAAGAGCCTTGAATACAGGAGGCAGAGATAGGTCATGGAAGGGTTCTTGAGAAGGGACGAGCACTAACTCTCAAGGAGAGTGCTCTCTCTTGCCGGGATCCAGAAGGGAAGCGGAGAAGATCGAAGGCTCAATCCAGGACGCCGGACTACAGCAGACGGATCCCGGAGTTCCTTTTCACGCCGCTCTTTGACCTCGGCGCGTCTTCTTTTTTCACCTCTTCCCTTGCCCGTATGGTGAGGTCTCTCGTGAAGTCTGGGCAGTGAACCCCTTTGCCTGACATGAACTTCTTGTTGCAGTCCCCTCTCCAGGCACAGATTGCGCATAAGGACCTGTCCATTGTCATAGTGTGTAAACTAATAATTCCAAGGAAGGCATTGTCAATGGATCTGAAGCTGTTTGCAGACAATTGAGAAATGAATGATCTGTCAGGGCGTCACGATGTGAAGGAAGGATTCTTGGTTTTTTCCGGTAAGGCAATGGTGCCGTTGCGCACCATGCCCCCTTTACACACCGAGGGATTTGTGATCTGCTTGTAAACCGCTCCCAAGACACGAGAGGTATCCCACATGCGAATGTATCGACATGCACGTTTCACGTTCCTTTCCGTATGCTCAGCCATTGCTGTCCTGTCCCTTGCCCTTCCGGTGTGGGCCCTGACCTGGGGACCCCTGGATGCGCAGGACGTCATCGAGAGGTCAAAAACCGTGACCCCTGCCAAGTATCCCGATGCCGACGTCGTCATCGTCGCACAGCAGGCCTGGACGGAATATGCCGAGGACGGCACCTATGTGGAATGGTTCGAGCAGTACGTGAAGGTGCTCACGGAGAAGGGGAGGAGACGCCACCGCACCATCACGTCTTCCTTCACCATCCCGTACAACACCACTCGATTTGCCCTGGTGGAGGTCATCACGAAAGATGGAGGCATCCGGACGATCGATGTGGAGAAGAACAGCCGGGAGATGGTGGATTCCTCCCAGATGGCCTCGAATATCTACAATCCCAACGACCGCCTCCTCCAGGTGAGCATCCCGGGTCTCGGCATCGGGGATACGGTTCACTTCATCACCCATGACGAGTTCGTGAAGGCCCGTATGGCAGGAGAATTCAGCGATTTCAGCACCTTCGAAGGCATCGACCCCGTCGTGTACGACAGGATCACGATCATTGCCCCTGAAAGCAAGCCGCTCAGGAGTATCGCGCTGAAGAACGAGATACCCGGCTCGGTGCAGTACAGCAAGACCGACCACGAAGATGCCGTCGTCTATCAGTGGATCGCCCGGGACATACCCAGGGCCTTTGAAGAACCGGAAATGCCGCCGCTGTATACCCAGGCTCAGCGCCTTCTGGTGAGCACGATCCCGGACTGGGAGACCGTGTCTCGATGGTACTGGAACCTCTCGGCTCCGCACCTGGAAAAGACCACCGGGGAAATGCGCTCGACCGTCAGGAAGCTGATCACGGGAAAGAAGACCCGTACGGAACGGATCGAGGCCATCTTCTTCTGGGTCTCGCAGGAAATCAGGTACCTGGGCATCACGGCCGAAACCGAGGCGCCGGGTTACGAACCGCACCCGGTCTCCATGACCTATGACCGCAGGGCAGGGGTGTGCCGAGACAAGGCCGCTCTTCTCGTGGCCATGCTCAGGATGGCCGGCATAGAGGCGTACCCGGTGCTCATCATGAACGGACCCCGGAAGGACCCCGAGGTGCCCCAGCCGTTCTTCAACCATGCGATTGCCGCGGTGAGGAACAAGGACGGGTCCTACATCCTCATGGATCCCACTGACGAAAACACCAGGGAGCTTCTGCCATCCTATCTCAACAACCAGAGCTACCTGGTAGCCAGGCCCTCGGGTGAAACCCTCAAGACGAGCCCCGTCGACCCTGCAGAGAACAACATGATGAGGATCTCCACGACCGCTACCCTCGACGCCCGCGGTGTGCTCCGTGCCACGACCACGCTCACGTACGAGGGGATCAACGACAATGCGTACCGGGGATATTTTGCTATGCTCTCGGACCACGAACGAAGGAATCATTTCGAGAAGGCCCTGCGAAAGGTCGTCCCGGCGGCATCCCTCAAGGGGCTGTCGCTGAAGCCGGACCATATGCTCGACACGGGGTCCCCCCTCGTGGCCACCCTGGAATTCACCATCGAGAACTACCCCGTGAAGGGCAGCGGCCTCACGCTCGTCCCGGTCTTCAGGTTCGGAGACACCATCGGTCTGACCAACCATCTGGTGAGCAGGATGGGGCTCAAGGAGAGGAAGTACACCTATGTGACCGAGACCACCTGCGGCGTGGAGGAGACCCTGACCATCGAGATAGACCCGTACTACGGGCCATCCGTCGGGGGCGCTTTCCAGGAGGCGTCCATCGACGGGGGTTCGTCATGGATCAGGTCGGCCGGGGTGACGGGTGGTGTCCTCACGGCCAGGAATATCTTCCAGCTCAAGCTTACCGAATATTCACCTGAACAGTACACCAAGCTCCAGGATACCCTCATGCGCGTGGAAAAGGCGAACAGGTTCATGCCGGCACTCGCACCCTCGTCGGCCGCGGTCCCCGGTGCGCCCTGGTTCGAGGGATTCTCTCCCGACGCGGTCATACTCGATGACACCACCGAGGTGTCACTCCTCGACCGGTCGACCGTGAGGGAAGCGGTCGAGAGGAAGATACGGGTGATCACCTATGCCGGCAAGAAGAACCTCGGCGAGATCCGGATCCCCTACAACCCGGTCTGGGAGGAGGTCGGGCTCGAGAAGGCCGTGGTCGTGTCGCCCTCCGGGGAGACCAAGGAGATCGACCCCAGGGAGATCAATGTCATGGACCAGGAGTGGGTCGGGATGGCCCCGCGCTATCCCGCGGGCAAGATCCTCGTGGCGAGCCTGCCTGCCCTGCAGGAGGGGAGCACCATAGAATACCGTTATGTCAGGGTGAGAAGGGACACCCCGGCCTTCCTGATCACCGGGGTCTTTCAGGGGGACGAACCGATCGAACGGAAGAGACTGCGCATAAACCTGCCGGATGGACTGGACCTCCACATCGGGAAGGCTGACGGAGGTTTTCATGGCGACTACGCGTGGTCCCCGTTTCCCGACGGGTTCATAGCAGAAACGAGGACCCGTGAAGGCGGCAGGGACGTCTTTGAATACTCGGTCAGCGCCGTCCCCCCGGTAAAGCCGGAGGACAATCTCCCCCCGGGATACAGCTTCAAGCCGACAGTCCTCGCCTCCTCGGAAACCATAGGTGAATTATCCGCCAGGCTCGGTGAAGCCCTTGAGAGGGCCGCCGGAACGTCAGCGCGCGCTGCACGGACAGCCCGGGAATTGACCGGCGGCTTGACGGATGAAGAGCAGAGAATCGTCGCAATCAGGGATTATGTCGCGCAGGGCATCAAGCACGTGGGCATTTCCCTTTCACAGATGCCCCTGAGCATGGTCAGTCCCGCCGATACGACGCTCGCCGACGGGTACGGCCACCGTGTCGACAGCGCAGTGCTCCTCGGTGTCATGCTCAGGGCCATCGGCTATGACCCCGAATTCGTGCTCGTGTTCTCGGCCCCGCCCATCGAGGCGCTGAGACGGCCATGCGTCGAATTCCCCTCCCTGGAGTGGTTCAGCACGGTCCTCGTGAAGATCGGCACCTCTCGCGGACCTGTATATCTCGGCGACACCGACCAGTATGCGGTTCTCGGGACAGTCGCGAACCAGGGAAAGACGGGGCTCAACCTGTCCACCAACAAGATCGAGACGATCGATGTCCGAAACGGCGAATACCGGGACAGAACCAATTACCATGTAACCATCGATCTCGACGCCCAGGGTGATGCCCTGGTGACACACAGGCGGACCTACCACGGCATGGATTGCGCCGGGTTTCTCAAGGATTACAGAGAACTGACCCCGGAGGAACTGCGGCGCCGCTATCAGGAGATCGTGACCTCTACCAGCAGGTCCGCCGTTGCCCGGGGTCCCTACGATGTCTCCGGCGGACCGCACCCGGTCATCGAGGAATTCACGGTAAGCATACCGGCCTATGCCGTTCGGCAGGGAGAATTCATGACGCTGGAACTCCCGGCCCTGACAAGGGGTCTGTCGTTCGTTGCAGGAGACGAACGCATCAATCCTCTCTACCGGGCCTCGTCCAGAAAGCACCACATAGTGGTGGAGGTCACGCTTCCCGAGGGGACCGAGGTGGTCCGCCAACCCCCGGAGCAGAGGGTCTTCGCGTCCGAGGGCATGGGCAGGATAACGCTGACCACAAGGTCCGCCCTCGAACCAGTACATGACGGGCAACCCGGTCGTGCCGTCATCCGCGTGGAGCAGATGGTCGAGAACATGCCGGGTTTCATGCTGCCCGACCGGTACGTCGAACTCCTCTCACTGCACCGGGCGCTCTCTTCCCCGGCCATGAGAACCATCGTGTGGAAGACGAAACCCGGTCTACTCCGGTCCGCCGATAACGCGGACACCTCCGGGATCGACGATCAGGGCAACTGACTGCCCGCAAGAGAACCCCTGGGGTTCGTCGGGGAGGTCGAACCTCAGCCTGGTGCCTGCAGGTGTTTCCATCTCCATGGTATGGTGCGTGCCGCGGTACAGAAGGTTGGAAACCCTCCCTGCTATCCTGAAACACGGTTGAACTTCCGCTGAGGCAGCGGAACAGATCCTCGCCGCATCCGGCTGGATGAGGAGCGTGACATGGCCCGAACGGTGATGTGATGCGTCGACGCAGGTCAGCACCCCGAACTCGGTCATGACCGTGCCCCCGGCCGCGATCTCCCCCTCGATCAGGTTGTGGAGGCCCAAAAAACGTGCCACGGCCGGGTTTCCGGGCCGGCGGTAGAGGCGTTCCGGCCGGTCGGTCTGCTCGACGCGGCCGTCGATGATCACCGCGATGCGGTCGGCCATGGCATAGGCCTCGGCCTGGTCGTGGGTCACGAAGACGCAGGTGGCGGAAATTCCCTTCAGGATGGCCCTGAGCTCCACCATGAGACGTTCCCTCAGGGCCCTGTCCAGGGCGCCCAGGGGCTCGTCGAGAAGGAGAAGACGCGGTCTGGGGGCGAGGGTGCGTGCGAGGGCGACGCGCTGACGCTCTCCTCCGGAGAGTTCCGCCACGTTCCTGTGCCCGAGCCTCTCGAGCCCCATCATGGCGAGCACCTCGCCGGTCCTTGCCATGACGTCCTTTCTGGAAAGATTCTGCATTCTCAGGCCGAACGCGACGTTGCCGAAAACGTTTTTATGCGGGAACAGCGCGAATTCCTGGAACATCATCCCGAACGGGCGGCGGAAAGGTTCGATACCGGCCATATCCAGGCCGTCGAAGACGATCTTGCCGGAATCTGGGGTCTCGAGGCCGGCGATGATCCGCAGGAGCGTCGTCTTGCCGCAGCCCGAAGGACCGAGCAGGCACAGGATCGAGCCCTTCTCGAGCGAGAGTGTTATCCTGTCGAGCACCAGGTCGTCATCGAAGCTCTTGGTGATGTCGTGAAGATCGAGCAGGGCCACCTCAGAACTCTCCCTCGCCGGTCAGGCGTATCCTGTCGAGGAGGAGGAACCCTGCTGCGGTAACGGCCATGAGAAGGGAGCTCATGGCCATTGCGCACCCGTAGCTCATCTCTCCGGGCTGCCCCAGGAACCGGTAGATGGCCAGGGTCATGGTCGGCGTCTGGGGCCGTGCCACGAACACGGTGGCGCCGAATTCACCTATGGAGATGGTAAAGGCGAATACCGCGCCCACGATGACAGCCCGGCTCACGATGGGTACGACAACGGAAGCGAAGACCCTCAGCGGGGAAGCCCCCAGCATGGCGGCTGCCTCCTTGAGACTTGCCGGGATGCCCCGCAGGGCAGGGAGCACGCTCCTCACCACGAAAGGATATGCCACAAGGGTGTGGGCGAGCGGGACGAGAACCAGGGAAGTCCTCAGGTTCAGGGGGGGCTCGTCGAGGGCTATGATGAACCCGAACCCAAGCGTCACCGCAGAGGTTGCCAGCGGCAGCATGAGGATCGGGTCGAGCACCCTGGTCAGGCGGCTTTTCTGCTGGGAGAGCACCACGGCTGCGGGAAGGGCGACCGAGACGGCGAGCACGAGCGTGGCCAGGGCAAAACCGACCGAGTAAAGGGCGGCATCCATGGGGGCCACGGCAAATACGGAACGATCTGTGGTCAGGAACAGGAAGCGGTAGAAGTCGAGGGTAAACCCGTCGGCGGCATGGAACGACTGGTAGAGCAACGCCGCGAGTGGCGCACACAGCAGGGGCAGCACGATGCAGCCGTTGCCTGCCACCAGAGCCAGGTCCTTCATGGAACGGATTCCCCGCTCGGTGACGGTTCGCGATTCAGGCATGAGCGGCAAGCTGAAGGCGCGCTGCAGAGAGGTGTAGACCCACAGGAAAGCGAGGGTGAGGATGATCTGTATGATGGACAGAACGGCTGCCATGGGAAGGTTGAAGAGGTGTACCGCCTGCCGATAGATTTCCACCTCGATGGTGGAGAATCGGGGGCCCCCGAGGATGAGGATCACGCCGAAGCTGGAGAAGCAGAAGATGAAGACGAGCATGGACGCAGCTAGGATGGCCGGCATGAGCAGCGGCAGCGTTATCTCGAAGAAGATTCTCCGGGGTGACGCACCGAGCATCTTCGCCGCATCGGTCATGACAGGCTGGAGCCTCGACCAGAACCCGCCCACGATCCGGACAATGACCGTATAGTTGTAGAACACGTGGGCAAGCAGTATGAACCAGAGGGTCTGTTCTATCGCTACGGGGGGTTCGACGAGGTCGAAGGCATCCATCAGCCACGCATTGACGAGGCCGTTGTTCCCCAGGAGGGCCTGGAAGGCCGCGGCAACCACCACAGAGGGGAGCACGAAGGGTACCGCGGTCAGTGACAGGACCAGGTTCTTGCCCGGGAACCGGTATCGGGCGAACACGTAGGCCCCTGGAAGCGCCACCACCAGGGTGAGTACGGTGGAAACCGCCGCCTGCCACGTGGTAAACCAGAGAACCCGTGCATAGGTTCCCGAGGCGACGAGCCGGCCGAGAACATCGGCATCCCATGCCCTCCCTTCGCGGAGGCTCACCGCGAGGATGCTTGCCAGGGGGTAGAAGAAGAACACCCCCAGGAATCCCAAGGGAACGGCAGCTATGAGCATGCGCGAGCGTGTCTTGATGAGTCTACCTCAGGACGGTATCCGTCCAGGCCTCGATCCAGGCCTCCCTGTTCGATGAGATCCTCTCCGGGGCGACGATTACGGGTTCCCGGGGAACAGCGGCATGTTTACGGAACACGTCGGGAAGGACGGCCTTGCTGTTTGCCGGGAACATGAACATCTGAAGGGGTATGTCCTCCTGGAAGGGGATATCGAGCATGTAATCCACCCATTTCCTGGCCAGTGCAGGCTGTCTCGTACCCTTGACAATACCCACGAACTCAACCTGTCTGAATGCGGTTCCCGGGGCCGCCACCACTGCTGTGGGGGATTCGTCGAGGGGTTCCTTGGAGAAATGAACCTCGGCCGGCGGACTGCTGGCATAACTGACGACGATGGGCCTGGTCCCTTTCGATGCAGCGCTGAACTGACCCCAGTAGGCGTCTTCCCACCCCGCGGTCACGAGCACGTCGTTGGATCTGAGCCCCTTCCAGTACTCCAGATACCCGTCCTCGCCGAAGTGACCGACGGTCGCCAGCAGGAAGGCAAGACCCGGTGAAGAGGTCGCTGGGTTCTCGACCACGAGCAGTCCCCTGTAGGCGGGCCCTGTCAGGTCCTCGAGGGTTGCCGGAGGGGCAACGCCGCTCCGCGCGAACCAGGCCCTGTCGTAATTGAGACAGACATCGCCGAAGTCGACCGGCAGGAGACGGCCGCTCCTGTCGAGATTCAGGTCATCGGGGATATCCTGCAGCATCGGGGACCTGTACGGCTCGAAAAGGTCTTCCTTCAGCGCCCTGCCCATGAAGGTGTTGTCGATCCCGAAAAACACGTCCGCCAGGGGGTTCTTTTTCGAGAGGATGGTCTGGTTCAGCGCCGCCCCTGCATCGCCCGCCTTGAGAAAGGTGACCTTGCAGTCGAATGTCCCCTCGAAATCCTTCACGACTTTCTCGCTCACCTTGAAGCTGTCATGGGTCATCACAGTCAGGGTGGGCACGGCTTCGGATCGTTCCCCCCTCGTGCAGCCTGCACTGAGACACATGGCTGCTGCCGACACGAACCATAAGATGCATGCCATTGGTCTGTTCATGTCCCTGATCCCCCTTGTTCTGTAAATAAAAAAGCCACCCCGGCGGGGGTGACTTTGCCAGTCTGCCTTTTCCTCCGCCGGCATTATCCGGTTCAGGTTCAACGGGCGGATCCACAGCCACGGACGTAGCCGGCAAGAATCCCTCTCAGCCCGGTTTATCCGAGCTCCCGACAGGCGATATACTCTGCTTGCGAGAAAATATTCTAGAGACAGCGAAGCATTGTGTCAAGAAATTGTTCTCTCGGGTGCGATCCTGGGGATGCCAGAATGTTGAGACGGCCCTTGACTGGGACCTGGTAGCCTCTTACCATGTAGATGATGATTCCCTGTGATCATACACCTTCCAGCCGTCGTGACGTCATTTTCTTTCCATGCGGCACCATGTATACCACCAGGTCGTCCCAGGTCGGTCCATCGCGGGCATCCTTGTCGTTTTCCTGAGCACTCCACATGAGGGGAGCGGAACATAATCCGAATACGAAGAGGGAGGAGCACAGTATGAGGGGTTTCAAAATAACCGTTTTCGTTCTGGCGGCAGTCTGTCTGGCGTTCTTGCCGATGACCGCTTCGGCTGCCACGGGGGGGGCCATCGTTTATGGAACGACCGAGAAGGTCAGCGATATGGACACGGCAAAGGCCTACGACTTCCACACCTGGGAGATCTTCTATAACGTCTATCAGGGTCTTCTCAGGTACCCGGCGGGCCAGACCAACATCGTCCCGGGCCTTGCCGAGTCGTACTCCATAAGCAAGGACGGCAAGGCGTATACCTTCAAACTGAGAAAGGGACTGAAGTTCACCGACGGCACCCCCTTCGATGCGGGGGTGGTGAAATGGTCCATCGACCGCGTCATGGAACTCAAGGGGGATCCGGCATGGCTGGTCACGGACTTCGTGGACAAGGTGGAGGTTGTGGACCCGCTCCACGTCAAGTTCATGCTCAAGAACCCGGTCTCCTACTTCCCGTCGCTCGTTGCATCGGTACCCTACTATCCGCTGAACCCGAGCATCTACCCCAAGGACAAGCTTATCAGGGATCCCTCGGAGCTCAAGGGAGGCATCATGATCGGGCTCGGTCCCTACAAGGTGGTCTCTTTCAAGAGGGACGAAGAAGTCGTTCTGGAGGCAAACCCCCTGTTCTACGGCGAGAAGCCGAAGAACAAGAGGGTGGTCATCCGTTATTTCGCAGATGCCACCACCATGCGGTTGGCGCTGGAAAAGGGCGAGATCGATTTCGCCTTCAAGTCGCTGAACCCTGCGGATATCAAGGACCTGCAGAAATCGCCCAAGATCAGGACCATCATGGGCCAGGGCCCGTACATCCGGTACCTCTGCTTCCGCTGCGAAGGCAAGCCGTTCGATGACAAGATCCTGCGCCAGGCCGTTGCCGCAGCCATCAACCGGAAGCCCATGCTGGACAAGGTATACCTCGGTCAGAATGCGCCGCTGTACTCCATGGTGCCCATGGGCATGTGGTCCCATGAGGACAGCTTCAAGACCTATCCGGGGGACGGCAATGTCGCCCTGGTCAAGAAGCTCCTCAAATCGAAGGGATATAACGAAAAGAACAAGCTCTCCTTCGAGCTCTGGTACACGCCGTCCCACTACGGGGACAGCGAGGTCGACATGGCCGCCGTGCTCAAGCAGCAGCTCGACTCCACCGGCGTGATGGACGTCGAGGTCAAATCGGCCGAATGGGCCACCTACCGTGACAACTGGACCAACAAGGTCATGCCCGCCTTCCTTCTCGGATGGTATCCCGACTATATCGACCCCGACAACTACACGGCTGCCTTCGCAGGCACCGAGGGATCCCGCGGCATGGGCATCTTCTTCTCGAACCCCACGTGGGACACCATGTTCAACGATGCCCAGAAAGAGACCGACATGAAGAAACGGACCGCATTGTACAAGAAGATCCAGAAGATGTGGACCGACGAGGTACCGACGGCGCCCATCTTCCAGGGGACCCTGTACGTGTTCGCACAGAAGGACGTCAGGGGCATCCTCCTGTCACCCACGCTGCAGTTCAACTACGGCCCCATCTACAAGGGGGCAAAGTAACGATCGACATGCCAGGGGAGCCGGGCCCGGGCCCGGCTCTTTTTTTATGCAGGGGCCTGCGGTAGGCAGGCGAGCACCATGAAGAACCTGTTCAGATACATCATAGCACGCACGCTCATGACCATACCCATGGTCTTCATCCTTCTCACCATTATCTTCGCGGTGCTCAGGCTCATGCCCGGCGACCCCGTGTCGGCGATGCTCGGGGGGCACGCACCGGAAAAGGTGATCGAGCAGAAGCGCGAGCAGCTCGGACTGAACCGGCCCATGCACGTCCAGTACGCCGATTACATCTGGGACGTGTGCCATCTCGACCTCGGGGAGTCCATGGTGCTCCAGCAGAAGGTCACCGATGCCATAGCAGACAAGCTCCCCGCAACCATCGAGCTCACCTTCTTCGGCATGCTCATAACCCTGGTGATCGGCATCTTCCTGGGCGCCTACGCAGCCGACAAGCGCCGGACCATGATGGACTCGGCCATACGCCTGTACGGAATCGTGGTCTACTGCATACCGGTCTACTGGCTGGGTCTCATGCTCCAGCTCGTCTTCGGCATCTGGTTCGACTGGCTGCCCATAGCGGGAAGGACCGGCCCCAGGATCTTCCCGTCCGACTTCGAACGGACCGGGTTCTACCTCCTCGACACCCTGCTGGTACAGGACTGGTCAGCTTTCGAGGACGTGCTCATACACCTCGTCCTGCCGTCGTTCACGCTGGGCCTCACCCTGTCGGGCATCTTCGTGAGGCTCACCAGGGCCAACATGCTCGACGTGCTCAAGGCGGATTACATCCTGGCTGCCGAATCGCGGGGAATCGCGCACGGTACGGTCGTGTACCGCCACGCGCTGAAAAATGCATTCATTCCCATCCTCACCATGATGGGGCTGCAGGTGGCACTGCTCATGGCCGGGGCCATCCTCACGGAAACGACCTTTTCCTGGCCGGGCATGGGAAGGCTCCTGCTGGAGAGGATCTACCTGAGGGACTATCCCACCATTCAGGGCGTCATCATTGTGTTCGCCCTCATGGTGGCATTCATATCGCTGCTGGTGGACATCATCTATGCCATGGTGGACCCGAGGATCAGGTACTGATGAGAACACAGGAGGATTACGAGACCATATGAACCTTTCGCCTGCGCGGGGACTGGCCCGGCCCATACGCTTCTTTTCCGGGATGGGCAGGAAGTACGGGGTGGAGTGGTGGATCCTCTGCGCCGGGGCCGCCATCATCCTGGCCATCATCCTCATTGCCGTCCTTTCTCCGCTCATCGCACCCTTCGATCCCTACGACCAGAGCACCGGCCCTCAGCTCGCCCCCCCAGGGGTGCCGCACCTCATGGGTACCGACAACCTGCAGCGCGACGTATGGTCGCGCATCGTCTACGGATCGCAGACGATACTGCGGGTATCCGTACTCGCTGCGCTCATATCATCGTTCGTCGGCATCCTGCTCGGTCTCGTTTCCGGATATGCGGGGGGCGTGGTGGACCGTTGTCTCTCGCTGGTCATGGATGCGGTGTACGTCTTTCCCGGCCTTATCCTGGCCATCGCCCTGGCAGCGATGTTCGGTCCCGGCGTGCTCAACATCACCTTCGCCGTGGCGGTCATCTACATCCCCACGTATTTCCGACTGGTGAGGGGGCAGACCCTGGCCATCAAGCAGGAGCTCTACGTGGAGGCTGCACGAGCCATCGGGGCCGGCAGCTTCACGATCCTGTGGAAGTACATATTCCCCAACGTGATCGCCACCACGGTGGTGGTCTTCACCCTGAACGTGGCTGACGCCATCATGATCGAGGCGGCGCTCACGTACCTGGGCCTCGGGCTCCCTCCTTCCATCGTGGACTGGGGAATGGACCTGGCCATGGGCAAGAAGTACCTGCCGTCGGGAGTCTGGTGGCTCGTCACCTTCCCCGGGATGATGATCTCCCTCCTTGCACTGGGATTCACCATGCTGGGCGAGGGCCTCGCCGAGATCCTCAACCCCCGTCTCCTGGAGCGTTGAACCATGAACATCGGAGAGACCATCCTTGCCATCCATGACCTGCACGTCGAGTTTCCCATCAGCATCGGCACGGTGCGGGCAGTGCAGGGCGTGGATCTCGAGCTGAAGAAGGGCGAGGTCATGGGCCTTGTCGGCGAGTCGGGGTGCGGAAAGTCAACGCTGGGCTTCTCCATCCTCCGCCTCCTGAGACCGCCGGGAACGATATCCGGAGGAGAAATTCTCTACCTTGGCCGCGATATCGTGCGCATGGACGCCAGTGAACTCCTCAAACTGCGCGGGACCAAGATCGCCATGATCTTCCAGGACCCGCTGACGTCCCTGAACCCGCTGTTCTCCATCGGCGAGCACTTCGTGGAGACGATCAGGACCCATGAGAAAGGCATGAGCAGGAAAGATGCCCTTGCCCAGGCCGGGAATATGCTCGAAAGCCTCGGTATCGCCAGAGACAGACTCGACGAGTACCCGCACCAGATGTCCGGCGGCATGCGGCAGCGCATCATGATAGGGCTCGCCCTGATCATGAACCCCGACCTCCTCATAGCGGACGAGCCCACCACGGCCCTGGATGTCATCGTGGAGGCCCAGTTTCTCGACCTGCTCAACGACCTCAAGAACCGGTTTGATCTGACCATCATCCTCATCACGCACAACCTGGGCAACGTTGCCCAGCTCTCAGACCGCATCACCGTCATGTACGGCGGCACCATCGCGGAGGTTGCACCTGCCGGTTCACTCTTCGAGAACCCCCTGCATCCGTATACATGCGGGCTCCTTGCCTCCATCCCCAACATCAAGCTCGACCAGCCCAGGCTCATGACCATGCCCGGCAGTCCACCCGACCTGGTCACACCGCCGTCCGGGTGTGTGTTCCATCCCAGGTGCCCCCGCGCCATGAGCCTCTGCAGGGTACAGAGGCCCCCGGTCTTTGTCAGGGGAGAACACCACGTGAGCTGCTGGCTTTACAAGGATGAATCATGACGAAGGACCTCATCAGGGCCGAGAGCCTCACCATGCATTTCCCGCTGCACAAAGGTCTCCTGGCCAATCTTTTTGCCAGGCAGAAGGCATTCGTGCGTGCCGTGGACGGGGTGAGCTTCACCATCAGGAAAGGCGAGGTGCTGGGTCTCGTCGGTGAGAGCGGGTCCGGGAAGACCACCACGGGCAGGCTCATCCTCAGGCTCCTGGAACCCACCTCGGGCGAGGTTTTCTACCGGGGCCGGTCCATCACCTCGTATACAGGGATCGAAATGGACGACATACGCGAGAAGATGCAGGTCATCTTCCAGGACCCCTATGCATCCCTGAGTCCCCGCATGTCCATCGGCAAAGCCATAGCCCATCCCCTCGAGATACACGGAATCGCCGCCGGCAGCCTGGCTCGAGGCATGGCCGAAACCATGATGGAGAAGGTCGGGCTGTCGCCTGCATCCTTTCTCTACCGGAAATACCCCCACCAGGTATCGGGCGGGCAGCGGCAGCGCGTCGTCATTGCACGTGCCCTGGTGACGAATCCCGATTTCGTGGTCGCGGACGAACCCATAGCAATGGCCGACGTATCGGTCAGGGCCATGATCCTGGAGCTCATGGTAAAGCTCAAGGAGGAGTTCGACCTCACCTACCTGTTCATCACCCACGACCTGGCCACCTGCAAGTACATCTGCGACCGCATCGCCATCATGTACCTGGGCAAGATCGTTGAGATCGGGCCGCTGCGCGAGGTCTTCGGCAACCCGGTGCACCCGTACACGCGGACCCTCCTCGATGCGGTGCCCGTGCCGGACCCGAAATTCCGCAGGACCCACCCCATGCCGAAGGGAGAGATACCGAGCCCCATCAACCCGCCTCCCGGATGCAGTTTCCACCCCCGTTGTGCCTTTGCCCGGCCGTCGTGCAGCGATCACACACCGGAGCTCGCCGACGTCGGGAACGAGCACCGGGTGGCCTGTCCGGTCATGACGGGATGACAGGCTACCGCCGCATGATTCCACGCCCATGACCGGAAACCATACCTTGCTTTTTCGTGAAAACCCCTCTACAACAAACGAAATTCATGGAGGAGGCCCGCGATGAGTGTGGAAGAAATCACCCTGGAGAAACTCGACCCCGGGAAATTCATTGAGGAACAATGTTCCGCAATAGCCGAACAGGTGGCTGGAGGCCTGGCGATCAACGCCCTCTCGGGCGGGGTGGACTCCTCCGTGGTGACGATGCTCGGTCACAGGGCCATCGGGGACAGGCTCCTGACCTATTTTATCGACAATGGCATCATGCGCAGGGAGGAGCCGGCCAAGGTCGCAGCCATGTTCGAGAAGCTCGGTGTCCCCATCGAGATCGTGGACGCGCGGGAGCCTTTTTTCTCTGCACTCAAGGGCCTGTCCGATCCCGAGGAAAAACGGGAGGCCATCACCCAGACATTCTACCGTGACGTCTTTGGAGATCTCGTCAGGAAGAGCGGTGCCAGGTTCCTCCTGCAGGGAACCATCTTCACCGATGTGGAGGAAACCGTGGCAGGGGTGAAACGGCAGCACAACATCCTCAGCCAGCTCGGCATAGATACCCGGGAGCAGTTCGGGTACACCCTCATAGAACCCCTTATCAGGCTCAGGAAGCCGGGTGTTCGCAGGGTCGGCGAGGCCCTGGGCCTGCCCCGCGGGATGTTCGATCGGCCCCCGTTCCCGGGACCTGCTCTGGCTGCACGGGTGATAGGGGAGACGACCCCTGACCGCGTAGAACTCGTGCGCGAGGCCACCGCCATCGTCGAAGAGGAACTCGCGGGCGTCCGGGCCTTCCAGTACCTCGCGATCCTCCACGAAGACAAGGTCACCGGGATACGTGACGGGAAAAGGGACTACGGACATCAGATCGAGGTGCGATGCTGGGACAGCACCGACGCCAAGACTGCAACTCCCACAAGGCTCGATTACGACGTGCTCGAGAGGATCGCGTCGAGGATCACCACCGAGGTGAAGGGCGTGGTGAGCGTGACCTACAACATCTCATCCAAACCCACCTCGACCATCGAGGCTGTCTGAAGGTCGGGGAATGGCCTCACCCATCGCGAGCGTCTATGCGAAACTGCTCGACCGGGAGTACCAGCGGGAGATCTTCGGCGACCTCCCCGGATTCGTGAGAAAGGGCCTCGGCTACATCGCTCGCTGCCCCTTCCACGGCGATGTCATGCCCACCATGGTCATCTATGGCGAAAGGCCCGAATACTTCTGTTTCGCATGCAGCACCAGGGGGGACTGGATCCGCTATCTCACGGAGGGTCGAGGCAAGACGTTTCACGAGGCTCTGGCCGTGCTTGAACGGGCAGCGGGATGCGAGACGTCGGGGTACACCGAAGACCAGTGGGAACACGAGCTCTCCAGGTGCCAGACCCTGGAGACATCCATGAGCACCTATGTGGCGACGCTCTGGTCAAAACCCGGCGAAGATGTGCTCCACTACCTCTATGATCGTGGTTACGCCACGGGTGAGGTGAAGGGCATGGCGCTCGGGTGCTTCCCCGGGCAGGACGAGACATTGAAGGAACTCCTCGTGGACGACCCGGGCGGGCCGGGGGTCGTGATACCGTACCGTGACGGGTCGGGAAGGCTCATGGGCCTCATGTTCAGGGACATCGGATCCCGTGGCCCCGAGTCGTATGCACCGCTCACCACGCTGGAAGGCCTGACGGACGTACCGTTCCTTCTCTATCGGTCCCGGGGGCAGCACGATGTGATCCTCGTGGAAGGACTCCTCGATTCCCTGCTCCTTGACCAGCTCAGGCTGAAGCCCGTCATGGGTATCGGCGCAGGGGGTCTTTCTGAAGGCATGCTCAGGACGGCAACCGATTCCGGGAGCAGGCATTTCATCCTCGCCCTCGGCAACGGCGATCGCCGGAGGTCACACACGATTTCCGCCATAAAGCTTGCCATCGACGCCGGCCTGGCGGTATCGGTCCTCCCGATACCGCCTCGATACAAGGACATCGACGAATTCATCCGCCAGACCTGCCTCGACCACTACAGGGCCCTCCTGAAGAAGGCCATCCCGGGCAGAGAGTGGCTGGCAGCGTACGCATGACACACGAAAGACATGCCGAGCGTGCTTTCAGCGGGCTTCCGGGTTCCGTATCAGGTTTCGAGACTCGCCGAATTCGCATCGCGATCCGCGTGTACCTTCCCTGTGTTGCCGAGAGGGAATCCCGCCATCCCAGCCATGATACAGGCCGATGAATTCCTCCTTGACCGTCAGGTCCGTTCATATAATGTAGGCGCATGATCAGTGTGGACAACCTCTGGAAGAGCTACGGGCCTCAGGTCCTCTTCGAGGGGATCAGCTTCAAGGTCAACCCCAGGGAGCGCGTGGGGCTCGTGGGACGCAACGGCCACGGCAAGACCACCCTGCTGCGCCTCGTCACGGGTGAGGAGGAGCCTGACTCCGGATCCATTCTCATACCCAAGAACTATCGCATCGGCTATGTGACCCAGCACCTGGGCTTCACCGAGGATACCGTCCTGAAAGAGGGCATGAAGGGTCTCCCCGACACCCAGAGGGAGCAGCACTGGAAAGTGGAGCGTGTGCTGGCCGGCCTGGGCTTTTCACAGGACGACATGGGCCGCGATCCCGCCGAATTCTCGGGCGGGTTCCAGGTGAGGCTCAACCTCGCCAAGGTGCTCGTGTCCGACCCCGACATGCTGCTCCTTGACGAGCCCACCAACTACCTCGACATCACATCCATCCGGTGGATCGAGCGGTTCCTCAACGCGTGGCCCAGGGAGCTGATCCTGGTTACCCATGACCGAACCTTCATGGACAGGATCGTCACCCACACCATGGGCATCCACCGCAGGAAGATGCGCAAGATAGAGGGCGACACGGAGAAATATTACACCCAGATCGCCCAGGACGAGGACATCTACGAGAAGACACGCATCAACGACGAGCGCAGGCGCAAGGAGGTGGAGGAATTCATCACCCAGTTCCGCGCCAAGGCCCGCCTCGTGGGTCTCGTTCAATCGCGCGTCAGGCTCCTCGAGAAGATGGAGCGCAGGGAAAAGCTGGAAAAGATAAAGACCCTTGAATTTTCGTTTAGGAGCACCCCGTTCTTTGCGAAATACGCCCTGCAGGCAAAGGACCTCTCTTTCACCTATGACCCCGCCGTCGAGCTCATACAAGACTTCAACATCGTCATACGTCCGGGCGAGAAGGTATGCGTCATGGGCCCCAACGGCAAGGGCAAGACCACCCTGCTCAGGCTGCTCTCGGGACAGCTCGGGCCGGTCTCCGGCGAGGTCGTCTACAATCCCAAGACCACCAGGGGCGTGTTCGAACAGACCAACATCAGGACCCTCGTGGATGCACGCACCGTGGAAGAGGAGATCATGTACTCGGCGCCGGACATCGATCGTCAGTCCGCCAGAAACATATGCGGGGCCATGATGTTCGAGGGCGATCACGCGCTCAAGAAAATCGAGGTGCTCTCCGGAGGCGAGAAGAGCAGGGTGATGCTGGGCAAGCTTCTGGTGACCCCCGTAAACTTGCTTTTACTGGACGAGCCGACCAACCACCTCGACATGGAGACGAGCGACGCGCTGCTCGCTGCGCTGGACAGCTTCGACGGGGCGATGGTCATGGTCACCCACAACGAGATGTTCCTGCATGCCCTGGCGGAACGGCTCATCGTTTTCCACCACGACGCCATAGAGATATTCGAGGGGGGATACCAGCGCTTTCTCGACAGGGGCGGGTGGGGTGACGAAGAGGTCGTTGCGCCGGGAGCGAAGAAAGAGCCGAAGCAGGAAGGCGACGACGGAAGGCTCAACAAGAAAGAGCTGCGGAAACGCCGTTCCGAGATCATAACGGAGCGTTCCAGGGTCATATCGCCCCTGGAAAAGAGGATCGCCTTTATCGAGTCCGAGATCGAACGGCACGAGGCCGTGCTGAAGGACCTCCATGGCCTCGTGCAGCAGGCGAGCCTGGCAAAAGACGGGAAAAAGGTCTTCGAGGTCTCCCGTGACATCATGGAAAGCGAGCAGGCCATCGAGGCCTACTTCTCGGAGCTCGAGGACCTCCATACGAGATTCGAGCGGCACAAGGCAGAGTTCGAAGAGATGCTCTCGCAGGTCAGCGAGTAGACGCCTCCTCAAAGAAGGGCATTGTGACCTCATAAGCGCCGCTTGTGAGGTTCGCCTTCACGGGCAGGCCCGATTTCTCGAAGACCTTGAGCATCGACTTGTTGGATGCCAGGACGTCTGCCACGAATCCCTGCAGGCCCCTTTTCTTGGCAATCCTGGTGAGCATTTCCAGCATGTATGAGGCTATGCCGATGCCCTGATAGTCCTCGTCCACGACAAACGCCACGTCACCGTAGGGACGCGTCCTGTCCTTGACGAACCGGGCCTCGGCAACGATGTGTTCGCTGTCCGGCGGACCCACGAGAGCCACGATGGAGCAGATACGGTTGCAGTCGACATTGACGTATTGCTGCATCTTGGCATGCGGCATGGTCTTGATGGGACTGAAGTAGCGATAATACACGGAACGGTCGGAGAACCGGTAGAAGAGACGCCTCATTTCCTCTTCGTCCGATGGTTTGATATGGCGGAACCTCACCTCGACGTTGCCCTTGAATCTCTTCCGTGCCGAGATGTCGGCAGGGAGCAGGAAGGTACACTGCGTCATGTATATCTGGTCCTGGTAGAGAATATTGTGCCTCTTGGCATCCTCCACCAGGGGTATCCGGTCTTCGGGGTGGGCGATGTCTATGAGGGCCTGGGCCCGCTCGCGCACGGTGCGGCCCTTGAGGTTGGCCACCCCGTATTCGGTGACCACCATGTCCACCGATTCCCTCAATCCGAGGAGATTCGGAAACTCCTCCACGGACACCAGGATGTTGGGCTGCCCCCTGAGATTCCGGCTCGGCAGGGCGAAAATGGTGCACCCTCCCCGGGACAGTTCCGCCCCGTTGATGAAGTCCATGGCCTCGCCGGGCGTGGTGGCCACCGCCCCCTTGCCGATGTGCAGGGCGATGCGCCCCGATATGTCGACCTTGCGGGCGGGTATGGTGGCGATGAACTTCGGGTTGCGCCCTATCTGGACCGGATTGAAGACCAGGTCAATACCCTGGAACTCCAGCTGGGGATTCTTGTCGAGCCAGGCAAAGAGCTCCCTCGTGCCGAATGCGTAGGATGCCAGCGACTTGCCCTTGTAGATGCCCTTGTTCCTGTTGGTGACGGCCCCGCTCCGTATGAGATCCATGACGGCATCCGTGAAGAACGGTGAATGAACGCCGAGGTTGTGCTTCGTGGACAGGTGCCTGCCCAGGGCCTCGTAGATGGGTCCGATGGAAAAGGAGATGCAGCTGCCGTCCTCGATGACCGAGGCGATGTTCGATGCCACCTGGTCGAAGATCTCGTCGACGGGCCATCGTTGTAGATAGAGCGGGTCATCCTCGGAGGCGACCAGACAATCAAACTCGTCGACATGGAAAAAGGTGTCGCCGTAGGTGTACGGCACCCGGTCGTTGACCTCGCCCACGACGAGCCGGGCCTTGTCCATGACCTGGCGCGCCACGTCCACGGACACCCCCAGGCTCACGAAACCCGCCTCGTTGGGGGGCGTGACCTGGATGAATGCCGCATCGACGGGGAGCAGGCCCGAATCGATGAGGGAGGGAATTCTCGTGAACCGGCACGGGATGAGATCGACGAGGCCGCCGGTTATGGCATCGCTCGCCACCCAGCCCGAAAAAAAGGTCTTGAGCCTGAACTTGTGCGACTGGAGGTCCCTGACGGTGATGAGGTCGCCGAGGCTCACGATCTGGAGCAGCTCCAGGTCCTGCAGGTTCGGCAGATCGGAGGAGAGGAGATGGCGCACCAGGGTCCGGGGTTCTGAAGAGCCGGTAGCCAGGAAGATCTTCATGCCCGGCTCGATCTTCTCCAGCACCACGTCGGGGGAGACCAACCGATCGTTCAACTCCATCGCTTTCATGTCCTCCGTTTCATGCAACGCACCCACTATACTTCAAATGGCGAAGATAGAAAAGGCGCCCCATCTCCGAAGAGACGGGGCGCCCTGTTCGCTGATGTGAAGTACTGCTTACTTCACGCCCGATATCCGCATGCTGTAGAAGGAGCGGTACACAAAGACCAGCGCGATGAGGGTGAACACCACCGCAAGACCGGTCCTGAGCCCGGTGTTGGTCATGGTCACCGCGATCTCGGTGGCCAGCAGGCCGAACAGGGTGGTGAACTTGATGACCGGGTTCATGGATACCGAAGAGGTGTCCTTGAAGGGGTCGCCCACCGTGTCGCCTACAACCGTTGCCTCGTGCAGAGGTGTGTTCTTCTCCTTGAGATCCACCTCGACGATCTTCTTGGCATTGTCCCAAGCGCCGCCGGCATTGGCCATGAAGATGGCCTGGAACAGCCCGAAAAAGGCGATTGCTACGAGGTAGCCCACGAAGAAGTAAGGGTTGAAGAAGGCCAGACCCAGTGCCATGAAGAAGATGACGATGAAGATGTTGATCATTCCCTTCTGGGCGTACTGGGTACAGATCTTCACGACTTCTTTCGAATCCTCAATGGAGGCGGAGGCCTTGTCGAGGTTGATGTTCTCCTTGATGTACACAACGGCCTTGTAGGAACCGGCCACGACTGCCTGAATGGAGGCGCCGGTGAACCAGTAGATCACGCAACCGCCCATAAGCAGGCCGATGACTATGGTGGGCTGCACCAGGCTCAGGCTGGCGATCACATTGCCGAAGAGGCGTTCCAGCAGGATGATGATACCGAACACCATGGTGGTGGCGCCCACGACCGCCGTACCGATGAGCACGGGCTTGGCCGTTGCCTTGAAGGTGTTGCCTGCACCGTCGCAGGACTCGAGGTAGTGCTTGGAATGCTCGAAGTCGGGCTTGAAACCGAATTCCTTCTGAATCTCCTCGCTGACGTTCGGGACGGATTCGATCATGGAGAGCTCGTAGATTGACTGGGCATTATCTGATACCGGGCCGAAACTGTCCACTGCGATGGTCACCGGGCCCATGCCCAGGAAGCCGAATGCCACCAGGCCGAAGGCAAATACCGGCGCTGCAAACAGGAACTCGGGCGGCATGATGTTGAGGATGGACGCGTTCTTGGAGACCAGGTAGGCGATGAGCATGAGGAACAGGATGACGAGCCCTTCCCAGAAAGCGGAAAAGTTTCCTGCAACCAGGCCGGCCAGGATGTTCAGCGAGGGTCCGCCTTCTCTCGACGAGTTCACGACCTCTTCGCAGTGCCGGCTCTTGGTGCTGGTGAACACCTTGGTAAACTCAGGGATCAATGCGCCGGCTATGGTACCGCAGCTGATGATCACGGACAGTGCCCACCACAGGTCACCGTAGAGGACCGGGTCAAGGTCGGACAGGAGCACGTAGCTGGCGAGGAAGGTGACCGCAATGGAGATCGCAGAGGTAATCCATACCAGGTTGGTAAGGGGATGTTCGAAATCGAATTCTTTCTTACCGCTGAACAGGGCGTTGCTGAGGCCGACATTGAAGAAGTAGGACACCAGCGAGGTCAGGATCATGAGGATACGCATTGCAAAGATCCAGACGATGAGCTTGCCGCCCATGAAGGGGTTGTCGGCAAGTGCCAGAGCCAGGAAGGCGATGAGGGCCACGCCGGTCACGCCGTAGGTCTCGAAACCGTCGGCCGTGGGGCCCACGCTGTCGCCGGCATTGTCACCCGTGCAGTCGGCGATGACGCCGGGGTTCTTGGGATCGTCCTCGGGGAGGTGGAACACGATCTTCATGAGGTCGGAGCCGATGTCTGCGATCTTGGTGAAGATACCGCCACAGATACGAAGGGCGCTGGCGCCGAGAGACTCGCCAATGGCAAAGCCGATGAAGCAGGCACCTGCGAGCTCCTTGGGGATGTATGCAAGGATGAGGATCATGAAGAACAGCTCGACGCTCACCAGGAGCAGGCCGACGCTCATGCCGGAGCGCAGGCAGATGTTCACGATGTTCAGGGGGTTGCCCTGCAGCGATGCGAATGCGGCCCTGGAGTTGGCCACCGTGTTGATCCTGATGCCGAACCAGGCCACGCCGTAGGAACCGAGGATGCCCAGGATGGAAGCCAGGAGGATCACGATGACGCTGCCCACGGGCATGCCGCCGAGGCCCTTGAAGTAGTAGATTATACACAGGGCGATGAGGATCCACAGCGCGACGAGGAATTTACCCTGCTGGGCCAGATATGTCTTACAGGTTTCCCAGATGGTGTTGGACACTGAGAGCATCTGCTGAGGCGCCGGAAGGTCCTTGGTCTGCTTGTACTGCAAGATACCGAAGGCCAGTCCGATAAGACAGATGATCAGACCGAAATTGAGGATCGTCAATCCGCCCACGGGAGCGCCCATGATGTTGAACGCCACGGTGGACAGGTCAGGAAGCTGGATGTCCGCTTCCCCTGCAAGTGCCATCGACGCCGAGAACAGTACGGCGACGAGGGCGAAAAAGATAGACCAGAAACTCCGTTTTGCTTTGCCCATAATCTCATCTCCTTGTCTAGTGGTCACTGCATGGGCCGGCGTGATGTCTGATTCAATCCCTCTTACAAGGACTTCAAGCTGGTACTGTATTCTGTAAGATCACGGTAAGATGAGATATTCGAATCATTCGCCCCGCCAAGCATGAGTGAATCATCATTCAGCCCACGAAAAACTACAATAGGTATTGGGAACTGTCAAGGTTTTTTTTCTCTAGGAGTGTCTGTCGTTTCATATATTTAATCATGTGTTCGCAGAACGGTTTGCAAAAGTTTGACGTTCCTGCCGGGCGATGAAATTCATGCCGAACGACACCATGGACCGATGCGTCGAAATGCCTGCCCGAAAGCTCCGACATGATCTGCCTGATAATATCACTGACTGTTTCCAATTGAAAGGCGTAGGCCTGCCCTGATATACAGAACATATGAATTCGTACTCCATGTCACCGCAAAGGAGCTTCCATGGAACCGATTGAGGCCTTCAGGAACGCCGCCGGGAACCCTCACGAATATGGCAGAAGACTGAAAAACCAGGGAGCGAATGTCCTTGGATACTTCTGTTCCTATACCCCGGAGGAGATCATTCATGCCGCCGGGGTTCACCCCATGAGGCTCTTCGGTGCTCAGGGGGATACAGGCATCGCCGATGCCCATCTCCAGGCATACTGCTGTTCGCTGGTACGGGGAGCCCTCTCGGATGTCCTCTCCGGCACCCTGGACTACCTCGACGGCGCGGTCTTTCCCCACACGTGCGATTCCATTCAGAGGCTTTCCGACATCTGGCGCCTGAACACCGGGTTCCGCTTCTTTGCCGATGTCGTCCTGCCGGTCAAGCTCACCACCGAGAGCTCGCGTACGTATCTCGAGGATGTGCTGAGAAAATTCAGGCATGAACTCGAAAAAGGTTTCGGCATCACCATCTCCGACGACGATCTGAGGGCGTCCTTGAGGAGATACAACAGGATCAGGGCGACCCTGAAAGGACTCTTCGAGCAGTACGCACGAAATGCGTCGCCATTGTCCGCGAGCGATCTCAACACCATTGTCAGGGGGTCCATGGTCCTCGATCGCCAGGAGACCGAGGAGAATCTCTCGATACTTTCAGCACAGTGCAGGGGTTCGGCTCCATCGAGGGGGTCGGGCAAGAGGGTCATGCTGGTCGGCAGCGTCTGCGAGCACCCCGACATCTATGAGCTCATCGAGCGCGCCGGGGGCCATGTGGTGTGGGATGACCTCTGCACAGGGTCCAGGTATTTCGAGGGCACATGCAGCGAGGATGGAGATCCGATCGCGGCCATCGCCGAAAGGTATTTCGAGCGGGTCATCTGCCCCGCCAAGCACTCTTCAGTGACCGCCCGGGGGGAGAACCTGGTCCGCCTTTCAGGGCAGTACCAGGTCCAGGGCGTCATCTTCCTGCAGCTCAAATTCTGCGATCCCCACAGCTTCGACTATCCCTACCTGAAGGAAACCCTTGACAGGGCGGGTTTCCCGAACATGATCCTGGAGATCGAGGCCCAGCTCCCACCCGAGGGGCAGCTCCTGACCCGGTTCGAGACGTTCATCCACATGCTGTGAGCAAAGGAGGCTTTCGTGAGCACCCCCGAGAAGGAAAAAAACAGGAAATTCCGCTCAGCCAAGCGCATGCGTGAAATCATGACCGAGTACTACATCGATGCCAAGTCCGCCTCGCAGACCGGAAAGAAGGTCGCATGGATAACGAGCGGGGGCCCGGTGGAACCGCTCATCGTCATGGACGTGATACCGGTCTACCCCGAGAACTACGGCGCCATGATCGGGGCGTCGCACATGGGGGGCGACCTCTGCTCCAAGGCCGAGGCCCTGGGGTACAGCAGTGACCTGTGCTCCTACGCCAGGGCCGACATCGCGTGCTCACTCGAGAACGGGGGCCCCATCGGGGGCCTGCCGAGGCCGGACATGCTCATCTGCTGCAACAACATCTGCGGCACCGTGCTCAAGTGGTACGAGGTTCACGCCCGTTATTTCGGCGTCCCGCTGTTCATTTTCGACACGCCGTTCTGCCACACCGAGTTCCCTGACATCGCCAGGCGGTATGTGCGGAGACAGCTCGACGAGTATGTGGTATTCCTCGAGAACGTCTGCGGCAAACCCTTCGACCTGCACAAGGCCGATGAGGTCGGCAGGCTCTCCGTGGAAGGCCAGCGGCTCTGGCAGGCGGTGCTCGATACGGCAGCGCACAAGCCGGCGCCCATGACCGCCTTCGACGCCTTCTTCTTCCTCGCCCTTATCGTTACGCTGCGGGGCACGAAGACCGTCGTCGACTTCTACAAGGAGCTCCTTGCCGAGATGGCCGAGCGCATAGAGAAGGGCATCTGGGCGATCCCGAACGAGCGCTACCGCCTCCTGTGGGACAATCTCCCCGTGTGGTACCGGCTGAAGTGGCTCTCGGACACCTTCGCCTCCCACGATGCGTGCCTGGTGGCAGACACGTACACCACCGCATGGTGTGGAAGCATGAAATACATCGACGAAAACAATTTCATCGACTCCATGGCCGAGGCCTACACGAGGATCTACCTGAACATCGGCATCGACGAGATGGTCAAGACCATATTCACCATGATAGACAAGTACGAGGTGGACGGCATGGTCATGCACTCCAACAGGAGCTGCAAGCCGTACTCCTTCGGGCAGTACGATATCCAGAGGATGGTCCAGGAAGTCAAGGGCATCCCGTGCATGGTCATCGAGTCGCACATGACCGACGAGCGGAGCTTCTCCGAGAGCCAGACCGCCACGCGGATAGATGCCTTCATGGAGATGATACGGCACAAGAAGGGATAGGGGGCGTCATGGGTGCGATCAGATACGGACTGGAAGGCCGGGTGTTCGTCGTGACCGGGGGAAGCAGGGGGATCGGGCTCGCCATCGCGTCCGAGCTTGTCGTTCAGGGCGCCCGTGTGGTCATATGCGGCAGGAAGCGGGACTCCCTCGATGCGGCCGTCGCCGCCATCGGCGGTGAGGGCGTTACGGCAGTTCCCGCCCACATAGCACGGGAAGAGGACGTGGAAAGACTGTTCGACACGGTCATGCAGAAGCATGGCAGGCTGGACGCCCTCGTCAACAACGTGGGCATGAACCTCCTCACTCCTTCCATCGCCGACACGGAGACCTCCCTCTGGCAGAAGATCATGGACACCAACCTGAACGGGACCTTCCTCTGTGCAAGAAGGGCCGCGAGAATCATGCGGCCCCAGAAGGGGGGCAAGATCGTCACCGTCTCGTCCATCGCCGGACGCAAGGCATCGCCGGGCATGGGCGTCTACGGCATCGCCAAGGCGGGGGTGGAGATGCTCACCAGGGTCCTTGCATCGGAGCTCGCATCCAGCAATATCCAGGTCAACGCCGTGGCCCCGTCCATGGTGAGGACCGAGTTCAGCAAACCGTTCTGGTCCAACGACATCATCTACGAGCAGGTCGTCAAGGGCATACCGCTGGGCCGCATTGCGGAGCCCATGGACGTGGTGCATCCCGTGCTCTTCCTGGCCTCCGACGCCGCTGACTTCATAACCGGGCAGACGCTCCTCGTCGACGGCGGCGCCACGGCCATCTGAGGGACAAAGCCTCCATGAAGACAGCAGGAATCGACATCGGGTCCATCACGGCCAAGGCGGCCATCGTGGAGGACGGGGAGATCCTGGGGTCCAGGGTCATCTTCACGGGCTACAACGTGGAACTGGCGGCCCGGAAGGTCTACGAGGAACTCCTTGCTGAGCTCGGCATAGCCGGGACTGCGGTAGCCAGGGTCATCGCCACCGGCTACGGGAGGAACGGCGTTCCCTTTGCCCACAAGGCCATGACCGAGATCATCTGCCACGGTGCGGGCGCCCACTTTCTCCGGAATGACGTGCGCACCATCATCGATGTGGGAGGCCAGGACAGCAAGGCCATGGTGGTGGACGCCTCGGGCATGGTCAAGGATTTCGTGATGAACGACAAGTGCGCGGCAGGCACGGGGCGTTTCCTGGAGGTCATGGCCAGGGCCCTGGAGGTGAACCTGGACGACTTCGGCGCCCAGTCCCTCATGGCAGAGGACCCTTCCCGGATCAGCAGCATCTGCACGGTCTTTGCCGAGTCCGAGGTCATCTCCCTCATCTCCAAGGGCGAGACAAGGGAGAACATCATCGCAGGGATCCACGACTCCGTGGCATCCCGGGTCTATGCCATGGCCCAGCGCATCAAGGCCGAGCCGCCCATCATGATGACCGGGGGGGTCGCCAAGAACATCGGCGTGGTCAGGGCCCTCGAGAAGAAGTTCGGCGCTGCCATCGAGGTCAACGGGTACGCCCAGGTCAACGGGGCCATCGGGGCCGCGGTCCTGGCTGCAAGGTTATAACCCCTCGAGATCATTCATCTCGTCTTCCTTCGGATGTAAAAAAAGCGACGGGATTGCCTCCCGTCGCTTTCTATTGGTTCTCGTCTTGCAGCTTACTCCGGAGGATACATGGCCTCGATGATCGGCCCGTACTTCTGATTGATGACCTTGCGCTTCACCTTCATGGTGGGGGTCATTTCGCCGGTGTCCTGGGACCACTCGGTCTCCAGGAGGGTGAACTTCCTGATCTGTTCCACCCGGGCGTAATCCTTCATGTGATCTTCGAGCTCCTTTTCATAGAGCTTCTGGACCTCGGGCTTGCTGATCAGGTCCTTGCGGCCCGTGAAGGCGATGTTGTTCTCCTTGGCCCAGGCTTCCAGCGTTGCATAGGATGGAACGATGAGGGCCGAGAGGTACTTGCGGTTGTCGCCGATGATGGCCACCTGCTCGATGAACTTCGACGTAACCAGCGTGTTCTCGATGTTCTGCGGGGAGATGTTCTTGCCGCCGGAGGTCACGATGAGGTCCTTGATGCGGCCGGTGATCTTGAGGTACCCGTCCTTGTCGATCTCGCCGATGTCCCCGGTGCGGAAGAACCCGTCCTCGGTGAAGGCCTCCTTGGTGGCCGCCTCGTTCTTGTAGTAGCCCTTCATGACCTGGGGACCCTTGATGAGCACCTCGCCGTCCTCGCTGATCTTCACGATGGTGTCCTTCACAGCGGGACCCACCGTGCCGGGCTTGATGAGCTTGGGCTTGTTCGCGTTGGTGATGGGCGTGGTCTCGGTGAGGCCGAAGCCTTCCAGGACCTTGATGCCCATGCCCAGGAAGAATTCCGCATCGGACACCGAAAGCGGGCCGCCGCCGGAAATGGCCGCCACCAGCCTGTCAAGGCCGAGGGCTGCCCGAAGCTTGGAGAAAATAATCTTGTTGGCCAGGTTGAACTTGAAGGCGAAGAAGCCCGTCTTCGGCCTGTCGTTACAGATGTACGGCAGATTCTGAGCGGCGATGCCCATGGCCCAGTTGAACAGGGCCTTCTTGACGGGGGGGGCGGTGGCCACCTTGGAGGTGATGCCCGAGTGCACCTTCTCGTAGATGCGCGGCACGCTCACCAGGAAGGTGGGCCGGATCTCGTTCAGGTTCTCCAGGAGCTTTTCGGTGCTCTCGGCGAAGGCCACCTTCTTGCCCAGGAAGATGGGCGCGTAGTATCCCACGGTCCTCTCCAGGGAGTGGGCCAGGGGAAGGAACGAGAGGAACGTATGGTCGCCCGAAAGGAAGTCCGGGTCCACGGCATTGGCCTGGTTCACGTTGGACACGAAGTTCTTGTGGGTGAGCATGACGCCCTTGGGGTTGCCCGTGGTGCCCGAAGTGTAGATGATCGTGGCCACGTCCTCGATGTTGATGGGGATGATCCTCTTGTCGAAGTCGTCCTTGTTCTTGTAGGCCTTGCCTTCCTTGTATGCATCCTTGAGTGCAACGACGCCGGCGGGAAGCTTGTCCATGACGTCGAAGAGGATGACGTCCCCGAGGTTCGGCAGCTTGGGCTTGACCTCGAGTATCTTGCTCATGTGCTCCTTGGTGCCGACAAAGCACATCTTGGCGTCCGAGTTCTCGATGATGTACCGGGACTCCTCGGCCGAGTTGGTGGCATAGATGGGGACGTTCACGGCACCCACGGAGATGATCGCCAGATCGGCCACCCACCACTCGTAGCGGTTAGGCGAGAACAGGCAGACCTTGTCCCCTGGCTGAATACCCCTGGCGATGAGGAACAGGCCCAGGTCGCGAACCATTTCGTTCATTTTGTTCCAGGAGATCTCTTCCCACTTTCCCTGGTTCTTCCAGATGACCAGGGTCTTGTCGCCGTATTCCTCGACCCGGTTCTGGAATATTGCACCCATTGAAGTTTCCTTGTACTTTGCCATTGACAACCCTCCTCAAAAGATTGGTGAATCAGTTCGGTCTTCGATATTGATTAATTATAATAGGTTCCATAAATATTATCAATAGAAACCGTGAGTGCCTCAAGGTATTTTATAAGGCAATAGAACAGTGCACAATAATACGTGATAACAACATAGTCCATGTTCTCATGGCATGGGCAGGGGTGACGGACATCGCCGCCACCCCTTCACGGTCGTGTCAGTCTTCAGTCGGGTACATGCCTTCGATGACGGGGTTGTACTTCTGGTTGATGACCCTGCGCTTGAGCTTGAGCGTCGGGGTGAGCTCGTCGGTCTCCTGGGACCATTCCTTGTCGAGGACGGCGAACTTGCGGATCTGTTCGACGCGGGCATAGTCCTTCATGTGCTCCTCGATTTCCCTGGTGTAGAGATCCTTGACCTTCGGGTCATCGACGAGCTCCCTGCGGTTGGTGAACTGAACACCGCTGTTCTTCGCCCACGCCTCGAGTTCAGCGAAGGCCGGGACGATGAGTGCGGAGAGGTACTTCCGGTTGTCTCCGATGACGGCGACCTGCTCCACGTACTTCGACGCCTTCAGGCTGTTCTCGATGTTCTGGGGCGAGATATTCTTGCCGCCCGAGGTGACGATGAGGTCCTTGATGCGTCCCGTTATCTTGAGATACCCGTCCTTGTCGATCTCGCCGATGTCCCCGGTGCGGAAGAACCCGTCCTCGGTGAAGGCCTCCTTGGTGGCCTCGGGATTCTTGTAGTAGCCCATCATGACCTGGGGCCCCTTGATGAGGACTTCCCCGCCTTCGCCTATCTTGACCGTGGTGTCCTTCACTGCAATGCCCACCGTGCCGGGCTTGATCTTCTGGCGCTTGTTGGTGTTGGTCACCGGGGTCGTCTCGGTGAGGCCGAACCCCTCGATGACCTTGATGCCCATGCCCAGGAAGAACTCGGCATCGGACACGGACAGGGGCCCCCCGCCCGAGAAGGCGAACTCCATCTTGTCCATGCCCAGCGCTGCCCTGAGCTTGCTGAAGATGATCTTGTCGGCCAGGTTGTACTTGAATGCGAAGAAGCCCGTCTTCGGCCTGTCGTTGCAGATGTACGGCAGATTCTGAGCGGCGATCCCCATGGCCCAGTTGAACAGGGCCTTCTTGACAGGTGGCGCACCTGAAACCTTGGCGAGGATGCCGGCGTGGATCTTCTCGTAGAGACGGGGCACGCTCACCACGCACACCGGCCTCACCTCCTGGAAGTTGTCCAGGATCTTGGCGAAGTCCTCGGCGAAGTAAACCTTCATGCCGAACGACATGGGGGTGTAGTAGCCGCAGGTGCGCTCGAAGGAGTGCGCCAGGGGCAGGAAGGACAGGAACGTGAGTTCGTCGGCCCGCTTGAAGAGTTCGGGGTCCACGTTGTAGATCTGCTGGACGTTGGCGAAGAAGTTGTTGTGCGAAAGCATGACGCCCTTGGGCGGCCCCGTGGTCCCCGAGGTGTATATCAGGGTCGCCAGGTCCTGGGCCTTGATGTTGTTGATGCGGTCGTCGAACTCCTTGGCATCGGCCTTCGATGCCCCTTCCTTCAGGGCGTCCGTGAACCGGACGACCCCGTCGACTGACTTGTCCAGTTCATCAAAGATGATGATCTCCTTGAGGTTCGGCAGCTTGGGCCTGACCTCCACGATCTTGGCCATGTGCTCCCCGGTGGCCACGAAACACATCTTCGAGTCGGAGTTCTCGATGACGTAGCGCGACTCCTCGGCCGAGTTGGTCGCGTAGATCGGCACGTTCACAGCACCCACGGAGAGGATGGCGAGGTCGGCAACCCACCATTCCCACCGGTTCGGGGAGAAGAGCGCCACCTTGTCCCCTGCCTTGACGCCTCTCGCCATGAGGAAGTACCCGAGATTGCGGACCATCTCGCCCATCCTGTTCCACGAGATGTCCTCGTACGCACCGGACTTGTTCTTGTAGGCGCAGATCGCCCGCTCGCCGAACTGGTCGACCCGGTTATGGAAAACGGCCGGAATGGATTTTTCCTCGAACTTCCCCATGAACACCTCCTTCTCGAGATGATAAAAATATATCGTATAACAAGCAACTGGCTCACTATACGAATCATATTGGAAATGATCAATCTCTTTTTCGACCTGTCTTCTTGAAAACCCCATTCTTGAGGATATCTTGTTTTTATTATATGGATAATGCCATTCTTGCCATCGGGGGAAGGCATTGAAACTTTCTCAAGACGATGTCCTTCACGTGGCTCGACTCGCACGGCTGAGGGTGAACAAGGACGAGGTCGCCAGGTTCTGCAGGGATCTGAGTTCCGTCCTCGCGTACATGGACATGCTCAGGGAGGTGGACACCGGCGACGTGGAGGCAACCGTACACGTGCAGGCACTGGTTAACGTGTACAGGGAAGACGCCCCGGGCCCGTCCCTGGATGTCGGGGAAGCCCTCCGTAACGCACCCCGTGTCCACGGCAATGCCTTCGAGGTACCCCTGGTGATGGACGAGGACTGAGATACATGCTGGACACGGCCCGGAAATTCCGCAAGGAAGACATCTCGCCCCTTTCCCATGTGGAGGCACTCCTCGACCGGATACGGCAGAGCGACCTGAATGCCTATGTCACGCTGAACGGGGACAATGCGCTCGTTGATGCGAAGGCTGCCGCGCAGAGCATTGACCGGGGTGACGAAGACCTTCTTGCGGGCCTCGCCATCGCGGTCAAGGACAATATCTCGACCAGGAACCTGCGCACGACGTGCTCGTCCAACATGCTGAGATTCTTCGTCCCCCCCTATGACGCCCATGTCATCGGGCTGCTCCGGGAGCGTGGTGCCGTCATCCTCGGCAAGACCAACATGGATGAGTTCGCCATGGGATCCACCACGACCACGAGCGCCTTCGGACCGACGAAGAATCCGTGGGACGTGACGAAAACACCCGGCGGTTCCAGCGGCGGTTCCGCCGCCGCGGTGGCCGCAGGTCTGTGCGACGGTGCGCTGGGCTCCGACACCGGGGGTTCTGTCAGGCAGCCTGCAAGCTTCTGCGGCATCACCGGCCTGAAGCCCACCTATGGATCCGTGTCGCGCTACGGCCTGGTGGCCTTTGCCTCGTCGCTCGACCAGATCGGACCCATGGGAAGGAGCGCCCGCGACGTGGCGGTCCTCTTCGACGCCATACGGGGGCACGACCCGAGGGATTCAACGAGCATACCGAAACGGTACGGGAGGATCTCCCTGGACGGGTTGGACTTGCGAGGTGTGAGGATCGGCGTACCCGATCCGTTCTTCTCGGAGGGGCTCTCGCGCGACGTCGAACGCTCGGTCCGCTTCGCCATCGCGCTCTTTGCCGAGCTCGGCGCCGAGACGGTTGCCATCGACCTGCCCCATATCCGCTACGGCGTGGCTGTCTATTACATCGTCGCCACCGCGGAGGCCAGCTCGAACCTCGCCCGGTATGACGGCGTGAGGTACGGCCTGCGGGACACCGAAAACGCGGACCTCTTCGAGATGTACTGTGAGACGAGGGCGCAGGGCTTCGGGGAGGAGGTCAAACGCCGGATCATGCTGGGAACCTATGCGCTCTCTGCGGGTTACTACGATGCCTACTACCGCAAGGCATCGCAGGTGCGGACATTGATAGCCGAGGACTTCCGCAGGGCCTTCAAGCAATGCGACATGATCGCCGGGCCCACGGTGCCGGTGACCGCCTTCGGCCTGGACGAGATGGTGGACGACCCCCTGGGCGTCTACCTGCTCGACACCTACACCATCCCCGCGAGCCTGGCAGGCATACCCGCGCTGAGCATCCCCTGCGGGTTCGGCGACTCAGGCCTGCCCGTGGGGCTCCAACTCATGGCGCCGGCCTTCATGGACGAGCTGATCCTGGGGGCCGCCATGACCTTCCAGGACCGCACCAGGTTTCACGAGGTCAGGCCGTGAGCGGCTACGAAGCGGTCATCGGCCTGGAGGTTCACGCCCAGCTCCTGACTGGCTCGAAGATCTTCTGCGGGTGCACCACCGCCTTCGGCCTCTCACCTAACACGAACACCTGCCCGGTCTGCCTGGGCCTGCCCGGCACGCTCCCTGTCCTGAACAGGGAGGCGGTCGAATTCGGGATACGGCTCGGGCTGGCCCTGAACTGCACCATTGAGAGCCGGAACGTCT
>JAGOOG010000008.1:0-12520 GCA_017992605.1 Deltaproteobacteria bacterium
TCGTTCGAGAACAGTCCGGAAACCCATTCCAAGACCATACGATGATTCTCCTTTCGCGTACGTGGATCGATGTTGTGCCCGTCTTAACAAATGCCCCGGCCTTTGACAAGGTCACAGGAGGTGTGCTGCGGTTGCGAAATCCTCCTGACTGTGATAGCAAGGCACCTCGATGGACACAACTTGTAGCATAATACTGGCGGCCGGGAAAGGCACCAGATTGAAATCGGACCTCCCCAAGGTTCTCCACGAGATCCTCGGCTGCCCCCTTATCCACTACTCACTCGCACTGGTGGGCGATTTCTCAGAGGGCGTGATCGTGGTGCTCGGACACGGCCGCGACCTGGTGACGCGCTCCCTGGAGGCCTATCACGTGAACACGGTGGTCCAGGAACCCCAGCTCGGTACCGGACATGCCATCCTCATGGCCGCCGACGCGCTGAGACAGGCACACGCGGACCATGTGCTCATCCTGCCCGGAGACATGCCCCTGATCAGAAAGGAATCCCTGCAGGGTCTCCTGGGGGCCTACCATGGATCCGGCGCTGAAATGGCAATCCTCACCGCACGCATCACCGACCCCTCCGGCTACGGGAGGATCGTCAGGGACCGCACGGGGAACGTTTCGCGCATCGTGGAGCACCATGACGCCACGGACAGACAGCGGGCCATCGACGAGATCAACACGAGCGTGTACGTCATGAACAAGGCGTTCCTCCTGACATCGGTTGAGCGCCTGCACCCGGACAACGCCAAGGGAGAGCTCTACCTTACCGATGTGGTGGGAATGGCGAGTTCGGTCGTCTCCTACACGGTCGCCGACCCGGACGAGGCCTACGGCATTAACTCCAGGAGCCAGCTCGCCTTCGCGCAGCAGAGAATGCAGCAGCGGATCAACAGCGCTCACATGGAACAGGGTGTCACCATCGAAGACCCGGCCACAACCTGGATCGGCCCGGAAGTCCGGATCGGCAGGGATGTGAGGGTATGGCCGGGAACCCATATTCTGGGAAGGAGCCGCGTCGAGTCGGGTACGACGATCATGCCGCATGCATGGATCAAGGACAGCACCATCGGCACCGGAAGCACCATCGGCACCGGAAGCGTCATAGAAAACAGGTCCCTGCGCGACAAGGCCACCACGGCACCCCGCACGTATCTGGGTTGAGGCCCGCCGGCGCGCTGATTGACTTTCCTCCACCCAGGACCTACAAAGAACACATGGACTGGCTGAAGAACATCTTCAAGAACACCACCGACGAGTCAGACCCGCCCGACCTGGAAGAACTCTATGAAGTGCTGCCCGTCCTTCCCCTGAAGGATGCGATCCTCCTGCCCGGCGCCGTACTGCCGCTCGTCGTCACGAACCCGGCCTCTGCCGCGCTCATCCGGGAGTTCAACAGCACCAACAGCCCGATCGTGGCCGTAGGGATGAAAAGGCCCCACGAACCAATCCCCGCGGTCTGGGAGAACCTCTACCGCATCGGCTGCGTTGCCCGGATCACCAAGATATCCTCGAGCAAGCCGGGAGAGCTCTCCATCATGATCAAGGGCTTCCACAAGGTCCTGCTCGAGGAGAAGGTCGCCGACGAACCATCCATGAAGGTTCGGGTCACCTATCTGAGCGAACAGCTGGAACCGAACAGGCAGGCATACGCCCTTGCCCTTTCCACCAGGGACACGCTTTCGCAGCTCGCCCGGCTGTCCTACCAGAACATGGACACCGTGCTCTCCAACCTCGCCAAGATCAAGGATCCGCTCCTGCTTCTGGCCACGACCGCGACGAACCTTCCCATACCGGGGGTGAAGAAGCAGCAGATCCTCGAAGAAGACGACCTGGAGAAGAAATACATCCTCCTGTACGAGGCGCTGCGGGAAGAACTCGACATCCTCGAACTCTCGTCCAAGATCACGGAAAAGGCCAGGGGCGAGATCAACCATGCCCAGAGGGAGTATTACCTCAGGCAGCAGCTCAAGGCCATCAAGAAGGAACTCGGCGAGGCGGGCGGGGACATGGATGACGAAATGGACGAACTCCGCAAGGAGATCGCGGCCAAGGGGCTGCCCGAAGAGGTCAGCATCGAGGTGGACAAGGACCTCAAGCGCATCTCGCGGATGCAGCAGTCCTCGTCGGAATATGTCACCATCCGCACCTACCTGGACTGGATCCTCGACCTTCCCTGGCAGGAATGCTCGGAGGACAACCTCGACATCGACAACGTGGAGAAGATCCTCGACGAGGACCACTTCAACCTGAAGAAACCCAAGAAGCGCATCATGGAGTACCTGTCGGTCAAGAAGCTCAAGAACGACATCAGGGGGCCCATCCTGTGCTTCGTCGGACCGCCGGGGGTGGGAAAGACGTCGTTGGGCAAGTCCATAGCCCGGGCCATGGGGAGGAAGTTCGTGCGCATATCCCTGGGAGGGGTACGCGACGAGGCGGAGATCAGGGGCCATCGAAGGACCTACATCGGGGCCCTGCCAGGCAGGATCATCAACGGCATCAAGACCGCGGGCACTGCCAACCCGGTCTTCATGCTCGACGAGATCGACAAGCTCACCCGCGATGTCCACGGCGACCCTGCCTCGGCCCTGCTTGAGGCCCTGGATCCGGAGCAGAACAGCCACTTCACGGATCACTACCTGAACGTGCCCTATGACCTCTCCAAGGTCTTCTTCATCACCACGGCCAACGTGGTGGACACCATCCCGGCTGCCCTGAAAGACCGCATGGAGATCGTGGAGATAGAAGGCTACACCCACGAGGACAAGATCCAGATAGCACGGAACTACCTGCTTCCGAAGGAGATGGAGGCCAACGGTCTCGCAGGCAGGTGCATCGACTTCACCGACGAGGCCATCACCCACGTCATACGTCACTACACGAGGGAATCGGGTGTCCGCAACCTGCAGCGGGAGATCGCGTCGGTCCTGCGCATGATAGCCGCCCGGGTGGCACGGGGCTGCACGGATGCATTCATTGTGGACGAGGGCTTCATCGAGAATGCGCTGGGGCCGGTTCGCTACCTGCCCGAGTCGAAGCAGCGCACGCGCATTCCCGGGGTTGCCACGGGGCTCGCCTGGACACCCTTCGGGGGCGAGATCCTGTTCGTGGAGTCTGCCCTGGTGGAAGGCAAGGACGAGATGATCCTTACCGGACAGATGGGCGACGTCATGAAGGAATCCGCGCGGCTCGCCCTGAGCATCGTCAAGGCCATGGGCCGCTCCATCGACAAGGAACACGGTCTCCACATCCACGTGCCTGCCGGGGCAATCCCCAAGGACGGCCCGTCCGCCGGGGTGACCATCGTGACCTCCATCGTGTCCCTGCTCACGGACACGGTGGTCAGCGACGACCTCGCCATGACCGGGGAAATTACGCTGCGGGGCGTCGTGCTCCCGGTGGGCGGCATCAAGGAGAAGGTTCTGGCAGCACGCAGGGCAGGCATCACCACCATCGTCCTGCCCAAGATGAACGAGAAGGATCTCCGCGACATCGAGCCCTACGTGATCGGAGACCTTACCATACACTTCGTGGAAAACATCGAGGACGTGCTGGCCATCGCCTTCCCCGGAGGACCTGCCGGCATCTTTGCCTCCTTCGGCCACCATGAAGGCGAGACCGAGGACATCGGCTCCCCTAGGCCGCGGCTGTAGCGAATGCCCCGGCTGCGGCGCAAAGCGCCTGGTCCATGACCTCGGACGTGTGGGCCACGCTGATGAACGCGGCCTCGAAGGGGGACGGCGCCAGGTACACCCCCCGCTCCAGCATGGCATGGAAGAAGCGCGTGTAGCGTGCAGCATCGGAGGCCATGACGTCGTCGAAGGTCTCGACCGGCCCGGCCTGGAAGAAGATCCCCGCCATGGAACCGACGAGATTGATCGTGACCGGCATGCCGGACTTCGCCGCCATGTCCCTGAGCCCTCCCATGAAGGATGCCATGGTCCTGCCCAGCTGTGCATAGGGATCCATGTCCTTCAGCGTGCCCAGGGTGGCGATGCCTGCTGCCATGGCCAGTGGGTTGCCGGACAAAGTTCCGGCCTGGTAGACCGGCCCCGAGGGAGCCAGAAGGTCCATGAGGTCCGCCCTGCCGCCGAAAGCCCCCACGGGCATGCCTCCGCCTATGATCTTGCCCAGGCAGGTGAGGTCGGGCCTGATACCGGTCATGGTCTGGTACCCGCCGAAGCAGAACCTGAAGCCCGTGATCACCTCGTCGAAGATGAGCAGGGACCCGCAGGCCAGGGTCTTTGTCCTGATGGTCTCAAGGAACCCCGCCCTGGGCAGGACCACCCCCATGTTCCCGGCCACGGGCTCCACGATGACCGCAGCCACCTCCGACCCGCGCTGCTCCATGAACGCCTCGAAGCGCGCGGCATCGTTGTAGGGCAGCACCGCAGTGGTGGCCGCGATGCCTTCCGGTATGCCCGAGGAGTCCGGTACGCCCAGCGTGAGCAGGCCGGAGCCCGCCTTGACCAGCAGACTGTCGGCATGGCCATGGTAGCAGCCTTCGAACTTCACCGTGAGCTGCCTTCCCGTGGCCGCCCTGGCCAGCCTGATAGCGCTCATGGTCGCTTCGGTACCGGAGCTGACGAACCGGACCTTGTCCATGGCGGGAAAGGCCCCGCACACGAGCTCGGCCATCTCGACCTCCAGGTCGGTGGGCGCGCCGTAGCTCATGCCCGTTCCGGCCTGCCGCCTCACCGCATCCACCACGGTAGGGTGGCAGTGACCCAGGATGAGAGGTCCCCAGGAAAGGACGAAATCGATATACCGCTTCCCCTGAGCATCGGTGAGGAAGGCTCCCGATCCCCTGATTATGAAGGGGGGGGTTCCGCCCACCTTGCGAAAGGCGCGGACCGGCGAGTTCACACCGCCCGGAATCACCTTCTGTGCAGCCTCGAACAGCTCCTTATTCGTCACTGGAATCCTCCTGGGGGAAGTAGTGCATGGATGTCTTCTTCAGCTCCCTGAGGCTCCAGAATATCCGGAAGTCATCAATACCCGCAGAACGGGAGATCGATAGAACGGTCTCATGGATCTCATCCTTGGTCTTTCCATGGATCATCGAGAAGACAGTGTACCTGCCAAAGCCTGTGCGCTCGTAACAGTGGCTAACCGCATCGTGATACGCGATCTTGGGCCCGATCACGTCCACGAGGGCTTCCGCCACCGCCCAGACCACCATGGCGTTCGCCGCGAACCCTGCCTTCCTGTGCCAGAGGATGGCCTTGACTTCTCTGACGATGCCTGTCCGCTTGAGGAGCTCAAGCCTGGATATGACCTCGTCCGCAGGGATGCCGAGCCTGTCCGCCCATGCATCGAAGGGCCTACTGCACAGGTCGAGATCACCCTGTGCCAGAGCGATAAGTGCCTTGTCGATGTCATCGAGCTGCATGGGGATGGTCTCGCCCCGGGACGCTGAGCGGATCAATGATCGGCATCACCCTCAAGGGGTCATCCCGATATCTTCATGCGCCATCCGAAGGGATCGGGCTTTTCTCCGTACTGGATCTGCAGGATCTCGTTATACAGGCGCTCCGTCAGTTTACCGGTCTTGCCGCCGTTGATGAAGTGCTCTCTGCCCTGGTAGTAGATCTGGCCGATGGGAGAGACGATGGCAGCCGTGCCCGAGGCAAACGCCTCCCTCACTGAACCGTCGGCGATGCCTGAAATGATCTCGTCCATGGACGGGGCCCGCTCCGTCACCTTCACGCCCCAGCTCCGTGCCAGCCGAATGATGGAATCTCTGGTTATGCCGGGGAGGATCGATCCCGAGAGCGGCGGTGTCAACAGTTCGTCGCCGATCACGAAGAAGGCATTGCTCGTCCCCACCTCTTCCACGTATTTCCGCTCAATGGCATCCAGCCAGAGGACCTGGGTATACCCCATGGCCTTGGCCTTCTCGCTGGCATAGAGACTGGCGGCATAATTCCCCGCATTCTTGCAGTTGCCCACGCCGCCGCGTACTGCCCGGACGTATTCCTCGCTGACGTAGATCTTGGTGGGGCTGAAACCCTCGGGGTAGTAGGCCCCGACAGGGCCGACAATGATGAAGAAGAGGTACCGGTTCGACGGGTGGACGCCCAGGGCCGATTCCGTCGCTATCATGGTCGGGCGGATATACAGCGAGGTGCCGGCCCCGCGGGGGATCCAGTCCTGCTCCAGGAGGACGAGTTTCTTCATGGCATCCATGAACAGCTCCGGATCGATGGTTGCCATGCACAGGCGCACCGCCGAGGCGTTCATCCGTCTGATGTTTTCCTCGGGCCGGAACAGATAGATGCCTCCATCCTTGCCGCGATAGGCCTTCAACCCTTCGAAGATCTGCTGACCGTAGTGGAGATTCATGGACGTGGGGTCGAGGACGATGGGATTGTACGGGCCGATGACGGGGTCATGCCAGCCCCTGCCCTCCTCATAGTTCACCGTGAACATGTGGTCCGTGAAGATCTTGCCGAAGCCCAGTTTGGACTCGTCCGACGGTTTCTTCTTCATCTTGTCCGGTGCACATTTTATGATCTTGATATCCATGACAATCGTCCCCTATGAGTTGTCGGTACCTGATTCCATACTTCGTAGCACTATCTGATCGCCCGATCAAGATTTCTCTCTCGAGTGCCCCGGCATTGGAAGATGAACGGACCGCCGTCACCGGTTCGGGGTCCGTTTTGTTCCCGGCCGCTGCGCTGAGGTCGTGCGCTGCCCTGGTGCGCACACATCGGCCGTACGCCGCCGGGTGTTCACCTCAGGGTGTATCTCATCCCCTCCCACGTGCCTGGAAGCACGATGAGGAAGGAGTCCATGGCAAAGAGTCCGTCATTCTTCCTCCTGGCGGAGACGATGATGCGGTTCGTCTTTCTCGTGAGATGAACGGGACCCATGAGGCTCAGGACCCCGGTCTTCGTGTCGAAACGCGCATCGAGCCTTCCCTTCTCGGAGAGAAACATGTTGATCTGTGACGGTTCGTAGGCACCGGGATTCTTTATGGTTATGGAGATTCCAGGGATGGTCCTTGAAGGCAGCGTTCCCGGTAAGGGATGTCTCCCGGTCACCTCCAGGGGGGGGGTCTCCAGCTTGCGGACGAAGTCCTTCAGGTTCATCTCGGAACCCACGATGGCCTGGCGGGGTATGCGGTCGAACTCGGCACCCTGCCCTACGCTCCCCGGGTCCGAGCTCAGCATGAGGCGGAACCCGGCCTTTTTCACCACGGAACGGACCCTCTCGTCATACTGGCCGAAGGGATAGGCGAAGTATCGGACCGGATGTCCCAGATTCTTCTCGAGCACGTCTTTGGAGCCCAGAGTTTCCCTCTTTACTTCCTCAGCCGTCATAGTGATGAGGCGCGGGTGGGTGTGGGTATGGCAGCCGATGGTCCCGCCCCGGGCCTGAACCTGCCTGAGCTGCTCCCAGCTCACATACCCCGTGGCGCCCACACTGCCGGTGGAGACAAAGAGCGCAAAGGGATAACCGTATTTCCTCAGCAGCGGCACTGCCCGCTCATACTCCGAGATGAACCCGTCGTCGATGGTTATCACGACCGCCCTGTCCGGGAGCGGCCTCCTCCCCTCCACACACTCGGCAAGGTGATCCATGGATATGACCGTGTATCCGTTCGCCTTGAGGTACGACAGGTGCTGTTCGAACTGGGCCGAAGAGGTCGTGGTGGTGGGATAGCGGTCCTCGTCAAACCTGTGATAGAGGAGCACGGAAACGTAGGCTCCCGCTGCCGTGGATGATGCCAGGACCAGAAACGAACTCAGGATGAGGCAGAAGAGAAGGACCGTTGAGGTTCTCCGAGACCTACTGCAGCCGATATTCGTCATAATCCTTCAGGGAGTTGCAGCTGATGAGTTTCTCGACCTTCCGCACATACTCGGGGCCCTGCTCGGAATAGTTCCTCAGGCCCCGGGCCAGGGCAAGGGCGTCATACGGCCCTTCGGTCAGGCTTCTGATGTGCCTGAGCTCTTCGTATTGCGGGTTCGTGTTGATGTTCCACAGGTAGTAGTCGATGCAGGACTGCAGATCGTCGAATTCGGATACCGCAAAGGTCTCGTTGGCGGCGCGCCTGACCGGGATCATGCCGTACCCTGAAGGCGTGCGGATGCCGAAGATATTGTTGCCCTCGATGCTGAACCGCGAGGTGCCCCAACCTGACTCGATGGCAGCCTGGGCGAGTACCAGGGAGACGGGGAGTACATCCACCCGCTTCAGGAGTTCCTGCACGATCTCCTCGGTGGAGTCTGCCGTGACGTTGTACATGCTCGCAATGGCGAGCAGGTGTTCTCTTTCATCAGGGGTCAGCCGGGGCAACATCCTGCTGTAATCTTCCACCACCTGCCGCTGCTTCAGGATGGACTCGTTGGCCTGCAGCGCCATGGGGAGGAGAATCTCGATGAGGCACTGCTTCCTCTCCTGGACCTTGCGGATCCGCATGAGCCTGTCGGGGAGGCTTGCAGTGTACTCGTATTTTATGGTCGGGCCCTGAACTGGTTCCGCGGCAGGCATGCTCATTCCCGTTATCGTCGTGGAGGGAATGAGGGCTGCCCCGATCAGTGATGCTACAAAACACACAGAAAGAACCGTGAGCTTTCGCATCTGACCCTTGTTACTTTGTGTACCTTCCATAGTGCACTCTGTAGTGTAGTCATCTGCTCAATCTTGTGTTCATTACCGGAAAATCTTTCACAGAACAAGAAAAAAATGCTTGTCTCGCTCGAGAGGCTTTAGAACGTCTGCTCAGGCTGTTTTCCATGGGCCCTGACCCCCGTCAAAAACTCCCTTGCTTTATGAATCACGATTCAGTAATATTGCTCAAAATTATTTTCCAGGACAGGGAAACCCCGATGACAGATCTGAAAGACAGGGAGAAAAGGGACAGGAAGAAGATGTATCTCACCGTGGCGGACTTGAGCACCATGGGGTTCGCCATGGTCTTCTCCATAGTCATAGGTCTCATTGCGGGGTTCTACCTCGATAGATATCTCGGCACGGAGCCGATCTTCACCTTCGTCTTCCTCTTCGGTGGCATTATGGCGGGATTCAGGATGATGTACAAAACCTACATGCGGTTCTTCAGCGAGGAGAATCCCGGTGAAAAGCGCAAGTAAAGATCCTGTCCAGAAAAGGATCGAGCTTATCGCATACACCATGTGGGCGGCATTCTGCATCGCCAGCCTGCCGCTGTTCGGCACCGACTTCGCCCTGGGGGTTCTCCTGGGCGGCGGCGTATGTCTGGCCAACTACCAGCTGCTCTGGCGCCATGCCAGGTCCTCGGTGACGTTCACCGGCAAACAGGGCTCCGTCTTCATGATCAAGCGCTACATACTCCGGCTCGCCCTCACGGGTGCCGTTCTCTACGTGCTCATCGCCATGCTCCATGTCAACGTGCTCGGCCTGCTCCTGGGCCTGTCCGTCATCATGCTCGGCGTCATGAGTTACGCATGCTACACCTACATCTGCGCAGGAGGACATTAGTATGGATCACGGTATTCTCATCCTGGACTTCATCACGCATCCCATTTACGAATTCCTTCATGAGCGATTCGGTCTGACCGACGGCAACCACTTTTACCAGGTCACCTACACCTGGCTCTACATGATCTTTCTCATCGTGATGGGGTTCTTCGTCTCCAAGAGCCTGAAGCTGGTCCCGGGTCGTCTCCAGAACTTCCTGGAGGTGGTCATCGGCGGACTGAAAAATCTCCTGGTCGACACCATGGGCGAGCATGGCATGAGGTTCTTCCCCCTGATAGCCACCATCGCGCTCTTCATCTTCACCTGCAACATGGCCGGCATCATCCCGGGCTTCTACTCACCCACGGCGAACCTGAACACCAACCTGTGCATGGCCCTGACCGTGTTCCTGCTCACCCACATCGTGGGCGTGAGGATCCACGGCATGAAGTACCTCAAGCACTTCATGGGACCGGTGTGGTGGATGGCCCCCATCATGATTCCCGTGGAGTTGATCGGTCACCTTGCCCGCCCGCTTTCACTGACCATGCGGCTGTTCGGGAACATCTTCGGCGAGGACCTGGTGCTCGTGGTGCTCCTCGCCCTGGTCCCGTTCCTGGTTCCCATGCCCATGCTCGTGCTCATGATATTCACCTCGGTCCTGCAGGCCTTCGTGTTCACGCTCCTGGCGATGATGTACATCAGCGGAGCCATGGAGGAGGCCCATTAATCGGAAGCAATTGAAAAGAATATCCAGAAAAGTTCAAGGCGGGCCTGTACAGGTCCGCCTTTTTATTTTCATTGTCCTGTAAACGGTATTGACCTCCACACCCCAAGCCGGGTAAAATGCCATTGAGATCGATTTTTCAATACTACATTGAGAATAACTTTCGTGGAGGATTGTATGAAAAAATTCGTATGGTTTTCAGGGGTTTCAGTATTCTTCGTTCTGGCTTTCGCATCAGTGGTCTTCGCAGCTGAGGGAGCTGCAAGTCCTGAGGCCATCCAGTACTTCTCCTGGGTCGCCGTGGCGACGGGCATCGGCATGGCCATCGCGGCCTTCGGAACCGGCATCGGCCAGGGCAACGGCGTCAGGGGAGCCTGCGACGGTATCGCCCGCAATCCGGATGCATCGGGCAAAATCCTGACCGCGCTCATCCTTGGCCTGGCCATGATCGAGTCCCTTGCCATCTACGCGCTGGTCATCGAGCTCATCCTGCTCTATGCCAACCCGTTCACCAAGTTCATGGGCCTGTCGTAAGAACGAACCGGATATCCTCAGGGGTATCCGGGCATGAGCGACGAGGAGGGATTCTCGGAAGAGAATCCCTCCTCTCTTTATCAGGGTATTCCCTTTGACTTGATGAGCCTCAGTGCCCTGTCAACCTTGTCGATGGCATCCGGAGACTCGCGGTCGATTGACCGCAACGCCTCCGTGAGGGCTGTCTCGATCTTTTCGTCACGACACCCGCAGGCATCGAGATAATCAAGATACCCGCCCTTGAGGGTGCGGTCCAGGAGCATGCGCGCCCTCTCGTGAGCGGGAATTTCCCTGAAGCGGGCGATGGTGGAGCGCAGGGCGGCCCGGGTCCGGGATGCTGCGTCGATGTCCCGGCATACCTCGTCGACAGATCGCGGAGAGAACATCCTGCCCTTGTACGCGGGGCAGAAGATGCACCTGTTCCAGGGGCAGTTCCGGTTGATGCGGAGCAGGAGGGATCCCCCTTCGCCGATCGGTCCCATGGGACCGATCTCCATGAAAAAATCACGAGATGGACAGGACTCCCGCTCCGGCGGCCTCTCGATCTGTTACATCCCCATCAGGGCCTTGACCTTCTTCTTCTGCTCCTCGGTGGCAAAATAGAAGGCGGCCGCTCCTGCGCCGATCAGCAGCAGCGTGAAAGGCCTGAAGATGAGACGGAAGGTACCCTTCACGAGCGCGGCGACGAAGGACACGATCCCCCCGATGATACCGTAGACAAGGACATCCAGTACGATGAACCTGATGAGCTTGAAGGGTGCGAGTATGATTGATGCGAGAAGGTCGAGAATGGATTTCATGATCTTGTCCTCCTGTTATGGCGGGTAATCTCGGGCAGGCTCATGCAGGTGCTCTTCATGGGCCCTTTTTGAGGAACAGGTCTTCCACCGTGCCGAGGACGTCCTTGGACACCTGGGCCGCCCGCAGATTCTCTTCCTGGATCTTCAGGTAGATCTCCTGCCGGTGGACCGACACTTCCCTCGGTGCACGGATGCCGAGCTTGACCTGAGAACCCTTGATCTCTACAACGGATATCTGGATATCATCGCCGATGGCGACCGATTCGCCGACTTTCCTTGTCAGTATCAGCAATGACAACCCCCGTACGACGTGTACTCTGGGGATGTATTACATGATTATTTTATCGAAATCAACGCCTGCATCATCTCGTCGGCGATCGAGATGAGCTTGGCCGCGGCCTGGTAGAGGTGCTGGTACTTCAGGAGCTCCGCCATCTCATGGTCGAGGTTGACGCCTGAGATGCCCTCCTTTCTGCTGATGTACTGGCCGAGAAGCGTGTCGTTGAACTTCTCGTTGTTCACGGTGTTCTGGACATCGACGCCCACCTGTGCCACCAGTGAGCTGTAGTAGGCATCCATGGTCGTACTCGTCCCCGAACCACCCATGTCGTCGATGACCTTGTCCTGAAGGTTGAGTATGGCACGGGCAACATCGTTGGAGCCCGGGGCCACCATGCCGTTCTCGTCCAGATACCCGGACGAGATGAGGGAGGGCTCCGCCTCGATCGCATCGTTGACCCGAATGGTCTCGGTGAGGTCATCAAGGGGCCGGCCTACCTGCTCGGACCAGGAAAAGAAGCAGTTGACGCCCAGTATGGCAAGCGCGTTGCTGGGTTCCCCGCCAGCGCTCGGGGAGATGGCAAAGGTGTGGCCTGGTTGTGCAGCGGTGAGCTGGAACTGCCCGCCTGGCAGAGATACATCTATCTGACCTGCGGTACCGGTTTCGATTGCAGCGATCAGATCATTGACCGTGGTTCCCCCGGTCGTGATGGTGTAGGTACCAGCCAC
>JAGOOG010000008.1:12620-34888 GCA_017992605.1 Deltaproteobacteria bacterium
TTGTTGGACAGGTCCCCCCAGGCGTTCCAGAACTCTCCCATGAGGGCATTTATGCCATAGCCGTCACTCTCGTTGAAAATGCTCTCGATCTCCTCCATGGCGGTCCTCTGGGAGTTCCAGTACGAGTATTCGGACTTCTTGAGGCTCACCTGCTGATTGAGGAAGTTGTTGTAGTTCCGGACGACCTCGACAGCCCTCACACCGGTCCCGATCTGACCGGGGCCCATGGTGATGGGATAATTGGCTTCCACCCTCAGGCTCTGACGGGAATACCCTTCGGTGTTGGCATTGGCCACGTTATGGGAGAAGATCTCTATGGCCATCTGCGAGCTGTACATGGACCATCGTGCGATATCGAGTGCTCCGCCGAGTCCTGGCATGTCACGCTCCTGTCTTTATGGTGTGCAGCGAGATGGCGGCCTTCCTGCCATCCCTGGTATAGCTCTCCTTGAGGCCGGTGAAGAACGTCTGAACGGAGTCATCGATCTCGGTGAGCCTCTGGGTGACCATCCGCTTCGAGATCTCGTTCAGTCCTGTAGCCTTCTTCCACAACCGCACCAGATCCTGCTGGAGAGAGCGCATCCGTAGCGCGTCTTCCGGGGCCGGTTCCGATGCGGGCATACGCGTTTCCTTCCGGATGTCCGCGATGCTCCTGATAATCTTCTGCTTGGCGGGCATCGATTCTTCCAGCGCCAGAACATCATCGGAAGCTATGAGATCGAGCTCCTCCTGCAGGTGGGCGTTCAGCCTTCCCACGAGTTCCTTTTCCTGCTCGAGCCGTGCTATGACGTCCATATAGGTCATGATGTCTCTCCCCCACCGTGTCTGAAAGGGTTCATTCCTTGTCCATCGTATCGGTGGTTTTCCGGTGAACCTCACCCTGCACGGTCTTGCCATCTTCGCCGAAATGCTGCTCGAGATAGCGCCTGAGCGTGTCTCTGACACCCAGGGCACCGGTGGAACCGATGTTCCTGGCAACTTCCTGGTAGAACATGTCCTTGTAGATGTCACCTGCGAGCCCGTCCTCCAGGAACCCGTCCGGCACGGACTCGGCCATGGTCTTGAGCAGCTGGTGCACGAACAGCGTCTCGAACTCGGCGCAGACCTTCTCGAGCGCCTTGGCCGGATCGTTCTGGTTCATGCGTGCGATCATGGTGACGTCGCGGATCATATGACCTCCAGGTCTGCGTACAGTGCGCCGGAACGCTTGATGCCCTGCAGGATGACCACGAGGTCCCTTGGGGACACGCCGATGGCGTTGAGCGCATTGACCAGGTCACCGATGGTCGCTCCGGGCCTGAGCAGGATGAGCCTCTTGCCGCCTTCTTCTACCTCGACGCCGGTCCGGGGCACCACCGCAGTCCGCCCCTCTGAGAACGGCAGGGGTTGTGATACCCCGGGCTGCTCGGAGACACTGATCTTCAGGTTGCCATGGGCGATCGCCACGGAGGAAATCCTCACCTCGGTGCCCATGATCACGGTGCCGGTGCGCTCATTCACGATGACCCTGGCCCTGTTGTCGGGCGTCACATCCACGTTCTCCACGAGGGCCACGAAGTCCACGAGGCTGCTTTGGTACTCAGCGGGGACCTCCAGCTGGATGGTGGAGAGGTCCGTGGCTGTGGCCACCCGGGAACCCATCTTCGCATTGATGGAGCTCACGACTCTACCGGCCGTGGTGAAGTCAGGGTTGTTCATGACGAGCGCCATGCGGGGGCCGAGATCCAGATCGAGCGAACGCTCCACAATGGCACCCCCCGGGATGGTCCCCACCGTGGGGAAGTTCTTGGTCACCCCGGTCCCGGATGAGCCGCTCACGGCAAATCCTCCCACGGAGAGGGGGCCCTGGGCAAGGGCATACACCTTGCCGTCGGGACCGTACAGCGGCGCCGTTATGAGCGTTCCGCCGGCCAGGGACGTTGCGTCGCCTATGGACGAGATGGTGCAGTCGAGCTTCTGGGTGCTCTTGGCGAAAGGCGGCAGGGAGGCGGTCACAACCACTGCGGCCACATTCTTCATCTTGAGTTGATCGGCCCTTACCTGTATTCCCATGTTTCTGAGCATGTTGGCCAGGGCATTGACGGTGTACTGAGTCCCGGTTCCCGCCTTGTCGCCCGTCCCATTGAGGCCCACTACGAGCCCGTAACCCGAAAGCTTGTTCTCCCTGACCCCCTGTATCTGGGCGAGATCCTTGATGCGCACCGCCCCTATGGGCTGGGTTACGAAGAACAGGAGGATGGCTGCAACGATGGTCTTCTTCATGGTGTCCTCCCTAGAAGGGCCATATCTTGTCGATCGCCCGGGCCAGGAAGCCCTTGCTCTGCTGGTCGCCGAGGATGCCGGAGCCGTAGTAGTCCACCTTCAGGTCCGCTATGCTGGTCGACATCACGGAGTTGTTCCACAGGATGTCTTCAGGCCTGATGATGCCCGAAACCACGATGTACTGCGCCTCGTCGTTGACCCTGATCTGCTTCCTGCCCCTGATCACGAAGTTGCCGGTCGGCAGGATCCTCGTGACACGCGCGGAGACCACTGCATTGAGGGTCCCCTTGCGGGACGTCTTCCCGTCCCCGGAGAACTCCGAGGAGCTCTCAGCCTGGATCCCCGGCTCGATCCCGTATCCGAAGATGGAGGACCTGTCCAGGGGCAGTCCCAGGAAGTTGCTCACCGAGTGGTCCATGCTGCTCTCTCTGGTCGCCTCGGTCTTGGCCTCCTTGTCGGCAGACGAACTCTCGATGATCTGCACGATCACGATGTCACCGACCCGCCTGGCCCGGTGATCGCTGAACATGTCGTAGAATTTGGCGTTCTCTGACCACAAAGAGCCTGGACTCTTGACGTCGTTGATCTCTTCCTCGACGGGTTGGGAAAGCTCATCATCGGCGAATTCCCTTCCCCTGTCGGTGGTATGGGAGCAGGCGGCCAGAGCCGCTGCAACCATGATGAGCACAAGAATGGTGCCTGCCTTCATGTCTCCCTCCTACAGCGATACCTGTACCACTGATGGAGCAATAATGGTGCCAATCACCTGCTTTCCCGAGGATACGTTCTTCACAGGGATGTGTTCTCCGGTATATCCGTCCTTCACCGCTATCCCCCTGGCCTCCACCACGAGGTTCGGGGTACTGGCCCTGATCATCACGACCTCTCCGGAGCATACGTCGGGCATGCGCTCGACCTGGGAAGGCTGCACCGGGTTTCCTGCCCTGAGCGTCACCCTGGCCCGCTTTCCGACGCACTCATCCAGTCGGGTGCAGACCTTCGGCAGGGCCGAGATGTCGAGGGAGCGCACGACCACATCACCCGGCCTGATGATCCTCCCTGAAGCGACCCTGGTCGCGACCACCGGGATCTCGGCCATGAGCCTGATGCGACCCGTCACGGTCACCTTCTCGGGCGAGGGACCGTTTCCGACGGACAGCGTGGCTGTGGTGAAACCGAGGAAGTCATCCCGGGAGGAAAATTTTGCCTGTATGGCACGCGCGTCTGCCGGCAGTACCCTTGGAATCTTCGATACCCGGACGTCGTATATTTCGATGGATCCCGTGTCCTTCCACGGGCTCTTCCGGTGGATCTCGCCGATGAAGACCCTCTTGAGGTCCTCCGCGGACACCTCCACAGTGCTGGGCACGGCATGTACGCTGGCAGACCCCGAAAAGACCAACGCTCCCCGATAGGTGCGGCGGATCTTCTCTTCCACGGTCCGGCAAGACATGATAAGCCCCGTGGACCCGCCTGGGACTTCTGCCAGAACGATCTCCCCAAGCGGGCCTGCATCGGGCCCCATGATCTCCGCCACGTCGGAGAGCTTCAGGATCCTGCCGGTAAAGGCAGCCTCTGCCTTGATATCGATCGCGTTCCTGGCCGCCGCCTCAGACACCCCGGCGAGCACACAGCCCAGGCACGCAATGAGGACACAGAATCTCATTACAACACCTTACCTCACGAGACCGGTGACGGTCTGGAGCATCTCATCGGAGGTCGTGATGGACTTGGAGTTGAGTTCGTACGCCCTCTGGGCGGCAATGAGATTGACCATCTCCTCCACGGCGTCCACGTTTGACATCTCGAGGAATCCCGAAGAAATGGTGCCGAAGTTATCCTCTCCCGGCGTTCCCTCGATGGCGTCCCCGGACGCCGGGGTGGCGGCATACTGATTCATGCCCAGGGACCGCAGGCCAGCCGGATTGGGAAAGATGTAAATGGGTATATCCCCGGTAGCCAGCGTGTCCCCGTCATTGGACAGGCAGGTGATCTCCCCTGCCTTGGACACGGTGATGGTGGCGGTATCCTGGGGAACGGTGATCTCGGGCTGCAGACGCTCACCACGGGAGTTCACGACATAGCCCTCGCTGTCTATCTTGAAGGCACCGTCACGCGTGTAGACCTCATCGCCGTCTGACAATACGAGAAAGAAGCCGTTCCCTTCAATGGAGAGGTCGAGACTGTTGTCGGTCTGGAGATAATCACCCTGGGTGAAGATCTTCTGGATTGCGACAGGCCTCACACCCATGCCCACCTCGATCCCCACGGGCACTGTCCCGCCTTCGGGCGTCTGGCTGCCCTTGCCCGTGTAGGTGGCATAGAAGAGATCCTCGAAATCGACCCTGCTCTTCTTGAAACTCGTGGTATTGACGTTGGCCAGGTTGTTGGCAATGGTATTGACCATCATCTCCTGCGCATTCATGCCCGTCGCCGAAGTCCACATCGCTCGAATCATGGTCTGTCCTCCTTGTCTCTTATGCAACCGTCCCGACATTACGTATCGAGAACGAGTAGGCGTCATTGATCGATCTGATCATCTTCTGGAAGGCATCATAGGCCCGCTGGGTGGCGATCATATCCACCATCTCGCTGACAGGTTCCACGTTGGCGGCTTCCAGGTACGACTGGCTCATGGACGGTGTTTCGACAGGCTCGGGCACATACCCCTCCTTCACATCGAAGAGGTTGTTCCCTTTCCTGACGAGGACCTCGGGCGCTATGCGCACTACCTGCAGGGTATCGACGTCGGTATCGTCATAGGTTATCTTTCCCCGGGAATCGATGCCGATAATCCCGTTGCCGGTGGTGGTGTCGATGGATATATCGCCACCCTCACCCTGAACCCTGTACCCTTGTGGCGTTACCAGTATATTGTCCGTGGTGAGCTGGAACGACCCCGCCCTGGTATATCTCGGCCCGTCTTCGGTACTGACCACGAAGAACCCGTCTCCGATCATGGCCACATCGAGAGGATTGCCTGTTTCAACGGGTGAACCGGGAGTGACGTCGATGGTGGGGCTCAACGCTACGACATCTATGGGGATGACCCGGTACTGGCCTTCGGCGAGCATGGAGGTATCGAGAAGCTTGGAGAACTGCTCGAAGCTCATATGGTCCTTCTTGAACCCGATGGTGTTCAGATTGGCCACATTGTTGGAGATGATGGTGAGCCTCTCCTCCATTGCTATGGCCCCCGCGGCTGCCGTGTACATGCCCTGATCCATACCGCACTCCTTTCTGGTTCCTTTTCAGCAAGAGGGGTGCCAGTGTCCGTCAGGGCTCTTCAATCCACGATCCCTCTGCAGAGTAACGGGAAATTTTTTCCTACCCTCCTCGAGCGGCGGGACGATCCTGTTCACGCGTTCATGCCAAAACCTTCAGGATGCGTGACAGACCCGTGGAGTTCTTCAGCCTTTGGACAGGCCTAGCCGGGGCCGTGGTCATGACGATGACATGGTGAAACATCATTAAAGAATTTCGTTGAATATCCGATAGAAAGGGTACGGACGGCTGAACGATCACAAGGAGTGTGTATGGAGGTCAAGAGCATCTTCGTGAACCTCATCATGAGGACCTATGAGAAACAGCATGCAATGAATGCAGAGACCGTCAGGAGCGAGGCTGAAAAGAACGGTGGAGGGCACGTCGCTGACAGTGCCGCGATTTCCGAAGGGGCCAGCAAGAGGCTCTTCAGGGATATCATGGAAAACAGCCTGCAGAAAGGACTGAGTGAGGTCGTAATCGATGAAAATTGACAGCACGCCGAACGCGGAGGCCCTCAAGGCATATAACGCTCGATCCCTTCAGGGCTCCCAGCCATACAAGGGACCCCAGGACAGCGCCAGGATCCAGCAGGCCCGATCTTCCGACCGGGTGGACATCTCGGGCACGGTAAAGCTCATGCAGGATATTCAGAAGGCCGTGGCAGAAGCCCCGGATGTTCGTATGGACAAGGTAAGGGAAGTCGAAACCAAGATTGAAAAAGGTATCTACAAGCCTGACTTGACCGTGGTGGCGGACAGGCTACTGAGTCCCAGCATCAGCGACCGGATCTGATCGCTTCAGGGGAACCGCGGCCACGAATGTCACCGCGGGACGTCCCAGGAATTTCTTTTCGATCTTTCCAAAGACAAGGTGCTGGTACACGGCACCGCTCGGAGTGACGCCGGTGAATCCCAGCAGTGAGCCCCTTCTTGATGCCGCCGCCCGGGGTGCGTCACCGACGAGTTTTGACTGACGGGCCTCGGAAATCATGTCGATCATGAGAAAGAGGCCTTCCGCTCCCGTGGCGATACCGGAGCCGAGATATACCTTCCGTCCCGCATGCCGCCGGTAATACTCGATGAACTCCATGCCCTGTGAAGACTTCACGGTCTCCCCGATGAACTCCGTCCGGACATAGACCCCGTCCAGCACCTTGACCGCCTCACCGAGCATGGTCTCTTCCGCCTGGAGTGTACCTACGAGTACCGGCCTGTCCGGGTCACCCGAGCGCACCATCTCTACGAGCGCCCTGCTGTGGCCCCCGGCGAAGGGCAGGTAGACTGCATCCGGGCCGGCGTCCATGAGGTGCCTGATCGAAGCCGCCAGATCCTTGCCTTCCTGAAGGAATGCGATGTCAACGATTCTGCCCGGCATCCCGGTCAGCTCGGACGAAAACAGGCTGGCAATCTTCACGGCCACGGGATCATCGGCATCGATGATGATGCCGATCCTCCTGGCCTTGAGTTCATGAGACAGAAATCTCGCACACGCGTAGGCCTGATCCCCGAGCGCGGTGCACATCCTGATTTCAGGGGGTTCCCCGCCCGTCCTGAAGGTGTTCGTGCACGGCGACGTGACGAGAAACGGTACAGGCGTTCGGGCGAGCACGCTGCGGGCTGCATCGACCTCGTCGTCGGACGCGCACGTGATGATGCCCGAGACGCGGTCATCCATGAGCACTTTCTGGATGGTGTCCGAGAAGGCCCTGGGTGACTCGCCGGTTTCACGGAATATGAGTTCGACGTTCCTTCCCGCCCTGTCTCTGACCATGTCGCCCGCCGCCCGTATACCGCGGGCCTGGAGCTTCGACAACTCGGCGAGGCCGCCTTTCGGGGGCATGCAGACACCGATCCTGAACCTATCGTTCGGACCGGCTGCAGGAAGCCCTGAGATCCCCTCCTCGTGTCGTGCGTTGCATGAGGCCAGGAACAACAAGCACAACAACGAGAGGAAAACCGGACGCGAGCCCTTCATATCCATACACCGCATAGACTATACATACCCCTTCCCGGTCCCGGTCTCCTTGAAGCCCGTAGTATATATCATGGAAGTATGGTAACCAATCAATGCGAAAAAGACGGTGGGCCGATTCCTCGATGAGGAAGAAGCGACACCCTCTAACACGACGTGCAGGAGGAACTTCGTGGCACAGGTCCGGATTTCAGGAAAGGCCTACGACGCCGATCTCGTGATCTTCGACAAGGACGGCACCCTCATCGACTTCAAGGAGACATGGGTCGAGATCATCGGCTCCCTCCTGGAAGCCATGGGCACGCACCTCCCCATGAGCGAACCCCTGAGGAACAGGGTTCAGAAGGTCCTGGGCGTATCGGTTGACACGCGCGGCATAGACGGGAACGGGGCACTGGCCATGGGCACCTCTGCGGAATGCGACGCCCTCATCACCTACTGTCTCTACCGCGAAGGCCTGCGCTGGGACGAGGCTCAGAATCTGATGCGGCAACTCGGCGACGAGGTCTTCCGTTCCGAGGTCAGGGACAGGTGCGTCAGGCCGGTCCCGGGTGCGGTGAAGCTCCTGAAGAGACTGAAGGAGAAGGGGATGCACACGGCCATAGCGACCAATGACAATGCCCGGGAAGCCATTACCGACATGTTTTCGATAGGGGCGGCGCCGTACATAGATGCGGTGGTGGGTGCGGACTCTGTGGCAAACTCCAAACCGGCCCCGGACATGGTGAGGAAGATCTGCGAGCACTTCAACGTGGACCCGTCATCCACGCTGCTGGTCGGGGACACCGTGATGGATGCCCTGCTGGGGAGGAACTCCGGGGTCGGGCTCACCATCGGCATACCCGGCATCGTTTCGAGGGAGGTGCTCCAGGGGCACATGGATGTGGTGGTGGATTCCCTGGACGAGATCGTCTAGAGATCCTCTTCGTTCCACCTCTCGACCTCGAACACCATCCATGTCTCCCGGGCGTCCGCGCCTTCCGCATCGATGGCCACGGTATCCCGTAGGCTGCTCGCGACCTCTTCCCTGCCCCCCGCTATCTCCTGGAACGCCCCGGGCATGAATACCTCCCGGCGGAAACCTTTCTGCAGGATGAGCCCGCACGTGCCTCCCCGGATCTGAGAGACTTCCTCGAACGGTCGGGGTTCACCTATGAGCGCAATCTCGAACGTGATTCCTGCGAGATCCTCCACGGCCAGGGGTGGAAACCTGGGATCCCTGCAGGCCGCATTCAGGGCGCAGAACCGGCACGCCTGCCACAGGGGCAGGACGGCGGACGGCATGCCCATGCACCCCCGGGGTTTTCCGGCCTGGTAGAGGGTCACGAACACACCCCTGACCTCACGGAGCGCCTTCGAGAGATCCTGGGCAGGCGAGGAGGCTTCTTCCAGCGTCCCCCGTTCCAGGTAATCCTTGACTGCACCACGTGCACCGTCGATGAGCATCCTCTTTTCGAGCAGCGAAAGACCCATGTTCTTCCCCGCCGTGATACTAGCCGAAGAACACGTTCCCTTCCAGGGGTTTCTCGCGGCGGGATGGTTTGTTGACTCCATCCGGGAAATTAACTATATATGCGCTCAATTCGAAGCATGTGGAGATGCAAACGTGGAAGATCCGAACCCTCTCATCCGCCAGAGAATCGAAAAATTCGAGCAGCTCAAGCAGGAATCGGGCGTCAGGCACTTTCCCAACACCTACCGGAAAGATACCGAAATCTCGTCCTTTGTCGGCCTGTATGGCCATCTCGGGGCCGAAGAGCTCCAGGAGGTGCCAGCGGTCCATCACCTTGCCGGCAGGATCATGGCGTCCAGAAAATTCGGCAAGGCGTCGTTCATCCATTTTCAGGACGCCACCGGGAAACTCCAGGCCTTCTTCGAGATGGCAACACTCGGCAAGGATGCCTACGACCTCTTCAAGAAGCTCGACATCGGCGACATCGTCGGCCTGTGGGGACCGCCCATCAAGACAAAGACCGGCGAACTCTCCGTGTATGCGCGGGGATTCGAGCTCATCACCAAGTCGTTCAGGCCGCTGCCGGAAAAGTGGCATGGTCTGAAGGACGTGGAGACCAGGTACCGCCAGCGCTATGTGGACCTCATCGTCTCTCCGGAGGTGAAGCAGACCTTCATCACGCGGACCAGGATCATCGGTGCCCTGAGGCGGTACATGGACGCCCGGGGATTCCTCGAGGTCGAGACCCCCATGATGCAGAGCATCCCCGGAGGCGCGACGGCAAAGCCTTTCCTGACGCACCATAACGCCCTGGACATGGACCTCTACCTGAGGATCGCCCCTGAGCTTTACCTCAAGCGCCTGGTGGTGGGGGGGCTCGAGCGCGTATACGAGATCAACCGCAACTTCCGCAACGAGGGTATCTCGACACGCCACAACCCCGAGTTCACCATGATGGAGTTCTATATGGCCTATGCCGACTTCGAGGACCTCATGACCTTCACCGAGGACATGATCTCCATGGTCGCGCAGGAGGTGCTGGGAACGACCACGATCACCTACCAGGGCGAGACCATCGACCTCGCACCTCCCTGGAAGCGCTATACGCTCAAACAGGCTTCACGAGAGGTGGGGGGCGTGAACCCAGAAGTCCTCGACGACAGGGAGAAGGCCCGGGCCTTCTGCAGGGACCTGGGCGTCGAACTCGCCGGGGAGGAGACGCTCGGCGATCTCCAGCTGCTCATCTTCGAGATCACGGCCGAAAACAGGCTTACCGGGCCGGTGTTCATCACCTCCTACCCCACGGAGGTTTCCCCCCTCTCAAGACCGAACAACGACGATCCCACCATTGTGGACCGCTTCGAGCTCTACATCGCGGGACGAGAGATCGCCAATGCCTTCAGCGAATTGAACGACCCGTTCGACCAGAGGGAGCGTTTCGTGGAGCAGGTGCGAAAAAAAGAGGGACCGTCCGAGGTCGATGAAGACTACATCCGGGCACTTGAATACGGGATGCCGCCGGCTGCGGGCGAGGGCATCGGGATCGACCGGCTCGTCATGCTCCTGACCGACAGCCCTTCCATCAGGGATGTGATCCTGTTCCCCCTGTTGCGTAAAGGAGACCAGTCCTGAGATTCGAGTTTCTCGTCGCCAGAAAGTATCTGCGGGCAAAGAAGAGCCAGCGGTTCATCAGCTTCACCTCCGGGCTGTCGGTGGTGGGCATCGCCATAGGCGTCATGGCCCTGATCGTGGTCCTGTCCGTGATGAACGGCTTTGAGGACGACATCAAGACAAAGCTCCTGGGCACCCAGTCGCACGTCGTCATCTCCCACTACCAGGGGGGCGTACGCGATCCGCTGCCCGTCATGGAAGCCATCATGAAGGTCAAGGGGGTCGTCGCGGCCACCCCGTTCATCCTCTCCCAAGGCCTCGTATCATCACCCGGCGGCATCTCCGGCGCAGTCATCAGAGGGATCGATCCCGACAGCGCGGCACGGGTCATCCGGCTCAGGGAGATCATAACGCACGGCAGCGGAACCCTGGACGACTCGGGGGTCCTGCTGGGATCGGAGCTCGCGGCCATGTACGGAATCCTGGTCGGCGATGCCGTGACGCTCATATCACCTACGGGCACGATCACCCCGCTCGGCATGATCCCGGCATCCAGGACGTTCATCGTGCGCGGCATCTTTTCCACGGGCATGTACGAATTCGACAGCAACATGGTCTACATCTCACTGTCCGCGGCAAAGAAAATGTTCATGATGGACACGGTCTCCGGCGTCGAGGTCAAGGTGGATGATATCTACCGGGCCGATGCGATCGCCCAGGACGTGCTGAAAAACCTGGATGAGGGGTTCTGGGCCAAGACGTGGAAAGACATGAACAAGAGTCTGTTCTCGGCCCTGAGACTCGAGAAGACCATCATGTTCATCATCCTGCTCTTCATCATCCTGGTTGCCGCATTCAGCATCATAAGCACCCTCATCATGATGGTCATGGAAAAACGCAAGGAGATCGCCATCCTCAAATCCATGGGCGCCACCACGGAACAGATCCTCAAGATCTTCGTAACCGTGGGCATGGCCATCGGCATCAGCGGGACGATCGCAGGTCTCGTGCTGGGCCTGCTGCTCGCCCAGAACCTGAACGCCGTCGTGACGGCGGTGGAGTTCATCTTCAAGATTCAGGTCATGCCCAAGGATGTCTATTACATCACGGGCTTGCCAACCAAGGTGGATACCGTCGAGGTGGCGTCCATCGTGACGGCATCGCTTCTGCTGTGTTTCTTCGCCACCATCTATCCGGCCCGGCAGGCCGCCCGGCAGGATCCCGTGGAGGTGATGCGCTATGAGGGATGACCGGGTGCTGACGGTACGCAACCTCCACAAGTCCTTCCGCAAGGGCCCCGAGACCATAGAGGTTCTCAGGGGGGTCGACCTCGAGGCGCGCCGGGGTGAAGGGACAGCCATCGTGGGGGCGTCCGGCTCGGGGAAGAGCACCCTGCTGCACCTGCTGGGGGGCCTCGAAAAGCCCGATGTCGGCAGCATCACCTACGGCGACAGCGACATTTCGGCCATGAACGACCGCGAGATCGCCCGGTTCAGGAACGCCCGGATCGGTTTCGTGTTCCAGTTCCACTACCTCCTGCCCGAGTTCACCGCCCTGGAGAACGTGATGGTGCCCGCCCTGATCTCCTCCCCGATGACCGGGGAGATCTCCGATCGGGCGGGATACCTCCTGGACATGGTGGGGCTCGGCCACCGAAGGACTCACAAACCCGGCGAACTTTCGGGCGGAGAACAGCAGCGGGTCGCGATCGCCCGGTCGCTCATGATGTCACCCGGGATCATGCTGGCCGACGAACCAACGGGAGACCTCGATCCGGAGACGGGGCTCAGGATCATCGAGCTCTTTTCGGGGTTGAGGAACCGTCTCGGCGTCACCCTGCTCATCGCCACGCACAACATGGATCTGGCGCGCACGATGGATAAAGTCCTGGTTCTGAAAGGGGGACATCTTGAACATTCAATGCCGTAACGGCATACTTCTCTTCCTCCTGACCATGATCATCCCCTCTGCCGTCCAGGGTGCGCCGTTCGCACTGAGGACCTCCGATCGGTCCACGGCCGATTACCTTTCGGACGTCCCGTGCGTGAGCATCTCCGAGACAGCCGAGACTGAGCTCACCATGCAGCGGACCGACGGGGTATTCCGTGCATCCGACGGTACAGGGACGGCCTACAGCGCCTCGACGATGGCCGAGGCCATCGACGGGTACCTCCGCCTCAAGGGGATCTGTGTGGTCAGGGACGTGTCCATCGAGGGTCATGTCCGTATCAGCCCCGATGCGATCCGCTTCCGCATCAAGACGGCAAAGGGAGACATCCTCCACAAGGAAGCGATCAGGAAGGACATCGAAGAGATCTATGCCATGGGCTACTTCGAGAAGTGCGACGCCACCTTCGAGGACAACGCCGTGGTCTTCGTGGTGACCGAGTATCCCGTCATCATGTCCATCGAACTCAAGGGCAACGAGGAGATCAAGGAGAAGGACATCCTCGACACCATCGGCCTGAAGAAGTTCGACATCCTCAACACCAGGCTCCTCAAGACCGGAACGGACCGCATCAAGGGCCTCTATCGCGAGCGCGGCTACTACAATGTGGAGGTCTCGACGAAGACCACGCCCACCGAGGGCGGGATTGTCCTGGGCTTCACCATTGAGGAAAACAAGCAGCTCTACATCAAGGACATCAGCTTCGACGGGAACGTGAACCTTTCTTCACGAAAGCTCAAGGGCGCCATGGAGACATCGACCCGCTGGCCGCTTGGCATCTTCAACCACGAGGGCACCTTCCAGGACGCGGTCCTCGACACGGACCTGCTCCGCATCGAACAGTACTATGCGGACAACGGCTACATGCAGGCCAAGGTGGGCAGGCCCAGGATCGACATCCGTGAGGACGACGGCATCTACATCACCATCCCCGTCTCCGAGGGTCCCTTGTTTTACATAGGAACCATGGATGTGACCGGCGACCTGCTCCTGCCCAAGGAAGAGCTCCTGGAGGCCATCGACCTCGAGCCCGGCGAAACAATGAGCAAGAGCGGTATACAGAAAGCCATTGAGGGGCTCCGCGGAATCTACATGGACAAGGGGTACGCCTATGCCCAGATCAAGCCCGAGAGCGTCGAGGAGGAGGAGAACAAGGTCGGCCTGACCTTCAGCATCACCCAGGGCAAACCGGTCACCATCGACACCATCCAGATCAGGGGCAACACCAAGACCAGGGACAAGGTCATACGGCGCGAGCTCGAGATAGACGAGGGAGGCACCTTCTCGTCGTCCGCCATCAGGGACAGCAAGGACAACCTGGGCCGTCTCGGCTACTTCAGCTCCACCAACATCGACCCCGTGCCCAGGAACGACTCCACCATGAGCCTGCTCGTGGACGTGGAGGAGACGACTACCGGCGCCTTCTCCTTCGGTTTCGCCTATTCATCTGAAGACGGCCCCATGGCCACCACGAGCCTGAGCGAGAGCAACCTCCTGGGACGCGGGTACAAGGCCAAGGGGAGCATCGAGTACGGGCCGGAAAAGAAGAACTTCACCATCGATGCGGAAGATCCCTGGTTCCTGGATTACAACATATCTCTCGGGGCACGCGTCTTCAGCCTCGAGAAGGAATACCTCTACTACACGAAGAAATCCCGCGGCGGGAACCTGCGGATGAGCTACCCGCTCGTCGAAAGATTCCGCCACTCCATCATATACTCCTACGACAACGTGCTGAGCCTGACCGATATCGATCCGCTCTACGAATCCTCGTTGAGCGAAGAGGAGATCAACGGGGGACTTACGAGCAGCATCATCAACTCCATCTACCGCAACACGACCAACGACTATTTCCGGCCCACCAAGGGCTCCGACATCGGGGCATCCATCGAATATGCCGGCCTGGGCGGCGATTACCACTTCACCCGCGCCACCGCTTCGGCAGCCCAGTTCTTCCCCATCTGGAGCGACAAACTCGCCTTGATGTTGAAACTGAGATGGGGTACAGTGAACCCCGCCAAGGGCGACAAGTTGCCCGAATATGAACGGTTCGACCTCGGCGGCCTGGGCAGCATCAGGGGCTTCAAGCGCGGCGAGGTGGGTCCGCAGGACAGCCTGGGCAATTTCATCGGCGGACGGCGCATGGTGATCATGAACATCGAGATGACCTTCCCCCTGGGCCCGATACCGGGGCTCTACGGGGTCGTCTTCCACGACGAGGGCAACAGCTTCGAGAAACGCGTCGACCTGACGAACCTGAAGAGGTCCTACGGGGCGGGCATCAGATGGGTAACCCCCATGGGACCGTTACGACTCGAGTACGCCCGGGTCATCGACCCCGAGGAATGGGAATCCCCGTCCCGCTGGGAATTCTCCATCGGGGCGTTCTTCTAGGCACACGAACAAACTCGTGAGAGGAGCATATATGAACAGATTTCTCACCCTCCTGTGCGCGGCCTGCGTCCTGTTTTCACTCGCAGGAACGGCCACGGCCCAGGACCTCAAGATCGTATACATCGACTCGCAGAAGGTCATCACGGATTCACTGGCCGGCAAGGATGCCTTCGTGAAGCTGAAAGCACTGAGCGAACAGAAGGAGACCGACCTCAAGAAGAGAGAGACCAAGATCAAGGGCATCTCGGACCAGATCCAGGCCAAGTCCGCCACCATGTCCGCCGCGGCCAAGGAAGACCTCCAGAAGCAGTACGAGAAGGAGGTGAAGGACTACAACCGGGCCTACAAGGACGCCCAGGATGACCTGAGAAACACCGAGATGGGCATCATGAAGCCATGGACCAAGGAACTCGAGGCCATCATCAAGGAGTACGGCGAGAAGAACAAGATCGATCTCATCCTCGACAGGACCAATCCTGCAGTGATCTACGGATCGGACCGGATGGACGTCACCAGGCAGATCCTGGAGATCTTCAACAGGCGCTACCAGGAAAAGCAGGCCAAGCAGTAGAAAGAATAGCTCATGCTGTTGTCCAGGCTGACAGAGATCCTCGGGGGCACCCTGCAGGGTGAGGACCGGGAGGTGACGGGTGCCTCGACCCTGGAAGAAGCTGCACAGGCCGACATCTCCTTCCTCGCCAACCGGAAGTACCGGGACCAGGCCATGACAACGAAGGCCGGTGCCATCATCGTGCAGGAAGTGATCGGCCGGGAAATATCCCAGATCATCACCCCAGACCCGTACCTCTACTTCGCCCGGGTCCTTTCCCTCCTCTACCCCGACAAGCCCGTGACACCCGGTATCTCGGAGATGGCCTGGGTGCATCCGGAAGCCCACGTCCACGAGGGCGCATGCATCTATCCCCACGTATACATCGGAGCCGGGGCACGCATCTTCGAGAACTGCGTCATCTTCCCCGGCTGCTTCATCGGGGACGACGCATCGGTGGGAGAGCATACGATCCTCCACCCAAACGTCGCGGTCTACCACGGATGCTCCATAGGCAGGCACTGCATCGTCCATGCAGGGGTGGTTATAGGCTCAGACGGGTTCGGCTTCGCCTGGGACGGCCAGCGCCACGTCAAGGTCCCCCAGAAGGGTGTCGTTGTCATAGGGGACCATGTGGAGATCGGCAGCAACTGCACCATCGACCGGGCCGCACTGACCAGCACCCGGATAGGTTCCGACGTGAAAATGGACAACCTGGTCCAGATAGGCCACAACGTGGTCGTCGGGGATCACACCATCATCGTTGCACAGGCTGGGATCTCGGGCAGCGCCCGGATCGGTACGGGTGTGGTGCTGGCCGGGCAGTGCGGAGTGGCAGGGCATGTCAGCATCGGAGACGGGGTGACTGCGGCCGCCCGTACCGGGATCGCCACGGACATACCTCCGGGCAAGGTGATCTCCGGCTTCCCGTCCATGGACCACAGTCGCTGGCTCAGGGTACAGAAGGTCTACCGCGATCTGCCGGAACTCCTGAAACGGGTGCGCGACCTGGAAAGGAAGGTACAGGACCTTGCCAGGGATTGACCCTACCGCGCGGATAGCTCCTGACGCCGCACTCGCCGGGGATGTGACCATAGGCCCCTACGCGGTGGTGGGGGGAGGCGTGACGATCGGTGAAGGGACCCGCGTGGGTCCCTTCTGCATGATCGAAGGCCCCACCACCATCGGCAGGAGTTGCACCTTCACCGGCTACGCGAGCATCGGTTCCCCGCCCCAGGACCACTCGTACAAGGGGGAACCCACCAGGCTGACCATCGGCGACCACAACACCTTCCGCGAGTTCGTGACCGTCAACCGCGGCACGGTCAAGGACAGGGGGGTGACGACCATCGGTAGCCACAACCTCATCATGGCTTACTGTCACGTGGCCCACGACTGCATCGTGGGCAGCCGGGTGGTCATGGGGAACCTGGCCACGCTGGCCGGACACGTGGAGATCCAGGACAGCGCCATCATCGGCGGGCTGGCCGCCATACACCAGTTCACCCGGGTGGGCGCCTACGCAATCGTGGGCGGAGGTTCCATGGTGAGCCTGGACATCGTGCCCTACGCCAAGGCATCGGGTGATCGGGCCACGCTCTATGGAGTGAACACCATAGGCCTGAAACGCAGTGGTTTTTCCAGGGAGCAGATCTCCCGGATCGAGAAGGCCTTCCGCATCCTGTTCAAGCAGGGGCTCCTCCTCAAGGAGGCCGTCGCAGCACTGGAACAGGAGCTCAAGGGTGCCGAGGAGATCGCCAGGCTGCTGGATTTCCTCACCTCGTCCCGCAGGGGGATCGCACGGTGAGGAAGCTCAGGGTCGCGGTCATCGGTGTGGGGTACCTGGGGCGGTTCCACGCCCAGAAATACGCATCCATGGAGAACGTGGAGCTCCTCGGCGTCGTCGACGTCGACGGGTCACGGGCAGAAGCGGTGGCCGCCGAGGTCGGTACGACGGCGTACACCTCGGTGGATCACCTCAGGGGGAGCCTCGACGCCGCCAGCGTAGCGGTGCCGACGTCGGTCCATGCCGACGTGGCCGTTCCCCTGCTGGGGGCCGGCGTGGCCGTTCTCCTTGAGAAACCCATCGCGGGGACCACCGGCGAGGCGGCGGACATCATCGATGCGGCGCAGAAAGGCGGCACGACCCTCCAGATCGGCCACCTGGAACGATTCAATCCGGCACTCCTGGAGCTCAAGGACAGCATCGTGGACCCCATGTTCATCGAGGCACACCGCATCAGTCCCTTCAGGGCGCGGGGCACGGACGTGGACGTGATCCTGGACATCATGATCCACGACCTCGACATCATCCTCGCCCTGGTCGGATCTCCCGTGGCCTCCCTGGAGGCGGTGGGCGTGCCGGTGCTTACCGACTCGGTCGACATCGCCAACGCGAGGCTCCGCTTCGAGTCGGGCTGCATCGCCAACATAACGGCCAGCAGGGTGAGCGCAGACGTCATGCGCAAAATCAGGATCTTCCAGAAGGACGCCTACATATCACTGGACTTCGCCAGGGCCCAGGCGGACGTATACACGCTGAGCGAGACCCGCGAGATAGGCCACAAACACCTCAGTCTGTCCGAGTCCGACGCCCTGGCCGCGGAGATCCGGTCATTCGTCGACGCAGTGGTCAACGGCAAATCCGTGGTGGTGGACGGGGCCGCCGGGCTCAAGGCCCTCCAGATGGCCTGTGCCATCAAGGACAGCCTCGTCGTGCCGAAGAGATGAGCGCACACACGATCCTCATGGTGGCCGGAGAGGCCAGCGCTGACCGGCATGCCGCAGCCGTCATCAGGGCGATCAGGCAGCGGATCCCGTCGGCGGCGTTCGTCGGCATGGGCGGCCCCGAGATGGAAAAGGCGGGCATGGAATGCATCCATGGCATGGACGAACTCTCGGTCATGGGGTTCACCGATGTCCTGCCCAGGATCTTCCACATCCTGAAGGTCTACGCTGGCATCAAGCGGCTCATGCTGACGAGGAGACCCTCCCTGTTCATCCCGGTGGACCTTCCGGACTTCAACATGCGGCTCGCCCGGCACGCCAAGGCATCGGGCATGAAGGTGCTCTACTACATCGCGCCCCAGGCCTGGGCCTGGAGGCGGTACCGGGCGCGGACGCTGGCTAAAGTCACCGACGGCCTGGCCGTCATCTTTCCCTTCGAGGAACGATTCTTCGCATCCCACGGTGTACGTGCACGCTACGTGGGTCACCCGCTTCTGGACGACAAGGATCCTGAGACGGTACGGCGGGCAGATTGGCCCCCCCGACGCATCGGGATGCTTCCGGGGAGCAGGCGCCACGAGATCACTTCCATACTGCCCGTCATGATGGAGGCGAAGCGTCGCATCGCGCGCAGGCGCCCGGATCTCACCTGGCACCTCCCGGTGGCCCGCGGGCTCGACCCCGACCTGATCCGCCGGCACACGGACCCAGACATCCGGCTCGAAGACTCCATGCCCGAGATCGACCTCGCCATGGTGAAGTCGGGCACCTCCTCCCTTGAACTCGCCCTGCGGGGTGTCCCCGAGGTCATCTGCTACCGGACATCGACCGTCAACTACCTCCTTGCAAGAATCTTCGTGAAGATACACCATGTCGGCATGCCCAACATCGTCGCGGGGAAATCCATCGTACCCGAACTCATCCAGCACGACCTCACCGCCGAAGACCTGGCAAGGACCATGCTCCTGTACCTGGAAGACCGCACGCTCTTCGAGGCCACCCGGCAGGCATACACGGAGATGCGGCACCTTTTCGGCGTCAAGAAGGCCTCGGCAGAGACGGCCCGGTGGGCCTGCGATCTCCTGGAGGCCGCATGAGGGACTTGCGCGTCTACCGGCGGCTGCTCACCTACATCCGGCCCTACCGGATGAAGCTCTTCGGCTCGCTCGTCCTGACGACCATCATCGCCGCAGCCATGCCGGCCATCGCCCTGCTCGTCAAGAACGTCATGGACGACGTGTTCATCGCCCGCGACCTGACCATGCTCAGGCTCATCGCAGGGGCGATCATCGCCATCTACCTCACCAAGACGGTCTGCGACTACTTCAGCTTCTACTTCATGAATGATGTCGGACAGAGCGTGATCAGGGACATCCGGGACGAACTCTACGAACACATCCAGACGCTGTCCATGCCGTTTTTCATCCGTACCCCCACGGGCGTCCTCATCAGCCGTATCACGAACGACGTGAACATGGTGCAGCACTCCGTCACCGAGTCGGTCACCGAGTTCATCAGGCAGTCGCTCACGCTCATCGGCCTCGTGGCAGCGGTCTTCTACCGGGACTGGGAGCTCGCCCTCATCGCCATGCTCGTGTTCCCGTTGGTCGTCTACCCCATCAACCGGTTCGGCCAGCGGCTCAAGCGCTATTCCACCAGGAGCATGAAGGTCATGGGCAACGTCATGAGCATCCTGGACGAGGCCATCAGCGGCATCAGGATCGTCAAGGCCTACAACATGGAGGACTACGAGTCCAGGCGCTTCTCCACGGAGAACCGGAACTACTACACGAACTGGATGAAGCGTATCAAGGTGCGGGCCCTGTCCGGCCCCCTGCTCGAGCTCATCGGCGGTCTGGGCACGGCATTCCTCCTCTGGTACGGCGGCAAGCGGGTCATCTCGGGCGCCATGACACCCGGCGACTTCATGTCCTTCATCACCGCCCTGTCGCTGCTCTATGCACCCATCCGCAAACTCAACAAGGTGAACATCGAGATCCAGGAGGGCATCGCGGCGTCACGCCGCATCTTCGACCTCCTGGACACCACCCCCGAGATCAGCGAGAAGCCCGACGCCAAGGCCCTGTCACGTGTGGAGGGTGATTTCGAATTCAGGGGCGTCTGGTTCAGCTATACGAACGACGAGACCTATGCACTGCAGGACATCAGCTTCACCGCACGGAGGGGGGAGCATATCGCCCTGGTGGGGGAATCGGGCTCGGGCAAATCCACCGTCGCGAACCTGCTGCCCAGGTTCTTCGACGTGAGCAGGGGGGCCATTCTCATCTCGGGGACCGACATCAGGGATGCGACCACGAACTCCCTGCGAGAGAACATCGCCATGGTGACCCAGGAGATGGTCCTGTTCAACGACACCATACGGGCCAACATCGCCTACGGCACCCGCGAATCCTCCGAGGAGGAGATCGTCGAGGCGGCCAGGGCAGCCAATGCCCATGATTTCATCGTGAGCCTGAAGGACGGGTATGACACCATGGTGGGCGAGAGCGGGGTGAGGCTGTCAGGCGGTCAGCGCCAGCGTCTCTGCATCGCCCGGGCCATCATCAAGAACGCCCCCATCCTGATCCTCGACGAGGCGACCTCGGCCCTGGACACCGAGAGCGAGCGGGAGGTCCAGGCCGCCCTGGAGCGCCTCATGAAGGGGAGGACCACCCTGGTCATCGCCCACAGGCTCTCCACCATCGTGGGAGCGGACCGTATCATCGTTCTCAGCCGCGGCTGCATGGTGGAGCAGGGAACCCACGACGAGCTCATGGCCAGAAACGGTCACTATGCGAGGCTCTATGCCCTCCAGTTCGGCAACCCGTAAGCTCCTCGCCCGTATCTACGGCGCACTCATCAAGGCACGGAACCTTCTCTACGATGCCGGGATCCTGAAGGCACGTGCCGTGCCCGGGGTGGTGGTGAGCGTGGGGAACGTCGAGGCCGGCGGCACGGGCAAGACGCCCTTCGCCATGGCGCTGGCCGCCGAGCTCGCCTCCCGCGGCCTGGCGACCTGCATCGTCACCAGGGGATACAAGGGATCGTGCAAGGACCCCCTCGTGGTGAAGAAAAACCACACCAGCGACGAGGTGGGTGACGAGGCCCTGCTCATGGCAAGGTCGCTGTCCGTACCGGTCATCAAGAGCCCTGACCGGGTGAAGGGGGTGCTCCTGGCCCGGACCCTGTTCGACTGCGAGGTCGTCGTGCTGGACGACGGATTCCAGCACCGCAGGATCGGCCGCGACCTGGACATCGTGCTCGTAACCCGGAACGTCGCCCGGGAGGAGCTCCTCCCCGCAGGGACGCTCAGAGAGCATGCATCAGCCCTGAAGCGCGCCCACCATGTCGTCGCCATGAAGGGATCCGGCACCTCGGGCCTCACCGCCGACCTCAAGCCGGTCTGCCTGGTGGATCTCCGGGGTGTCACGGCAGGCCTGGAATCACTTTCCGGCAAACGGGCTCTGGCCTTCTGCGCCATCGGGTCGCCGCATCACTTCTTCGCCATGCTCGAAAGGCTCGGAGCAGACGTGGACCGTCTGGCCTTCGGCGACCATCACCGCTACTGCATCGAGGATGCAGTCATGGTCATGGACAGGGCCGCCGGGAAAGACCTGGTCCTCACCACGGAAAAGGACCTGGTGAAGATCGAGCCGTCCTGGTTTACGGGCGTAGCGAACAGGCTCTTCGCCGTGAGGATAGCCCTGGACATGCCGTGGCTCAAGGACATAGCCGATGAGATCGAGCGACTCGCCGTCACACGCCGTGTTCCTGGACAGGGATGACACCCTGATCCGCGACACGGGGTACCTGAGCGACCCGGACGGTGTCGAACTCCTCCCCGGGTCTGTCGAGGCCCTTCGTTTGCTGAACCGGGCGGGCGTCCCCGCCATCGTGGTCACCAACCAGTCGGGCATAGCCCGCGGTCTCTTCGACGAGAAGACCCTGCACGTCATCCATGCACGGCTGCTGAAGATGCTCAGGATGGAAGGCGTCCGCATCGACGCCCTCTACTACTGCCCCCACCACCCGGAGGGGACCATCGAACGGTACCGCATGACCTGCCCGTGCCGCAAGCCAGAACC